>DGRV01000057.1 GCA_002391225.1 Christensenella sp. UBA4379
CGGACAAAAGCTGGGAGGCGACCACGCAGCGGCGGTATCCGATCCGGTCTACGAATCGGGCCGCGGCCAGGTCCGTCAGCAGCTGGGTAAAAAAGAAAAGCAGCGGGATGGCGGAGATCTGCTCCAGGGACAGGGCGTAGCTGCTTTTGAAGGTCAGAAACAGCAGCGGCGCGAAATTGGCCGCGATGGCCTGGGTCACAAAGCCGAGATAGCAGGCCAGCAGAGTTTTCCGGTATTTGGAGGGAGCGGGCATGATTCTTTCCTTTCACAGAGGGATGGTCGTTCCGGGGAATTATACCATGCCGCCGCAGGAGATTCAACGAGGGCTTTCCCTCCGGATCCTGGCATGCACCGGCCCAAAAGCGCAGCGCGCAAAAAAATCGACAGGCGCTCCGAAGAACGCCTGTCGAGATCTGCTTATCCCTGGACAAAGCGGATGAAGGCTTCGGCCTCTTCAAAGCTCCTGAGCTTTGCCGTGTACATATAGCGGCCCATCTGCGGCCAGTTCATGGGCGGCATTTCCTCCTGCATCACCAGGTCCCCGCCATAGCGGGCCATGATCTCCTCATGGGTGTGGGAATAGCGGTGGCCGTCCTTCCTGCTGGCGTAGACGCAGTAGAAGTGCTCCGGGCCCTCCGCTTTCCTGCGGCTGTTGAAGGCGACCATATCCGCGTAGATCTGGTAGACGTCCGTGGCGTGGGCGAAGTTCATCATGTCCGGCGTGTAGCCGCCCGCCGGGCGCATGTTGACCTCCAGCGCCACAAAATCCCCCACCTCGCCCAGGCCCTTGCGGGGCTTGGTCAGGCGGAAAAATTCCAGATGCACGAAGCGCCGGTCTACCCCGAAGGCCTTGACGGTCCTGCGGCCCAGGGCGCGAAGGGCCTCCGGCACCTCGGGGCAGGTGTAATACATCAGGTCCAGGTCCTTGTTCACGATGTCCATCACCGGGGGCCACACCGTCATGCTCTCGAAGAGCGGTTCGCAGTCCGCGTCCAGGATCGCGTCGTAGGAGCAGATGATCCCCTCGATGAACTCCTCCATCACGTAGGGGACCTCCGGCAGACGGTCGTAGAAGGCATCGAAGTCTTCCTCGTTTTCCAGCTTCCAGGTGTTGGTGGCGCCCACGCCGATGTTGGGCTTCACGATCACGGGATAGCCCACCTTATCCAGAAAGGCGCGGCCGGCCTCCCGGGTGGTGACCAGGCTCTGCCGGGCGGTGGGGATCCCGGCCTTGAGATAGAGCTGCTTCATCAGGGACTTTTCCTTGATAAAGCCGATCCGGTCGGACTGGATGCCCGTTGTCACGTGGAAATCCGTGCGCAGGCGGGCGTCCTGCTCCAGCCAGTATTCGTTCATGGATTCGATCCAGTCGATCCGGCCGTAGCGAAAGGCAAAGTAGGCCACGGCGCGGTAGACCTGGTCATAGTCCTCCAGGCTGTCCACCCGGTAATACTCCGTCAGTGCAGCCTTCAGCGGGGCCTCCAGACTGTCATAGGGCGAATCGCCGACGCCCAGGACCCGGATGCCGTTTCTTTCCAGGGCGGCGCAGAACTGCCAGTAGGTATGGGGAAAATTGGGGGAGATAAAAACAAAATTCACGGGACATTCTCCTTGTCATAAAGCTGCTTATTCGTTCAGCAGGAAGGGCAGAAAATAGCGGATCTGCCGGAACCACCAGGGCCAGTCGTGATTGACGTCGTAGCCCCAGAAGTCGCACCAGGCGCGGATCCCCTTGCTCTCAAAAACGCGCTGGAGATGGCGGAGGGTGCGCACGCCGTCCTCCTCCCAGGCGCCCTGCCCCACGCAGAAGATCAGTTTCCTCTGGTTATAGAGGGCGATATAGGGGTGATCCGCGGGCATGTTCGGCAGGAAGCGCTCCGGGGAGTTGTCATACAGCGTGGGGTCCATGTAGCCGTCAAAGAAATAGTCCGCGTCGTAGACTCCCGACAGGGCCAGCATGCCCCGGAAGAGCTCGGGCCTGCGCAGGAAGGTGATCGCCGCGTGATCCGCCCCCATGCTCATCCCAAAGGTAAAGGGGAGCGCGTCGTTCACCTGGCGCATCAGGGGGACCACCTCATCCACGAGATAGCGGTAATACTGCTCCTGCCGCGCGGCGCGGGCCGCCTTGTCGCCCTCCCGGAGGGACCAGCTCTCCGTATCCACCGTGTCCACCACGAAAAGCTGGATGCGGCCATCCTCAATGAAATCCCGGATCTGCTCGATCAGACCGAAGTCCTCCAACTGGCGGCACATGCCGTCCTGGGTCGGGAAGGCCAGGAAGGGGACGCCACCGTGGCCGTAGATCATCATGTGCATGTCCTTCCCGAGGGAAGGACTGTAGTGGGTCAAAGCTCTCGTCTGCATAGGCCTTCTCCTTGTGCGCCGCACCGGCGCTCTTTTCGCAATCATACACACTGGATTGGGCAAAGTCAAGAACGAGGATGGGAGAAGGTCTCCGCACCCGGCCTGGAGGACGCCGCAACGAGAGGAAAAAGGCCCGCCGCTCCGGATGGGAACGGCGGGCTTTCGGGAAAATGCGATGGCATGGTTAGGCTTAGCGGATCGTGCTGAAATCCACCATGTCCAGAATGGCGTCGATCTCTGCATCTCCCATTCCGGCAGTCTGGGAGATGTGCAGCGTCACGAAGGAATCATCCAGATAGATGTAGGCAAAAGCCTCCGTACCATTCTGCAAGACAGTCAGCTCCGCGCCATCGGGGGTGGTGTGGCTCCTGACTGTAAAGGCGCTGATATCCTTGACCACATCGAAGATCTCATAACCGCTGGACAGGGTGCCATAGGGGGAATTATAGAGATAGCAGCTGGTACCGGTATAGCTCTGATCCGCCCCGGTGAAGAAGCTGACGGCGAAAGTCCCCTCGTCGAAATAGTAGAACTTGTCGTAGCCGGTGGGCTCGGTGCGGAAGAAGCGCTTCCCTCCGGCACAGATCTCATTGATCTTCGCTGTTATTTCCTCAAAAGAATAGAAACCCGTCTGCTCATCGAAATTCTGAAGCATCACTTCCTGCTTATGGCGGAGTTTCAGACCATAGCGTGCGGCGATCTCTTCCAGCTTATCGGCCATTTCTTTGGTATAAATGTGATAGTTAAAGTCGTAGCCGGAGAATCCCCGGGCTCTGAGATCCCAATACTCCTTGAAAAGCTGATAGTCCTCGGCAGAGATGATGCGCCGTTCTAGCTCCTCTTCACCGTTTAGGAAGATAAAGGTCACTGTGCCATCTTCGTTTTTCTCTTCAATGATACCACTCGCATTTTCTGGCGCGCGGCAGCTCTCCGGCTCGCGGGGGGCGTTCTCTTCGCTCCAGGCTTTCCACTCCGCCCAGGCTTTGGCGGAGTGATCGATCTTCTCTCTGATCGCGCTGTCCATCTCCTCCGGCACAGCCTGAGGCTGGGTAATCGACAGGCGGCCGCCGTTGACGTTTTCGGGAGATGATAAGCTTCCGTTTGTGATCAGCAGTGCCTGCAGGCCAAAGAGATCCGCCGCATAGGCCATGGCCCCCAGCGCCAGGATCAGCGCCGCGGCCAGGGCAAAAGTAATGATCCGTTTCTTTTTCATGTGTACGATCCTTCCCGGGGAGCCGGATGCAGCCTCGGGCACAGGACGGTAGGCTTCGGCGATATAGCGCTCGTCGATCTCACAGAGCGCCTTGGATAACAGTTCCCGATTCATACAAGCAGGCCCTCCATTGTCAAAGTGTTCCGCAATTTCTCACGGAGGCGGAAAAGACGGACGGAGATCCGGTTGGGGCTGCTGTGCGTCATGGCGGCCAGATCCCGGACAGGATCCGCATACCAATAGCGCCGGACGAACAAAAAGCGGTCCTCTCTGCTCAGGGTGTTCAGAAAGCGGTTGATGGAAGCGCCGAGTTCCTTTGCCTCCAGCTCCGTTTCTACGCTCATGCCGGAGGGGATACATTCTTCCATCTCATCCAGCACGAGATCATAGGTTCCGCTGCGCTTCTGGGCGGTGTTGGCGTGGTAGCGGTCGATGGCCAGGTTGTGGGCGATGCGGCAAACGTAGCTTGCCAGAGGATTCGGAGCCTGAGGCGGAATACTGTTCCAAGTCCTGAGGTAGGTATCGCTTACGCATTCTTCCACATCCAGCCGGTCTTGCAGGATGTTGGCCGCCGTTCTCTTCACGGCAGGCCCATGTTTGCGGTCCAATTCTTCAATGGCCTGCTCTGAGCGCTCAAAAAACAGGCTGATGATTTTACTGTCCTCCATTCGCGTCACTTCCTTTCCGCCTCACCCTCTATCACGGGATGGGGGAGCAAATCTTACAGGATTTCAGGAAATGTTTTTTCTATTGTAGCATGACAGCACAAGACCCGCCGGGTAAAACCGGCGGGCCAGCATGGGAAAACCGCAGGAGAAAAGAAAATCGACAAATCCAGAATCAGATTCTGGATTTGTCGATAGAATACGGAGAGAAGGTTTTTCATTCCCACTCGATGGTACCGGAGGGCTTGGGCGTCAGGTCGAAGAGGACCCGGTTCACGCCCGGGACCTCGCTGGTGATGCGAGCAGTGATGTGCTGCAGCAGGGCGAAGGGAACGTCCTCCACCGTGGCGGTGACAGCGTCCCGGGTGTTGACGGCACGGATGACCACGGGCCAGTCGTAGGTGCGCAGACCGTCCTTGATGCCGGTGGACTTGAAGTCGGGCACGATGGTGAAGTACTGCCACACCTTGCCCTCCAGGCCGTTCTTGGCAAACTCCTCGCGGAGAATGGCGTCAGACTCCCGCACGGCCTCCAGCCGGTCGCGGGTGATGGCGCCCACGCAGCGCACGCCCAGGCCGGGGCCGGGGAAGGGCTGGCGGTACACCATGTTGTCGGGCAGGCCCAGCTCGTGGCCAACCACGCGGACCTCGTCCTTATACAGGAACTTCAGCGGCTCTACCAGCTCAAACTGCAGATCCTCCGGCAGACCGCCCACGTTGTGGTGGGCCTTCACCGGGCCGCTCTCCAGAATATCGGGGTAAATGGTGCCCTGGGCCAAAAACTCAATGCCGTCCAGCTTGCGGGCTTCCTCTTCGAAGACCCGGATGAACTCGGCACCGATGATCTTGCGCTTGCGCTCGGGCTCGGAGACTCCGGCCAGCTTGTCCAGGAAACGGTCCACCGCGTCCACATAGACCAAGTTTGCGTCCATTTCATCCCGGAAGACCCGGATGACCTGCTCGGGCTCGCCCT
>DGRV01000104.1 GCA_002391225.1 Christensenella sp. UBA4379
CTTCTGCACCAACGAGGGCAGCGGCCTGGGCTCCAGCGAGCGGGACATCAAAGCGGCCTGCCCGACGGCGGAGGTAAAGCCAGGCCTGTCCATCCACGGCGGCAGCGCGGCGTCCTCTGAAAAGCAGGTTGCCGCCTGGGCGAAAAAGAACGTCTGAGAAAGCGGCACACGGACCACCCATATATAAGGAGGATGAATATGGAAACAATTCAACTGAACAACGGCCTGACCTGCCCGGTGATCGGCATCGGCACCTTTATGCTTTCCCCCGCGGACGCGCAAAACAGCGTGCGGGAAGCCCTCAAAATGGGCTACCGCCTGATCGATACCGCCAACGCCTATGTCAACGAGCGCGCCGTCGGCCGCGGCATCAAAGAAAGCCAAGTCCCGCGGGAAGAAATCTTCCTGTCCACCAAGCTCTGGCCCTCCGAATACGAAAACCAGAGCGCGGTCGACGAAACCCTGGCCCGGCTGGGCGTAGAATATGTGGACCTTCTCTACATCCACCAGCCCGCCGGCAACTGGCTTGCCGGCTACCGCCAGCTGGAGAAGGCATACCGGGAGGGCAAGGCCAAAGCCATCGGCATTTCCAACTTTGAAGGCAAATATCTGGACGAACTCAAAGGCAAATGGGACATCGTCCCGCAGTTCATCCAGGTGGAAGCCCACCCCTATTTCCCGCAGGAGGAGCTCCGCGCCACTTTGGCCCCCTACGGGATCCGGCTGATGAGCTGGTATCCCCTGGGCCACGGCGACCGCAGCCTGATTGAGGAGCCGGTGTTTACATCGCTGGGCGAAAAGTACGGCAAAACCCCGGCCCAGGTCATCCTGCGCTGGCACACCCAGATGGGCTTTGCGGTGATTCCCGGCAGCAGGAACGTATCGCACATCCGCGACAACCTGAACATTCTCGACTTCACCCTGACCGAAGATGAAATGGCCGACATCGCCAAGCTCAACAAAAACAAGCGCTATTACATCCGCACCGACGAAGCCCTGGCCGGGTTCGCCCACTGGCAGCCGGCCTATGAGGCGGAATAAGTTCATCAGCGATAGAAACGAGCTGCCGCAGATTTCCGCGGCAGCCGCTTTTCATGGATTGATCCTCTTCAAAGAGGGTCTTTTTTTATCTGGTTCTGTCTCTTTGAACGGACGCTCAGTCCTGCTTCACCCAGCTGATCGCCCCGTCGTCGGCGGTCAGGGTCAGCACCGTCTGGCCGTTTTCCTCAGCGGTGAAGGCATAAGGGGCTGACTCCGCTTCCTGCTCCAGGTTGCTCCAGGCCACATAAAGGCCCAGGCCGTCGCCCTTTTCGCCGGTATCGGCGGCGAAGGCTTCAAAGTCGGCCGTCTGCACACCGTTCATCGTCGTCAGGCCGTGGCCGTTTTCATCGATGGCCATGGACAGGTCCACGTTGGCGTACTCCTCGCCGTAGGCGCTCAGGTCGGCCTGCCAGGAGCCAACGAAGCCGAGGTCCTTCAGCTGGGCGACCGCTTCCGGCGCATGGGCGGAGTATTCCATGTTTTCCAGGCAGAACAGCTCGATCACATTCTGAATCATCTGCTCGTCCGCGTTCACGGGGAAGCCGGCGGCCAGCCAGTAGGCATAGGGGCCTTCGTTGTATTTGGCCAGGTCCTCCGTATTGCTGCCGTAACGGAATTCCAGGTGATAGGTAGTTTCGGGCGTATCGGGCATCAGGTAAAAATATTTGAACTCGCCCGCGTCCGCGTCCGCAGTTTCATAGAGGAGGCCTTCCAGCATCCCGCCCAGGGACAGCTTTCCGGCATAGGCGTATTCATGGCTGAACACGGGGTTGCCCTGTTCGTCCGCGCCGCTGATCAGGTTCCCGTCAAAGGTGATCGTCGCGGGACCGCCGATAAACAGGCAGTCGAACTGCGCGCCGTTGGAGCCGTCGCCAAAGGCGTCGATGGCTTCCTGGCCGTAGATGGTCCCGTTGCAGGCGGCCTGGAGCATGGCTACCGCCGCCGGAGCGGCCTCTTCGCCCAGCACGGCCGCGCAGGGGTCGAGCCAGAGCTGGTTGTATTTTTTGCTCATGATCACCGGGAACAGGGGCTCGTAGGTGCCCCGGACTGCCTCGAGCAGAGCCGCGGCTTCGGCGGCCTCGTCCTTCTTTTCATAGGCGAAGGTCAGCTCCGGGTACCCGAAGGCCGCGACGGTGACGGTGTATTTCTTTCCGGCCTCAAACAGCGGGCTTTCGCTGCCGTTGCGGGCCTTGACCACGCCGTCCGCGTTCAGCCTGCCGGTCTCGTCCAGGGCGATGAAGCTGCCGATCGTGCCGTGATGGCCGACGATTTCCTGCTCCACGGGCTTTTCGGCGCCCTCGGCCAGAATCTGCACGTGCTGGAGATTAGCCAGATAATCCGCCATCTGGACACCGCTTACAACGACGGACTGGCCGTCAAAGGAAAGGGCGTCGGCGCTCAGGCCGCTGTCGATCACGAACCAGGGGGCCTGCGCGGCGGCCGGGCCGCCCTCAAAGGCGGGAGAACGGTATTTGCCGCTGGCGTCCACCACGTTCACATAGTAGTAGCCGGGCCTGAGGACATATTCGTCCCGGAAGGTGATGACCACCTGGCCATCGGCGATTTCCGCGGTATAGCTGTCCTCAGGCACGATCTCTTCGTTGCGGACGCCCCAGCGGATATCCAGCAGCCGGAGGTCAAAATCCTCTGGCAGGGCATTTTTCAGGGTGATGACATTGCCTTTTACAGATTCCACCGGCAGGGCGGAGCCTTCCACGGGAAGGAAGGTCTTTCCGGCCTTTCCCTCCAGGGCGTTGAGCACGGCCTCCTGGGCCGCCGCGCTCACCATGGTCGCGCCGGAAATGGCGTCCGCGCCGGCGGTCATGTCCATGGCCTGCACTTCTTCCTTGGTTTTGCCAACGAATTTGTCCAGCAGGCCTCCGTTCACCGCGACGTCGAAATAGGGCTTGTTCTTATTGGCCCAGANNGCCGACGAATTTGTCCAGCAGTCCGCCGTTCACGGCGGCGTCGAAGTAGGGCTTGTTCTTATTGGCCCAGAATTCTTCGTTGCCCTCCTGCACGGAGCCGGCGGCGCCGGTGCCGTTGTCGCGGACCGCGGTGATCCTGCCGTTTTCGTCCACCTCGACCGTCAGCTTCACATTATAAAACGGGGGATGAATAAAAGGAGCGGTGGAAGGATAATTGCGCTGGTCTACATTCGCGTCACCCTCCAATACCTGATCCGCCAGCGCGCAGCAGGCGCAAAGGGCCAGGCAGAGCGCCATCATGAGGCTTAACCCTAAACGAAACTTTTTCATCTTCGTCCTCCTTCTTTTATGCCAGTGCCGCGCCCAGGGCCCGGCAGGCGGAGAGCCCCTCGTCGTCCGGGGCGTTGTTGCACTTCACGCTGGAAGCGGCCAGGGAGATTCCCTTTTCCGCGCAGCGGGCTTCCCAGTTTTCCAGCCATTCGCCCACACCCCAGTCGTAGCTGCCGAACAGCGCTACCTTTTTTCCGGGCAGGGCCGGCTCGATGCTTTCCAGCATAGGCAGGAATTCGCCGTCCTCCAGCTCCTCAGAACCCATGGCCGGGCAGCCCAGCGCCACCGCGTCATAGCCGTCCACTCCGCTTACGTCCGCGCAGGCCAGCAGGTCCGTCTCAGCCCCGGCTGCCTTCGGCCCTCGGCCACCGCCTGGGCCATGGCTTCCGTATTTCCCGTTCCGCTCCAGTAGATCACCGCAACCTTGCTCATGGTACAAAACCTTCCTTTCGTCTGTTCCGATTCATCCGAATCGTGTGTCTTTATCTCGCGACCGCCAGCCTCTCCAGGGAAAAGCCGCGTGACAAGCAATTCAGGTACACCTCCGTGCAGCGCCTGCACCGGGCAAACTGCCGGACAGCCCCTTCCACGTCGTCGTAGACCTTCCAAAGCCCGGAGAGCTTATAGCTCTCCTTTCGGTGCATGAAGCCGTCTACGTCCGCCGGCGGATAGCCCAGGAACAGCCCCACTTCATGGGGAAATTCCTTTTCCGTCCGCAGCCGGGAAATCAGCCGGGCCAGGCAGGCCCCGGCGCTCCGGCCGGTATATCCGCATTCCGCCAGCAGCTTTTTAGAAAGCGGATCGCACAGGTTCTTTTCCAGCAGCTTCGGGCGGTAGAGATAGAGCAGGGCTTTCCCGTCCCGCCATCTCATGGGCAGGATCCGAAGGCCCTTTTTCCTCAGCCGCTGGTTCAGGCGGCGCAGCTCCGCTGTCATCTGCTCCCGGCTGTCGAAGGCGCAGCTGAACATGTTCCCCGTTTTCAGGCAGGCCATGGTGGGCGCGCAGCAGCGGACGAGCGTTTCGTTGGACATCGCAGCCTCCCTCAATTCTAAAAGTTAGTTGTTACTAACCATTGCCTTCAAAAAAAGCCGCATAGGCACTCAAAGGAGGTGAATATGCCCAGCGGCAAGTGTTAGCTTCGTCTAACAATGACATCATAACAGACATTCTCTAAATTGTCAACTATTCAGGATTGTCTGTTATTGACATCCTGATGATCGGTCCGGTCTTCCCCGCATTTTGCAGTTATTCCTTTTGTCTGTCCGCGTTTTCGTACAGCTGGTCCTCGTACTCAAAACCCCAGTTCATGATGGCGTAGAACACGGGCAGAAGGCCCCGGCCCATCTCGGTCAGGGAGTATTCCACGTGTGGCGGGATCTCGTTGAACTGTTCCCGGCTGATCAGCCCGTCCTCCTCCAGCTCCCTCAGGGCCTTGGTCAGCATGGTATTGGTGATGCCGGGCAGGTCCTTTTTGAGCTGGCCGAAGCGGACGGTGTCGTAGATGCACATTTCATACATGAGCTGGGACTTCCACCGGCCCTGCAGCATCAGCAGCAGCGGGGTCACCGGACAGCGGCCGTCCTTCGTGACGATGCCCTGCCGGATGTTTTGAAGGTATTCCTCATAGGTCATATAGCGCTTCGGCTCATTCGTCATTCCGTTCGCCTCCGTCCTCTCCCCAGGAAAGCACCCGCCGCTTCATGCCGGACACATCCAGCACGCCCCAGGCAAAGCCCTTGCGCACCAGCTCGGGCGGGACATACTCGTCATATTTTTCAAAGACCGGGTTTTCCTTTGGATATATCAGCTCCAGGGGGTCGAATTCCCTTTGTGCCTCCTCCCGGACCAACGCATAGAATTCGCTTTCATCCGCCTCCATGGTGAACTGGAGATAATAGGGCCTCCGGGCGCTCACGCCCCTGAGCCCCAGACGCTTTCCGCACCGGAGCTTTAAAAAGCGCTCCAGTGCCAGGAAGGCGTAGCTGCCCAGCCAGGGAAACAGGGCCCACATTTTGCCGCCCAGGTGGATCAGCGGCTTTTGTGTAAGCCCGGCGGTCTTCGCCGTCTCCCGGGCCTCCGTGAGGCGGCAGACGGCGTGGGGCATCAGGTAGGGGTACTGCCTCTCTTCCGCCAGCACGGCCCGCATTTTTTCAAGGATCCGGGTGTGAATGTCCCCGGCCACCAGGCCGAAAAAGGCCGGGATGTTCCCCTTGACCAGGGTGCAGTACACCTCCCGCCGCTTGTGGTCCACCTCGTCCACCGCCCAGACCCGGCCGGCGATGGCGATCTTGTCCCCCACGGGCGGGGGCTTGACGATGGTGCCCAGCTGCTCGGACCCGGCCCGGACGGTGTACTCGATATTCTCCTGAAACACCGCGTAAAACTTGTAGCTGCTGATGACCCGCTCCCCGGCAAGGCCCAGGATCAGCCCGCCGTTTTCCGTCCGGCTGATGTGGCCGGTTTCCAGCAGATGGCGCAGAAGGAGGCGGTAATCGTCCTGGGTGATCCGCTGAAAGCAGCTCAGCGTCAGCACCCGGGAGGCCAGCTCCCCCGGACTCATCTCCCCCAGGGAGGCCAGGGTGCTCATGGTCTGGTGATAGAGCAGGCTGTAGGGCAGGCGGTCCATGCGCGGCGGCTCCACAAAGCGCTCCTCGGCGTACAGCTGGACCAGCGCGATGCCCTGGACCAGGTACCAGGGGATGCTCTCGGGCAGCATGGCCCGGGCCTCCTGGTGGTCCTCCCGCATGACGAACCACATCTCCGGCGGGTCTCCCCTTCTGCCGGTGCGGCCCATGCGCTGCAAAAAGCCCGAGACGGTAAAGGGCGCGTCAATCTGAAAGGCCCGCTCCAGCCGGCCGATGTCGATGCCCAGCTCCAGCGTGGCCGTGGCGCAGACGGACATCAGGCTCTCGTCGTCCTTCATTTCCTCCTCGGCGCTCTCCCGGTAGGAGGCGGAGAGGTTGCCGTGGTGGATCAGGAAGCGGTCCGGCTCCCGGTTCGCCTCGCAATACTGTCGCAGCGTCTGGCAGACCGACTCACATTCCTCCCGGGAGTTGGTGAAGACCAGGCACTTTTTCCCCTTCGTGTGCTCGAAGATGTAGCCGATGCCTGGGTCGGCGTTCGCCGGGGCGCGGTCGGTTGGCGCTTCCGCCAGGGGCGTATGGGCCGGGGCGGGCTTTTCCTCGTCCGCCTGCGGGGCGGTGTTGTAAAAGTGCTCCATGCTCAGCCGCCAGACCTCCCGGCCGCCGTCGAACCTGGGGATGATCGTCCCTCGGCCGCTGCCGGCCGCCAGGAACCTGCCCGCGTCCTCCGGGTTGCCGATGGTGGCGGAAAGGCCGACGCGGCGGGGAGAACAGCCCGCCAGGCGGCACAGCCGCTCGATCAGGCAGAAGGTCTGCAGGCCCCGGTCCGCCCGGAGGAGGGAATGGATCTCGTCAATCACGATGAAGCGCAGGTCCCCAAACAGGGAAGGGATTTCCATGTGCCTGTTGATCAGCAGGGCCTCCAGGGATTCCGGGGTGATCTGCAGAATGCCGGAAGGATGGCGGAGCAGCTTTTGTTTCCGCGAAGCCGCCGCGTCCCCGTGCCAGCGGGTGACGGGAATCCCCGCCTCCTCGCACAGCTCGTTCAGCCGCCCGAACTGGTCGTTGATCAGGGCCTTGAGCGGGGCGATGTACAAAACCCCCACCGAAGCGGACGGGTTTTCCTCCAGCAGCGTCAGGATCGGAAAGAAGGCGGCCTCCGTTTTGCCCGAGGCGGTAGAGGCCGTCAGCAGCACGTTGTCCTCGGTGCCGAAGATGGCTTCCCCCGCCGCGTTCTGCACAGCCCGAAGGCTCCGCCAGCCGGAGCGGTAAATATAATCCTGAATAAACGGCGCGTAGCGCTCAAACACGTTCATAAGGTAAACTCCGCAAAGCCCGCTTCTGTCTGATCAGAAACGGCCTCTGATTTGGCAAAAGAAAACTCATCCGATTGAAGCAGGCCGGCGATGGTCTGATCCGGGTGCTGGTAGAGCAGGTCCATGAGCTCAATAAAGTCCCGGATGACCTCGCGGGGAGTAATATGCTCCTCCGCGCCGATCCTGCTGTATTCAGTCTGAATGAACACGGCCAGGTCTTCGGTGCCGATGGTCCGCTCATAGCCGTAGAGCCCGGCGTGCATGTCCGAAAGCTTCTCGCAAAGCACGAGCATTTCCTCCGCCGTCAGCGGGTCCAGGCGGATGACCGGGGCCAGTAGGTCCCGCGCGCCGGGCCTGGAAAAGCGTCCTTCCGCCAGGCGGGAACGGAGGGCCTCATAGCTGTATACGCCCCGGCGCTTGTCCTCCAGGGCCTGGGGTGTCACCCCCATCAGGATGCCCAGGTATTTGGCCTTGCCCTGAAGGGTGTCGTTGTACATGGTCAGCAGCTTTTCATAGTTGTACTGCCGGGTGACGCTGTTCGGAATCTTGTAGAGGTTCACCAGTTCGTCCACCATGATCATCATGCCCTGATAGCCTGCCAGGCGGAAGAAAACGGCGAAGAGCTTGAGGTAATCGTACCAGTCGTCGTCGGTGATGATCATCTGCACGCCCAGGGCCTCCCGGGCTTCGCTTTTTAAAGTATATTCTCCCCGGAACCAGCGGAGCACCTTTCCCTTCATATCATCATCGCCGTTTATATAGGCGCGGTAATAGGCCGAAAGCAGCCGGCCGAACTCAAAGCCGTGCACCAGTTCACTGACGGAGGAGGTGACCGAAAAGATCTTCCGGTCGGTGGCCGCCGTCAGGGCCGGGTCGTCCGCGGACAGGCCCGTTTCCCGCATGGCCTCGCTCTGGACCGCGCTGATCCAGCGGTCCAGCACCAGCGTCAGCGCGCCGCCCTCGGGCTTGGTCTTGGTGGACAGGTTGCCGATCAGCTCCCGGTAGGTGGCCAGGCCCTGGCCGCGGGTGCCCTGGAGGCGGCGCTCGGGAGAAAGATCGGCGTCCGCCACGATGAAGCCCCGCTCCATCACGTAGTTGCGGATGGTCTGGAGCAGAAAGCTCTTGCCACTGCCGTAGCGCCCCACGATGAAGCGGAAGGAAGCCCCGCCCTCGGCGATGATGTCCACGTCCCTAAGCAGGGCCTCGATTTCGTTTTTCCGGCCGACGGTGATATAGGGCAGGCCGATGCGCGGCACCACGCCACCCTTCAGGGAGTTAAGCACGGTCTGCGCGATGCGTTTGGGTACTTTTTGCTGTGTCGTCATGAATGGTTTCCTCCAAGCAGCCGGATCAGATCCTCCCGGTAGTCCTCCACCAGGGAAAGAATGTCGTTTTCACAGTCGATCACGCTGTCGCCAAACTCGTCAAACAGCGCTTCGTTGATCATGTCCGCGGTCATAGCGGGCATCAGCCGGTGCGCCCGGAGGATGCTCTCCGCCGGACTTCCATTGAGCAGGGCCCGCAGGATTTCAAGCTGAATACCGTCCAGCGACAGGCCGGGCAGCGCTTCCGGCGCAGGGGCTTGAGCCACGGCGGGCACTTCTACTGCCTCCGCTTCCTCCCGCTCCTCCTCGGTCATCAGGCTGTCCCGGGTGATCAGGGCGTCCCGGCGGATCTGATCCAGCCCGCCCAGGTTCAGAACCAGCTTGGGCCTGGCCGCTTCCGCCGCCGCCTTTTCCTCCGCGGCGATTACCGCGCGGACGATCGGGGCGGCCCAGGCATCCTCCGGGTGTTCCTTTAAATAGCCGCCGGTTTTGAGATGCCTTCGCAGCATCAGGTCCGCCTGACGCAGGAGGCCGTGCAAAAGCCGCTGGTCCATGGACAGCTTTTCAAAAGCCCGCGTCCGCCATACGCCGTTTTGACAGCGAAAGCTCCGGCACGGGCCCAGATGGACCTCCCCATCCTCAGGCTTTTTCTCCCAGCAGTAAACGGCGTTGGCGAAGGGGTGCCAGGGGCTTTCCGCCGGTTTCCCGAAGCACCGGGTGAAGAGGTCCTTTTCCCCACTCTGGCGCAGGGCCTGACGCCACACCTGGCTGAACAGGCGTTCACCCTGTTCCTTGCCGCATCTCAGCACCGGGGACTGGGAAAGGCGCTTTCCGTCAAAAAAGCAGAGCGCGGAAAAGACCTCCCCGTCCGCGCGTTCGTCCGGGTTCTGCAGGGCCGCCAGTGCCTCGTCCCGCTGGAGCATGGCCGGATCGGCAAACCGCCGGGCGGCCTCCTCCGGCAAGCCGTGAACCACCGCCAGCTCCGTGCTCCAACGCCTTAGGTTGGCCCGCATCTGTTCCCCGCCAAAGCCGGCGTCCAGATAGCCTTTCTCAAAGTCCTTGAGCTTTCTGAGCGCGTCCTCCGGCGATTCCGCTCCGATCAGGTTCAAGAGCTCGTAGAGATAGATGTAGGCGGCCGAGGCGGCGACGGGCTGACAATCCCCCTTTCGCACATGGGTGCGCCAGGCAAAGTAGCCCCGCAGCTGGCGGGTCGTCAGGTCGTGATAGGTGGGAAAGTAGCAGGTGATCCCGATCCCCTCCCAAGAGGCGTCATCCTCAAAATCCTCCATGAACCGGCCCTGCCGGAGGAAAATGGCCGCCCTCATCTCCGGCGAATTGCTGCCGTACTCATACAGGCGCTTCATCTCCCGGAGGCGCTCCGGCAGCGCTTCCAGAGGAGGGCCCGGCGGCAGGGGCAGCGGCGTATCCCGGTGCAGCCTGATTTCCGGCTGCGGCGGCCGGTCCAGCACCATGGTAAAGCCCCGCTGGTCCCCGGAAGTCACCGCCCGGTCGAACAGGCGGAAAACCACTTCCGCATCCGTCCCGTCCCGGAAGGCCACGCTGATCCACATCGGCCCCTTCATGCGGATCGGCGGGGCCAGGTAAGGCAGGCGGTACTCCGCCAGCGTCTGCACCCCGCATTTGAGGTCGCAGAACTCCAGCTCCTCGCCGGATTCGGAATCCCACTGGCGCATCAGCAGAGCCACCCATTTCCCAGTCTGGGGATGGGAAAGGACGGAAAAGCCGGGAAAGCCGTTCCATTTGCGCTGCTCTTCGATCTGGTACTTTTCCCTGGCATAGTCAGTCAGCTCCGACAGCTCCATCCTCTCACCTCCCCCGCCGGGTTTTCTGAAAGCATGCCCAAAGTTTCAGTAGTTTTATTGTACCATGTTTCCATGGAATATCAAGTACGCATATTTTCGGTACATAGTACGCCGGATGATACCGGCTTTCCTTTATCGAATAGCAAATCACGTTCGCCCGCAAAACGGCATGATAAAGGACCGCGCTCATCCGCGCGGCCCTTTTCATCTTCAAAATCTTATTTCAGCTTCCCGTATTGTTCATCGTCCACAGGCTCCAGCCATTCAGCCTTTCCGTCCTGACCGGGCACTTCGATCGCCAGGTGCTGGAACCAGCTGTCGCAGGCGGCGCCGTGCCAGTGCTTGACGCCCTCGGGGATGTTGACCACGTCGCCGGGGTGAAGCTCGCGGGCTTCCTTCCCCCATTCCTGATACCAGCCGCGTCCGCTGACGCAGATGAGCATCTGGCCGCCGCC
>DGRV01000041.1 GCA_002391225.1 Christensenella sp. UBA4379
CGACGATCAGCACGTCGCCGGACCCAACGAGGATGGAGGGCATGTTCTGGAAGGCGATTTTCAGCAGCTCCGGCTCCCTCTCCAGGATCTTTTCCGCCGGGATCGCTTCGAACATCATGGTCTGATCATAGGCGTTTTCCAGGCAGGGAATGGCGAAGAGGATTTTGCCGGTCGAAAGGGTGACCTTAGCCATCGTCGGGATGTTCCTGGCGATGATGTCCATGCCGTCCGAATGAACCTGCTCGGCGCCCTTCTGCTTTCCAAGGCCCACGGTCATCATCTTGCACGGGCCGCTTTCCACCGGGCCGCGGAACGCGTTGTGCGGCTTTAAGCGGCAGGAGAGGATGACGCCGTCGGACTCGTAGGCGTTCTTATCCATATAGACGGGCTTGCCCAGCTCGGAATAGCCGAGGAGCACCGTTTCCATGGAAGAGCGGATCTCGCAGCCCATCTTTTCCTCGGTGATGCCGTAGCCAGCCAGCATTTCGCGCTGGCCCTCCGCCGTCGCCCCGCCGTGACTGCCCATGGCGGGAACGATGAACGGCACCGCTCCGCGGGAGCGGACGTAGGCCACCACCGAGCGGGTGATTTCGTCCACATTGCGGATGCCCCGGCTGCCGGCGGTAATGGCGATCCGCTTCCCGGGCAGGATCCTTTCCCCCATTTTTGACCGGTTTATCTCGTCAAAGATGGCCTTCTCGATGTCTTCCCGGTCGATGTGCCTATCGGGGAAGGTCTGTTCGGCATGGAACATTTTGGGCAGCGGCACGTCTTTGAGCAGGCGTGAAACCGTGCCATCGTTTCTGATCTTCATTTGGTTCCCTTCCGCCGGAGAGTGGGTCCGGCCTATCTTCACTCATCTAAGGAGGGGAGTCTCCCTCCGCTGTCCCTTTCAAAGCCTGAGGCGATGTTCATCTGGAGCCGGTATTTGGCGACCGTCCGCCGGGCCATCTTGATGCCCCTGCGGGCCAGCTCGTCGGCGATCTTCTGGTCGGACATCCTGCCGTCGGACTGGCAGATTTCCCGGATCAGCTCCTTCACCCGGGCGGCGCTGGCGCCTCCGGACAGCTCCCGCTGGAAAAAGTGATGCAGCGAGAAGGTGCCCCTGGCGCAGTAGAGATATTTGTTCTGCACCGCGCGGTAGACCGTCGTTTCGTGCACGCCGATCTCCTCCGCCGTGTCGGCGATCCGAAGGGGCATCAGGCTGTACTGGCCCAGGAAAAATGGGCGCTGTTCCCGGACGATGATCTGCGCTACCTTTTCGATGGTCCTTTGGCGCAGCTCCACCGAGCGGATGAGACGGGTGGAGGACTGGATCATTTTCCTGGCGTACTCCTGCTCCTCCCCCGACAGCGTGGCGGAGAGGCGCTTAAAATTCTCGTCCAGGCGGTAGGATGGGTAATAGTCGTTGTGAAAGATGATGGACAGCGATCCGCCGCTGTCCGCTTCGACGGAAAACTCCGGCATGATGTACTGCACCGTTCCCTCGCTCAGGGATACCGGGGCGGGGTTCAGGCTGCGGATGACCTCCACGCACTCGCGCACGTGCTTGATGGAAGCGCCGGTTTCCCGGGCGATCTGCCGGTAGTTCCCCTTCGCGATTTCCATCAGGTGCACCTGCACCAGGTCGTAACACAGCGGGTCCACCTGCTCCCTGGCTTCCAGCTGGAGCTTTAAGCACTCTTCCACGCTGCGGGCCCCGATGCCGGCCGGCTCCAGGCTCTGGACCGCCGAGATCGCCTGGCGGGCCTCATCCATGCTGCAGCCGAACTCGGCCGCGAATTCTTCCAGCGGCTGGACGTAATAGCCCCGGCTGTTGAGCTGATGGAGCATCTTTTTCGCCAGATGTACCGTCTTTGCGTCAAAACCGGACAGCCGGAGCTGCTGCTCCAGGTCGTCCAGCATCATCACCGGGCTGGCCGGTTCCGCCGGGCCGTCCTCGGACGGGTCCGCGTTTCCGCCGTGAAAGCGGGTGCGGACCTTCATCGCAAAGTCCATCGGCGACTTGACCGGCGGGACATACTCCAGCGCGGGGTTTTCCTGGACCGCCTTAAGCATATAATCGTTCAGTTCCAGCAGGTCCATGGACATGAGGTGAAGCGCGGTCTGCATATCCTGAGAAAGCCTTTGACTCTGTACCGCTTCCAGCCTGGTTTCAGACACGCGCTTCACCTCCTTTCAGAATCAATTACCGGAAAATTGCTGCCGTCAGGACGCCTGCTTCTGGGCCTTTCTCTTCTGCCGCAGGGGCTTGGTGGCGGCCAGCAGGATCACAAACAGGGCGATGCCGAGGAACACGGCGCTGATCGGGGAAGTCAAGAACGGCACGAAGCTGCCGTTGGTGCGCATCAGACCGCGGCGGTAATTCTGTTCGGCCAGCGGTCCCAAGATGAAGCCGAGGATGAAGGGGGTAGACGGAATCTCGAACTTCTTAAACGCAAACCCGATGACGCCGAACATGATGCAGGCGATGACCTGGGACATGTTGTTTTTGAGGTTATACGCGCCGATCACGCACAACACGAAGATGCAGGGCAGCAGGATGTACTTGGGGATGGACAGGAGCTTGACGAACACGCGCAGGCCGAAGAACTCCATGAACAGCATGATGACGGAGCTGATCAGCATGGCGGCGAAGATGCCGTACACCACAGAGGCCTGGGTTTCAAACAGCAGGGGTCCGGGGTTCAGGTTGTGCAGGGTCAGAGCGCCCAGCAGCATGGCCGTCGTCGTGTCGCCGGGGATGCCCAGCGTCAGCAGCGGGACCATCGCGCCGCCGATGGTGGCGTTGTTCGCGGTTTCGGAAGCGACGACGCCGTCAATGCGGCCTTTTCCGAATTCTTCCGGATGCTTGTCGGAGTTCTTGGCCACGGTATAAGCCAGCATGTTGGAGGTGCCGCCGCCGATGCCCGGCAGGATGCCGATGCCCATGCCGATCAGGCCGGAGCGAAGGGCGTTCCAAAGCTGGGAGGTAAATTCCTTCATCGTGAAGCCGAAGCCCTTGATGCCCTTCATGCTGGGCTGGGTGACGACTTCTTCGTTTTTATGGTGGCTGGTTTCCGCGGCGGCGATGATCTCGCCCACGGCGAAGAGGCCAACCATCACGGCCAGCATGTCAAAGCCGCTCTTTAAGTTGGTGGAGCCGAAGGTGAAGCGCTGGGTGGATTCGATGGCGTCCGTACCGATGGTGGAGAACATGAAGCCCAGCACGCCGGCCGTGATGCCCTTGACCATGTTGCCGCTGGACAGGGTCGCGATCATGGTCAGGGAGAAAACAGCGATGGAGAAGAATTCATAAGGACCAAAGTTGATGGCCACCTTGGCGATCTGGGGAGCCAGGAACATGAGCAGGACGGTGGAAAAGATGGTGCCCAGGAAGCTGAACACAACGCCGACGCCCAGGGCCTTGGCCGCCTGGCCCTTGGCCACCAGGGGATGGCCGTCAAAGCAGGTGGCAACGGAGGAGGGAGTGCCTGGGATGCGCAGCAGGATGGCGGAAATCAGACCGCCGGAAATCGCGCCGATGAACAGGGCCATCAGCAGCGTCATGGCGTCCGAAGAGGCCATCGCGTAGGTCACCGGCAGGAACAGGGCGATCGCCATCGTGGCGGACAGGCCGGGCAGAGCGCCGAAGACGATACCGACGGCCACACCGACGAACATCAGGAAAATTCCGGTCGGCGTCAGCACGGTGCCGAATCCGCCGGCAATCAAAGAACCAACAGACATGTTGCAGCCTCCTTCCTTAATAACCAATCAGCGCTTCGATCGGGCCGCGGGGCAGTAGCTGGCTCAGGCCGATACGGAAGGCGATAAAGGCGATGATCGTGAAGACCACGGCGACGATGGCGAACAGCAGATAATTCCGCTTTTCCTTCGGCGCCAGAATGGTGATCTGACCAAAGAGGAAAATGATCGTGGAAATGATAAAGCCTAAATAAGGAAGAATGATGATATACAGCACCATCGCGGCGAAGGTAAGCAGGATGGAGAAGAGGTCCACCTTGCTCATCTTCTTGCTGTCGGAGACTTGCATCGTCTTCATTTTCCGGATGCTCTGGAAAATCATGCAGACGGACAGAATGATCAAAAGGATGCCCAGCAGCGTCGGGAATACGCGGGCGCCCGCATAGGAAGGCGTCAGTTTCGGGCGGGTTTTGATCTGCTGCGCGAATACCGTATAAAAAATACCCAGCGCCAGCAGGAAGATGCCGAGAATCATATCCCGGTATCTCTGGAAGGAAAACTTTTTGGTTGACATACAATTCCTCCTTTTGAGTAGCGTTCGAGGCCTTTAATAAATTATATGCGAAACTCGTGCCAATTTGCAAGAACGGGAGAAAAACCTGTCTTCGCAGCAATAAGAAAGTCCCGTTTCCGCAATAGATTCTTCCGTTTTTAAAAATCTGCGGCAATCCGGCCCTCCCCGGCTCCCGTCCAGAGAAAGCGAAGCGATGGGGAGACGATGGAACAGAAGGTAACATTTCCCCTACCTCAGGACAGGTGAAATTTCAGAAGGTTTCATTTTGTGCCATTTTGAAACCCTTGACGTTTCATATTGGAATTTTGTAAACAGAGTTTAGATTCATGCTCCCGCGCGGCGATTTCTTTCATCCTCCGAAACCGCCATATTAAATGAAGGATCTTCTTTTTCAAAAATATTTTCGGAGATTTTTCAAAATTGGCACGCCTTTCGCATCATATCAGGCAAAGGGGCGAAAGTCCCAAATATGATTGAGGAGGAGTTTCTCATGAAAAGAATCATCGCTTTCCTTCTGGTCGCCATCCTGAGCCTGACCGCGCTGTCCGCCCTGGCTGAATGGCCGGAACGCAGCATTGAGCTGATCGTTCCCGCGAACCCCGGCGGAGACACCGACAACAACGCCCGCGCTCTGGCTGCTGCCCTGAAGGAAGAAATGGGCTGGGACGTCATCGTGACCAACATGGCCGGCGGCTCTGGCTCCGTGGCCTTCGAAGACTGCCTGGGCAACCCCAGCGACGGCTATCGTTATGTGTTCTATCATAACGGCGGCGTCACCGCTGAGCTCATGGGCCTGTATGAGTTTGACATCATCAACGATTTCAAACTGGCCGGCATGCCTTTCATGGATTATTCCAACGCTTTCCTGAGCAACGCCGTCAACGAGAAGTTCAAGGACCTCGAAGGCATGATCGCTTACATGAAGGATCATCCCGAAGAAGTGACCTTCGCCACCGAAACCGGTAACTTCACCCACCTGCAGGCTCTGGCTTTCGAGCAGGCCACTGGCGTGAAGTTCAAGATCGTCGACGCCGGCACCGCTTCCCAGAAGGTCGTTGAGCTGGCTGGCAACCGTCTGGACGTTATCGCGACCCAGGCCGGCCTCGGCTCTGTCCGCGACTACGAAACCAAGGGCGAATTCATCTGCCTGGGCATCTTCTCCGAAAAGCCCATCCAGATGGGTGACATCACGCTGAAGTCCTTCAAAGAGCAGGGCGTCGACGTCGTGTTCTCCAAGTTCTTCTATCTGGCTGCCCCCAACGCTGTGGATGACGCCATCGTCGCCAAGATGAACGAAGGCCTGGCCAAGGTCGTTGAGAACGGCACCCTGAAGGCCTATGCCGAGAACGCTCTCCTGGAGATCTCCAGCATGACCCCCGAAGAAACCGAAGCCTACTACACCGAGCAGAAGAACGTGTACGCCGGCTACCTAGCTGACTACATCGACTAAAAAACCCATTTGTCCCGCCGCGAAAGCGGCGGGACACAAAAAAACTCCCCGTCGTTTTCGGGAACAGACGATCTGATCCATCGTCCATCCCCTGGGCGGGAAGCTGTCAACCGATTCAGCGCAATCTTCAATTGACGTTTTTCATTCTACCATAAAACACGCAGTTTGTAAACTTCTGGCCGAAAAAACAAACAAAGGAGAATGAACATGAAAAAGTATCTAGCGCTGCTGCTGGCTGCCATGATGCTGCTGAGTACCGTTTCCGTGTTTGCCGAAGCCCCGGCTGAAGAAGCCGCTCCCGCCCACGTGCTGGGCGACGACCCGATCTATGACGGCATCATGATCGAGCCCAACCGTCTGATGGACTATGCCAGCACCGTGACCCCCGCGGATGACGTCGCGAAAACCACCACGCTGACCCCCGCCTATTCCGCCATTCCCCTGAACACCGCCAAGACGAACCCGGTGGCCCGTCCCCAGATCATCGCCGGCGTCAACTCCAAGACCTCTGACGACCTGCTCAACATGTGGAAGCAGATGGGCATCAACGCCGTCGAGCTCTCCATCAGCGACGACGAGCTGTCCTACGAAGTCCTCTACCCCGTGGTCGAAAGGCTCCGCAACTTCCCCAACGGCGGCTTTGAAATCCTGCTGGCCAGCAACTACACCTTCCAGAAGGACCGCATCATCCACCTGCAGCTGGAAGGCTGGGAAGAAGAGATTGAGCGCTTCAACGATTATCTCCGCCTGATGAGCAGGCTCAACATCCGCACCGTCGCCATCGCCTGGCAGCCCAACGGCATCTCCCGCTCCGGCGACACCCCCAAGAGCATCCACGGCGCGAACGCCGGCGCCACCAACATGGAAGGCATCGACCCCATGGAGCTCAAGAACGACCGCTACTACACCCGTGAGGAAATGTGGAAGACCTTCGGCGACTTCCTGGAGAGGGTCATCCCCGTCTGCGAAGAGACCAACGTCCGTATGGCCCTGCATCCCAACGATCCTCCGGTCCCCTACCTGGGCGGCGTCGGCTCCCTGGTCATGACCGCTGACGACTATCGCCGCGCGTTTGAACTGGCGGGCGACAGCCCCTACCTGGGCATGAAGCTCTGCACCGGCTGCTGGACTGAAGGCGGCCTGCTCTTCACCAACGACATGCTGGGCGACATCGATGAGTTTGTCCGCCGCGGCAAGGTGTTCGAAGTGCACTTCCGCAACGTGACCGCTCCGCTGAACGCTGACTACTCCGGATACTTTGAAGAGTGCCTCGCCGAAGACGGCTACGCCGATATGTATGAGCTGATGCTCCAGTTCATCCGCAGCGGCTACAACGGCCCCATCTTCTGCGACCACACCCACAGGAGCATCAACGCTGAAGTCCTCGGCAGCTCCACCAACCGCGCCACCAGCGACGCCTGGATCCAGGGCCTGATCTATGCTGCCCGCGCCCAGGTGCTCAAGGAAATCTCCGTCAAGTAATTCTATTATCCTGGCGCCGCGTCCCGCATCCGCTGTTCGCGGCGCCCTTTTTTTACCCTAAAATCATGAATCCGGAGGCATTCCCATGAAACGAGCCTTTCTGTTCTTCACCGTGCTGACCCTGTGCCTTTCCTGCGCTGTCTCCACCAACGCCGCCAGAATGGTACAGACCTTCTCCACGGAATATTATCAGATTTTCATTCCGGGCGACTGGGTGATCGACACCTCCTCCCGGAAGGATCTTTACGGCTCGCTGGACCTCGGTTTCATGTATTCCCCCGACAAAACGAAGCTGATCGAAGCCAAAATGAACTTTTATGGAGAATGGGCGCAGGTCTCCCTCTGGTCCGGCTCTGAAACGCTGTGGCAGGAATATGTGGCCTTCCTGATGAACGACCTCAAGGACGAGGAGCCCAAGCTGCTGGCCAAGTTCAGCGCCGGCCAGTACCCCGGGGCGCTGATCAAGGGCACCAACAGCCACGGCAGCTACCTCTACGGCGAGATCATGATCAACGCCTATTCCTACGGCTTTTACTTTTACCTGCTCAACGAGGACGATACTGTCAATTCCAACCTGACGCAGGAAGAAATCGAACTGTTCCAGAGCATTCTGGAAACCTTCACACCCGCTCATTCCTGAATCATTTCCGATTCCGTATCCGGGAATGATCGGATAGCTCAATCATTTCGGAGGATTTCGCGATGAAAAAAACGTTTGTTCTTCTGCTGTCCGCATTATTGCTGACGCTCTGCGCGTCCTTGGCCTGCGCCGAGGTCGTTTCTACCACACCCATTGTCGGAGAGCGGTTCTGGGGTTATCGTGTGACTGCCGTTGCGGTTGAATACGACCGTGATCTGGCCGCACAGGAATTTGACCTGGATACGTATGTCTCCACCGATATGTGGGACACCGGCAAAGTCGAAACAAAGGCGCTCACGATGAATCGTGAGGTCGCGCGCGTTTACACCAACAGCGAAGCCGCCGTGCTGGCGCAGGGCGCCGCCGCCGGCCATTATGTCATCATCGAATTTGTCGACGATCCGCTTGCCACCACCCGTCCGGGCGAATTCCCCATCCGCGGCTATTACACAGATGAGGAAACCGGCAAAACGGAAACCCCGCGCATGTGGAAGCCCAATGTCGGCACTGTCGCGCAGGTCAAGGATATTACAGCCGCTGACGGGACCGTCCTGCCCGCCTTTGAAGAAATGGCGATGACAAACGATTATCTGTTCCCGGCGCAGACCTACGCTTTTGAGCTGATCAGCATCGATCTTCCCTCCCGTCCCGGGTATCCCTATAACGCCTATGTCCGGATGCCTGAAAACGTGGAAGAAGGAAAGACCTATCCCATCATTTTCTGCGTCACCGGGGGCGGCCAGCTGGAATACATCGGCCACGGCATGAACAATACGGCGATCCCGCTGTACAACGACCATCATCTGTACGTCTGGACCGAAACGAAGCAGTATGGGTTTGATGATGAATTTATCGTCGTTTCGCTGCGTCATCAGAACACATCTGCCTCCATTAAGATCGAAGGAGACGATCCTTACGAAGATACCGCTGCGGCCGCTCAGTGGATCATCGATCACTATCCCGTGGACAAGAACCGCCTGTTCTGGTCCGGTCAGAGCCAGGGCTCTGTGACCAGCCTGAACGTCCTGTGGCGTCATCCTGAACTGGCAACCGGCTATTTCGGCACCAACGGCGGTCTCTCCCCCGCTGCGGATTTCTCTCCCGAGGGATGGACGGAAGACCTGTATCAGCAGACCAAGGAATGCCTGCAGTCTTTTGTGGACAACGGGATCAAAATCTGTATGACCTTCGGCGAGCAGGACGGTAATTCCGCAAACGCCTACGCCGCCAAAGTATACTATCAGATTCTTCATGACGCCTGGGCTGAAAAGGGCCTGAGCGAGCGGGAGATTGACGACATGGCCAAAGTACGCGTCTTCCCGCATTCCACGTATGATTACGCTGTCGGTCTGACGGATCATAACGTATGCCGCATGATGTACTGGCTTGACGCCACCAAGATTGATGCCCTGAAAATCGTTACCGGCTGGTAATGAATAAACGAGGCTCCGGCTCAAAGCGCTGCCGGTTTCGTCTCAAGCTGTTTATCAGAAAGAATCCGCTTAAAGGAGTGCTTCTTTTATGAAAAAAGTATTCAGTCTGTTCCTTGCGCTCGTTCTGTCCATAAGCGCGTTTGCCGCGTTCGCCGAAACCCCTGTCACCCCCATCACCGAGCTTGATACCGAAAACTACACCATCGACCCCGCCAACGCCAAAGGAAGCCAGTATACCGGCCTTTATTCCATCGAGCTGACGCTGGAAAGCGGAAAAACCAGGACGCTGTATCAGTATGTGCCCACAAGCTGGGTCTATCGCCAGCCCGAAGTCGCCGTGGCCGTTCCCTCCGGGGAAGACCCGGTTGCCTTCTTTGAGAACACCGGCTGGAAGGACGCCGCGGAAAAAGGCCCCTTTGCCGTGGTGCTGATGGTCGCCGGGGAAGGCGGCTGGCAGGCGGATGAGAGCGAGTACGCCTACGCCGCCTTCGGCTATATGGACGACCGCACCTACCTGCAGACGCAGGACTCCGCCTTCTATATGGTAGGTTACGGCGACGCCGCCAACACGGTGATGGCGCACGCTGTCACCAACAGCGAACTGTTCGCCGGCTTCGCCGCCCTGGGCGTGGATGACTTTGACGTCTCCATTCTGGACCAGGGCCGGACGGAAGAAAGCGGTGCCAAGGGCGTCATGAAGTCTGAAGTGGCCGTCCCCATGTGGATCGCCGCCAATGAAAAAACGCCCTCCGTGGAAGCTCTGATCGAATACTGGAAGCACGCCGACGAATGCGGGGATGAAGCCCTCAGCAGCGCCTGGGCGGATGAGATCTATTCCTTCCCGGAATATCTGGCCACGACCTATGAAAAGACCTACGCCCACGTTTCCAAAGTGTATGTGACATACAGGCTGGACAAAGTGACCACGCCGGAATTCACCAACAACCTCTGGAGCAACTTCCTGCGCCGTGTACGCCGCCAGGATTCCGGGGCCATCAACGCCCTGCGCTGGTTTGCTTCCAACGATGAGCTTGGCATGGATCATCACACCCTCGAAGTCGATGGGATCACCCGTCATTACTGGGTGTATGTGCCTTCTTCCGTGAAAGCCTCCGGCAATGCCGCTCCCGTCGTCTTTGTGGCGCACGGCGGCGGCGGCTCAGGCGAAGAGTTTCCCTCCCGTTCCGGCTGGACCAAGACGGCGGAAGAGCGCGATTTCATCGTCGTCTATCTGAGCGGCTCCCGTTCCGGCAAGTTCAAGGCAGGCTCCACCTGGTCCGCCGCGGATGTGCCCTACTTCAAGCAGGTCCGTGAGGAAGTCCTCGGCGGTTACGCCGCTGACGCCACCCGTCTTTACATTACCGGCCATTCCCAGGGTTCCGCCATGACCTATAACGTCGCCCTCCTGTGCCCGGAACTCGTGGCGGCCGCCTGCGGCAATGACGGAATCGTCTACCGCGAAAAGATCCAGGGAGAGATCGTCGATAACATCGTCATGCCCTTCATGCTGAACATCGGCGATCAGGATAAGCACTTTATCGAAGGCGGCGGCAACTACGGTCAGGTGCCTGACATCGTTGCCGAATGGGCCGCCCGCTATCACATCGACCCGAAGGCCTCCGAATTCCACTTCCGCAACGGCAAGAATTACGGCACCGATTACCGCAACGCCCAGGGCCTGGTGGTCATCCGCGAGCAGTGGAACCAGGATAAGATCCATGCCATGGTACCGGACGATTCCTACACGATCTACGATTTCCTGTGCAACTATTCCCGCGGCGAGGACGGCACCAGCTATTACATGGGCGTCGCCATCAGCCTGCAGTAATCAAACGTTCTGACAGGGAGAGGAGCTCCCTCCTCTCCCCCGCTGTTTTCAGGCGCTCAGATGAATCATTCTGTTTTCTTCAGACGCAGCAGCGTCTGAAAAAATAATCATCCAAGGAGGTTCCCCATGAAAAAGTATCTCGCCCTGCTGCTGGCCATCATGATGATGATCGCCTGTCTCCCTTCCTTCGCCATGGAGGCCCAGGAACTGCCGGACGCCGAGGACATGGTGATCAATTATGACGATTACTATGGCCAGGTACTTCACGGCTATTATAACTTTGACTGCTATGTCTCTGAAGGCAACTACCGTACAGCGAAATTCTACATTCCTGAAAACACAGTGTACAACCAGCCCACGGTGTTCATCATGGTTCCTGCCGGTCAGGACACCTGGGAGTTCTTTGTGAACAGCGGATGGAAGGACGTCTGCGATCAGTACGTGTTCCACGCCGTGCTGGCCGAGACCGCTGAGGAAGGCGGACAGTGGGGCAACATCGACGATGAAATCGCCTACCTCAAGGCCCTGCGCGACGACGTGAGCTATCGTCCCTTCTTTGTCTCCTTCTCTTCCAACTTCTATGCCATCGCCTACGGCGACACCGCTGACGTGCTGATGAAGCACGCCATGAAGAACCCCGGCGAGTTCACCTCCATCACCTGCGTCGGCATCACCGGTGTAGAAGAAAGCTTCCTGACGGAGCTGGAGAATACGCCTTCCAAGGAAGCTGGGAAAATGGTCTGCGACATCCCGCTGCCTGTGTTCATGGTTGCCGAAGAAAAGACTCCCGAAATCGAAAAGCTGATTGAGTATTGGAAGCGCGCAAACGGCACCGAGAACGTCAAATATTCCTGCGCATACGCGGACGAAGTGTATATCCCCGCTCCCTGGACCACCAAAGAATCCATGGACAACGAGCCGGTCGCGAAGGTTCTTTTCTCCACCGCTCCCATTGAGGAATATTACAAACCCGAGAACGTCGCCACCATCTACAACGACTTCATGCGCACCGCGATGCGGTATCCCGGCTACGGCAATGGTGCCCTGCGCGCCAGCCAGGATATCTATGAGGCCGGCTTTAAGAAATTCGCCGCCAAGGTGCCCGGCGGTTACAAAGAGGACGGCTCCGACCTGTACAACCGTGAATGGTACGTCCTGGTGCCCGATTCGGTTGACCCCGCCAAACCCGCCCCGGTGGTGTTTGACTTCCACGGCGCCGGCGGCACGGGCGACGAGATTGCGGGCCGTTCCGGCTGGATCAAGGTAGCAAACGACCGTGGCTGCATCCTGGTCTGCCCCACCGGCTCTCATACCCTGAGCATCCGCAACGTATCCGATATGACCACCAACGAGCTGTTCCGCGCCATGTGGAATACCGGCGACGCCACAGAAGGAACTCCTGACGACAAAATCTTCATCCGCTGGCTGGTGGATTGGGTCAAGGAAAACTATAACGTGGACGCCGGCCGCATCTATGCTACCGGCCAGTCCTCCGGCGGCGCGATGAGCCATGCCGTCGCGTACTACATGAGCGATATCTTTACAGCCTCCGCCCCGGTGTCCGCGATGGGCGCCAATATGAGCGGACCGGAAGATGAGAGCAAGATGACCGCACAGCCCATCCCCGTCATGTGCTGCGTCGGCACCGGCGATCCTTACTTCAGAGCGGAAGGCTTCGGCAGCGCCAGTGCCGGCTTCGGCGGCGGCAAAGCCTTGATTGATCACTGGACGGCCAAGTACAACACCGTGCAGAAATGGGAAGACTTCACCTATATGAACGACGAGGCTGTCTGCTCCTACCAGGCGGGCATCTTCCGCAACTACGTGTTCCGCACCGCTGAAGGCGTACCGATGCTGCGCTGCGTCGAGGTGATTGGCAAAGTGCACGCTTACCTGCCCTCTGAAGCCTATATGATCTGGGACGAGTTCTTCGCAGCCTATCATAAGGATACGGATGGCAATCTGTACTATATGAATACGCCGGTTGTACTCAAGTAACATTTTTCATGACGAGTTCGCGCCCGCCGCAGGGTTCCTTGCGGCGGGCCATTTTGAAAGGAGCAGGACGCTATGATGTTCAAAAAAATGATTTCTTTTCTGCTGATTTTCATCTGTCTCACCGTTTCTTCTCTTGCTGAACCAGCGCACGAACATACCTGGGGAGAATGGCTCCCGGACGAGGCCGGCGGCCATACGGCGACATGTACGGAAGACAAAGAAACGCTGACCGTCAAACACTATTCCTTCAGCGTCAATTTCGGCCAGTTTTCAGGGAGCATCTGCTGTGTCTGCGGGAAAACTCCGGAAGGGGTACTGCCCATCATCGAAGGGGCTCAGGCCCAGTCTCAGAAATCTAAACCCAGCAGCCAGCGCGGTGCTTTCATCGTGCGCGGTACGGGTTCTCCTTTTTCACAAGAGCCCGGGGTTCTTTTCGCCTTCACGGCGGCCTATGTACGGGACGGAGCCCTTGCAACCTGGAAGGACGTCAGCACGGTCACCATTCCCCTTGATATCAATTTACCTGAAACAGCTCTTTTGATTCGGGTACAGCCCGCCTCCGGCGATGATTCCATTCAGAATCCGGAGCAGCATATTGAGATGGAATACACCTATGCGGATGGTATTCTCTCTTTCACCACAAAAACACCAGCGCTCTACATGCTGATCGAATCAACCTGAAAAGAGACCGCAAAGACCATCTGACGTAACATTTTGAACCTGGAATTTCATCTTGAAATCCGGCAAGATCATCTGATATAATGGAGGTGGAATTGAGGTGAAGACAGTGACTCAGATCGCGTTTGTCATGCCGGACCCCTCCATGGTGAATGTGGTTCATGAGGCCTGGGCGCTGCACGAGAAAATATTCGGCAAAAGCCCGGACCTGCGCTATACGGTAGACTGTGAAATCCAGCCGGAGACGGTCATGTCCCATCATTTTGACGCGGACGTGATCGTCAGCCGCGGCGGTACCGCGGCCAGTTTGAAGGACCATAATTTTCTCAAGCCCGTGGTGGAAATTCCCATCACGAGCGCGGATATTTCACAGTCCATTCACCTCGCCTTTGAGCGCTACGGAAAAATGCCCGTCGGCGTGGTCGGCACGGTGAACACTGTCCGCGGAGCCCATTTCCTGAGAGAGGATTTCGGCGTCCCGATCAAGGCCTATCCCACCGCCAGCGTCAAGATTCAGGACCTGATTGAAGGTATGGAAAGAGCGGTGGCGGACGGATCGCAGCTGATTCTGGCCGGGCATAATACCTGCCGCTACTGCGAGGAGCACCACATTCCGGCGGGGCTCATCAATTCCTCCGTCGAGTCGGTCTTCCTGGCCATTACGGAAGCCAAGCGCTGCGCCAATGTATCGCAGACGGAAAAACAGAACAGCCTGATTTTCCGAAACGTGGTGGCCAACGTATTCGAGGGGATCATTTCCGTCGACAAGGACAACCGCATCCGCACCATGAACCCAGCCGCCGAGCAGATGCTGGGCCGCAGCGCCAAGGATTGCCTGGGCAAGCGTGTCTCCGATACCCTGCCGGAAGGCCGGCTGAACGCGATTCTGGAGGGCGGAAGCTCCTATACCAACGAGATCGTCCGCATCAACGGGAGCAACTTCGTCCTAAACAGCGTCCCGATGGAGCAGGACGGAAAACGCCTGGGCATGCTGGTGACCTTCCAGGCGGCTCACGCCATCACCGACGCGGAAAGCAGAATCCGCGAGCGCCAGCGCGCCAGCGGCCATTACGCCCGCTATCGCTTTGAAAATATCCAGGGAGACAGCCCGGCGATCCGCTCCGCGGTCTACCAGGCCAGGCGCTTTGCCCAGGTGGACAGCAACATCCTCCTGTACGGGGAAACCGGTACGGGCAAGGAGCTCTTCGCCCAGTCCATCCACAACGAAAGCGAGCGGGCCCACGGCCCCTTCGTGGCGGTCAACTGCGCCGCCATCCCGGAAAACCTGATGGAAAGCGAGCTGTTCGGCTATGAGGGCGGGGCCTTCACCGGGGCCAGCAAGACCGGCAAGGAAGGCCTGTTTGAAACAGCCCACGAGGGGACGATTTTTTTAGACGAAGTCGGCGAGATTCCCCTGACCCTGCAAAGCCGCCTGCTGCGCGTCATTCAGGAGCGGGAAGTCCGGCGCGTCGGAGCCAACCGGGTGATTCCCATTAATGTGCGCATCATCTGCGCCACCAACCGCAATCTCCTGGACATGATCCGCCAGGGCAGGTTCCGGGAGGACCTGTATTACCGCCTGAAGGTGCTGAGCGTGCAGCTGCCGCCGCTGCGTGACAGGGGCGAGGACATCATCCAGATCATGCAGTATTACCTGAATTATTACACCCGGAAATTCGGCAAGGAGCCCATTTCCCTGTCCCCCGACGCCGCCCGCCTGGTCCATTCCTACGGCTGGCCCGGGAATATCCGCGAAATCCGCAACATCAGCGAGCAGTTGGCGGTGCTCTGCGAGGGCAGCAGGATCGAAGCGGCCGACATGGCCTCCGTGCTGCCCGGGGAACCGGCAGCCTCGGCCCCTTACGTGTTCCGGGAAGCAGAGCCTCCCACCCTGAGCAGCCTCCAGCGCAGGCAGATCGTCGAGGTACTCTCCCGCTCCTCCAGCAGGAAAGAGGCGGCGGAAAAGCTGGGCATCAGCAAAACCACCCTTTGGCGCAAATGCAAGGAACTCGGACTGAACGGAGGAGTATGATGAAGCACGGCAAGCTGATCGTCTCGATTTCACAGCTGACAGAAAAACAGCGCGGCGAAATTGCCGCGCGCGCTATGCAATATGGGCTGGAGACCCTGTTTTTTGACGACATCGGGGACGCCATGCCCCATGCGGAGGAAGCGGAAATCTTCTTTGGCTCCGCTCCGGAGTTTACCCAAACAGCAAAGAACCTGCGCTGGGTGTGCGCTCCTTCCGCCGGCGTCAACCAGTATATGACGCCCGGCGCGCTTCCGGGGGAAAACGTCCTTCTGAGCAATTCCTCCGGCGCTTACGGCGTGACCATTTCGGAGCATATCGTCATGACGACGCTGGAAATCATGCGCCGTCAGCAGGATTACAGCACCGTGGTTGCCGAGCGGAAGTGGGTCCGGAACCTCCCGGTCCGCTCCATCAAAGGCAGCCGGATCACCCTGCTGGGCACCGGCGATATCGGCCGGGAAGCCGCCGTGCGTCTGCGCGCCTTCTCCCCCGCCTGCCTGATCGGCGTCAACCGCAGTGGAAACAGCTTTGGCCAACTGTTTGACCGGATCGTCCGGCAGGAGGAAATGGACAGCGTTTTGCCGGAAACAGACCTTTTGATCATCTCCCTGCCCGGCACGAAAGACACCCTCCACATGATCCAGCAAAAAAGGCTCGCCCTGCTTCCGGACGGAGCCATGATCGTAAACGTGGGAAGAGGCAGCGTGATCGACCAGAAGGCCCTGACCAAGGAGCTGGCCGCCGGCCGCCTGTACGCCGCCCTGGACGTATTCGAGGAAGAGCCCATTCCGTTAGGCGATCCGATCTGGACCAGTCCGAACCTCCTGATCACCCCGCATGTGGCGGGCAACATGACCCTGCCCTATACGGTGGAAAAGATCGTCTCCCTCTTCCTGAGCGACCTGGACCGCTACGCCCAGGGGCTCATTCCGGAGCGGCTGGTGGACCTGAGCAAGGGTTACTGAGCAGATTTTCCCTTTAAAATCCACCGCTTGGCAAAATAGTTGAAAATCATCACCAGCAGCGTCGCCAGAGTCTTGTTGAACATATACCCGGTCAGCTGGAAGCCAAACAGGGTCAACAGCACCTGGTCCTCTCCAAAGAGCACGCGGAACAGGTACATCAGGGCTTCGTTCAGGCCCAGGCCGATCAGGCTGCTGATAAAAAACCAGAGCTTGGCCTTCCCGCTGTCCGCCGCGCCGGGAAACACCCATTTGATGCAGAACAGATAGTTGAACACCACGGAGATCAGGAAGGCGATCGGCGTGGCGATCAGGGTATCCATCCCGGCCCCGTCCCTCAGGGCGACCAGGGCCGCCAGCTCGATCAGGAAGCATACGCCGCCTGTGATCGCAAATTTCAGGATTTCTTTGGTTCTGCCGTTCATTGTTCATCCCTACCGTTTCTTCAGATTCGCGGATCATTATAGCATGGCTTCCGTTTCCCGTCCATCTCGCAAAAAATTTTTACATGCAGTTTCTCTGTTCCTTAACGACCGTTTCGGAGATTGAGACGATGAAGACGCTGATTGAACTGTACGACGAACGCCCGCTGGACAATGTGCTGGCGACAGAAATGTTCCATCCGGAGACGACGGTCTATCTCTGTCCGCCTGAAATCGCCCAGGACAAAGTTCTCAAAGAAAAGCTCCGCGCTTATTTTAAAGCCCGGGGCTGCCGCACGAAGCTCGTGTTTATTCCCGTCAGTATGCTGGACGCCGATAAAATCGCCCAGGCCATGCGGCGGGTGATCCAGGAATACCCGGACTGCGCGCTGGATATCGCGGGCGGCACGGACGCGTCCCTCTTTGCCTGCGGCCTGGTGAGCGCCCAGGAGGACCTGGCGGTATTTACCTACAGCCGCAAAAAGAATAAGTTTTTCGACATCCGGGGCGCGGCGTTCTCCCAGAACCTGCCCTGCCCCATCCGTCTGAACATCTCCGACTGCTTTCAGATGGCCGGCGGCTCCATGCTTCCCGGCAGGATGAATAACAAGCGGCTGAAAGCCTATCTGCCGATCATCAGCGACTTTTACCATCTGCATCAGAGGTACCGTGCCAAATGGGTCAGCATCATCACCTATATCCAGCGCATTTCCAGGCAGGAGCCGGGACCGGACGGCCGCTTTACCGCGGAAGGCCCCCTGTCCGTGCGCCACAACGGGCGTATACTGAACGCCGAACAGGATGTATTCCGCGCCTTGGAAAAGATGGGCCTGATCCGGGACCTTCGGATGGACGAAGAGAACGGCATCCGTTTTGTCTTCCGGGATGAGGAAGCCTGCTTTTTCCTGCGCGACATCGGCAGCGTGCTGGAGCTGTACACCTACAAGGCCGCCCATGACGCCGGCATCTTCCAGGACGTCCGCCTGTCCGTCGTCGTCAACTGGGAGGGGGGCATCGTCAATTCCAGGAGCGTCACCAACGAGCTGGACGTGGTCGCCGTCCGCGGCGTCATGCCGGTCTTCATCAGCTGCAAAACCAGCGAAATCAAAACCGAAGCCCTCAACGAGCTGGCCATCCTGCGGGACCGTTTCGGCAGCGCGGTTTCCCGCGCCATCATCGTGACGAGCGCGGGCAGCGTCCGCTCTGTCACCCGGAACCGGGCCTATGAGCTGGGTATCGAAATTATCGATCAAAAGGACCTCCAGCAGGAGGAAACCTTTCAGGAACGTCTCCGCGCCATTGCCAAATGGCCGGAAATCAGCGACTGAGAAAACGGTTCAAAGAAGGTGAATTCCCATCGCACTTGAAATGCTTGCGGTCGCCCTGATCATCCTGGTCAGCCTGTCCTTAAGCCGCGTGTCGGACAAAATCGGCCTGCCGACGCTGGCCGTGTTCATCGGGCTGGGCATGCTGTTCGGGGAAGACGGGCTGCTCAAAATTCAGTTCAGCAATTACGCATTATCTGAACAGATCTGTTCCATCGCCCTGATCCTGATCATGTTTTACGGCGGCTTTGGCACCAACTGGAACGGGGCGAAGCCGACGGCGAAAATCTCCGTCCTGCTCTCTTCCGCCGGGGTCGTGCTGACGGCCCTGCTGACGGGCGTATTCTGCCACTTTGTCCTGGGCTTTGCCTGGCTGCCCGCCATGCTGATCGGCGCGGTGATTTCCTCCACCGACGCCGCCTCCGTCTTTTCCATCCTGCGCTCCAGGAAGCTCAACCTCCGCTACGGGACGGCCTCCCTGCTGGAAGTGGAAAGCGGCAGCAACGACCCCTTCGCCTACATGATGACCATCATCATCGTCAGCATCATGAACGGGGAAGCGGGGGTCTTTCCGATGCTGCTGATGCTGGTCAAGCAGCTGGCCTTCGGCGTCCTGGTAGGACCTGTGGTGGCGATCGCCACCTCGTGGCTGCTCAATCGGATTCACACCCGGGAGGACGGCTTTGATTCCATCCTGATCTTCGGGGCCGCCTTCCTGAGCTACAGCCTCTCCTCCCTGATCGGCGGCAACGGTTATCTGAGCGTCTACCTGACCGGCATTATTTTGGGCAACAGCTCCCTTCGCGGAAAACAGACGCTGGTCCACTTCTTTGACGGCGTGACCGGGCTGATGCAGATCCTGGTCTTCTTCCTGCTGGGTCTTCTGTCTACCCCGTCTGCCCTCCCCCAGGTCGCCATTCCCGGGCTCGCGGTCGCCCTGTTCCTGACCCTGGTCGGCCGGCCCGCCTCCGTCTTTTCCATCATGCAGCCCTTCCGCTGCCCCAAAGAGCAGCAGATGCTGGTCTCTTGGTGCGGACTGAGGGGCGCCAGCTCCATCGTATTCGCGATCATGGCCACAGTTTCGTGCGCTTCCACGCCGGACAGCCTGTTTAACATTATCTTTTTCATCGTCCTCTTCTCCATCATCGTCCAGGGAACGCTGATTCCCTTTACCGCCCGCAGGCTCCATATGATCGATGAAAACGCGGACGTCATGAAGACCTTCTCCGACTATACCGAGCAGGTGCCGATCCAATACCTGAAGCTGAAGGTGGATGAGCACCACGCCTGGGCCAATCAGGAGCTCAGGACCCTCCAGATGCTGCCCCAGACCCGCGTCGCCATGATCCAGCGCGGAGATGAACAGCTGGTTCCCCGCGGGAATACGAAGATTGAGCCCGGTGACATCCTGATCGTCAGCGGGCCTGCCTTCGACGGTTCCTCCATCGGCACCCTGACGGAGATGCACATTTCCGCCCGCCACGAATGGTGCGGCCAGGCGCTCAAGGACATCCGGATGGAGAGCACGAAGCTGATCATTATGATCATCCGCGGACAGGAAGCTGTGATTCCCAGCGGCGACACCGTGCTCCAGGCCGGCGACGTGCTGGTGATGAACGAATCCCAAGCCAAACCCCACGGCTCCTTCTCTCCGCTGAACTCCCCGGAAGGACCTGAGCCAATTTCTTCGGAAGAGACTGTTTCTCCGGCAGAGCCTGCTGATCATGCTAAGGAGCAGACGGAAATCCCTGCACAGAATCCGGATAAAGAAAAAGAAGAAGAGCCTGCAGCGCAGGCTCCGGAAAATTCTCCTGAGGAAGAATAAACACAGTACAAACGGGATAAGTTCAAGGGCTGCCGCATCGCACGATACGGCAGCCCTTGAACTTTATGGTTATAGATCAGATCTGTTCAAACAGCAGCAACTCAAAGCGGGGATATTCCAGCGTCTGGCCGCTCTCCGTTACCTCGACATACTTGTTTTCGCTCAGCGTGCCGTACATCTTCACATGGGATTCAACGCCCAGCTGCGGGTCCGTGCGGCAGACGACGAAGATAAAGTCCTGATAGACGCCGTTCTTTCGGTTGATGGCCAGCTTCACCACCCATTCGGTGTTAGAGGAAACCACCTCCATGACATAGCCGGACATCACGATGGTTTTCCCGGCATATCTGGCGATGCTGTTTTTGAGGGCGCTGTATTTGAGGCTCGTCGCGCCGGACTTGATCCGGTCCATCCGTTCGGCTTCGGTCAGGGTCCTGGTCGCGTTAAAGGTGATGGAGCGGGGCGTCATGCCAGGCTTGGAGACCGTCAGCAGAATCTGGTAGGCCCCCTCCTGCTTGGTGTTGACAGTGAAGCTGAAGGACCTGCCGGTCTTGGTCTTATGGATATTGACCGGGCCCGTCACGGACAGCTGGGTGGTGGCCCCGTTGGCGGTGGTGCCGGAAATCTCCAGCGTGTTGGAGGACAGGGTCGTCGGAATGGTCGTGTTCAGATTGATCGGGATATAATCGCGCTGATACATGATGGACGCAGTTTTCTGGGCCGTTCTTCCGTCCTCCGTGGTGGCGACCACCGTCAGCGTGAAGGTACCCTGCTGCGGGAACTGGAGCTTGATGGAGTATTTTCCTGATTTATTGGCGGTGTCCGAGAAGGTGGCGGTCTTGCTGTCCGTCATGCTGATCAGCGTGGCGTTGACGGTAGCGTTGGCTTCCGTCTTGCCGGAGATGGTCAGCGTATCGCTGGTCACTTCGCGGGGCGGATCGTCCGTAAAGGTCAGACGGCAGGCCCCTTCCGGAGCGTTCTTGATTTCCGTGAAGATGAAACGGTTGACGATCTTGTCTACAAATTTCGCGTCCCCGTCCTTGGCGGATCGGCCGGTGACCTGGAGGTCAAAGGTGATGGTATAGCCGTTTCGGACCGTGCGGCGCTGATAGCCCCGCATGACCAGGGAGCCGTTCCGGGACAGGGTGTATTTCAGCTGCAGAAAACGGCCCAGGTTTCCGCCGAAGTTTTTCCAGGTGGCGCTTTCATAGTGATAGCCCTGGATCCCGTAGAACACGTCCTTGGAATGGTTGAGGCGGTAATCGCGGCGCGTTCCCTCGTCCACGGCGTTGACGTCGTAGATTTCTTCCGCGTTGACATCCTGCACCGCAGTTACGACGAGGGTGCGGCTGTTCTCCGGGTCGAAGGCTTCCAGGAGGATGCCCTCCTCCTCATAGCGGAGCTTCGCGTCCTCCAGCGTCGTTCCCTGGGAAGTCAGCCATTCCTGGTTGGTCTCCAGGGTGGCGGGGGTCAGCACTTTGGTAAACCAATCGTTGTCCAGCGTCAGCCTGCCATACACAGGGTCCAGCGCATAAGCCGTTTCCGCCGCCAGCGCCGGGGAAGCACAGAGCGCCAGCACTGTCAGGCACAGCCACAAACATCCGATACGTTTCATCGCACATCCTCCTTATTTATGATCCGGCGCCGATCGGCAGAAGCTTTCTGCGCTTCCTCCGCTTCGTGCGCTGCTTGGTCTGGAACATGATCTGCGTGGTGCTGCTGCGGGATTTGACCACGTTGACCACCAGGGCGATGCCCACGATGTTGGTCATGAAGTTGGAGCCGCCGTAGCTGACGAAGGGAAGCGGGATGCCGGTGATCGGCATGAGGCCGACGTTCATGGCGATGTTTTCAAAAATATGCAGGAACAGCATCGCCATGACCCCGATGATCAACAGCTGGCCGAAGCGGTCCTCGGTGAAGCGGGCCAGGTAGATCATTCTCAGGATCATGATCAGATACAGGCCCAGCAGGATGCAGCAGCCGACGAAGCCGAAGGCTTCCCCGATGGCGGAAAAGATAAAGTCCGTATGATCTTCCGGCACGTAATCCAGCTGGCTGATGGAACCGACGACAAACATGCCGATGCCGTTCATCCGGCCCGAGCCGATCGACATCTGCGAGTTCAGAATCTGGTAACCGGCGGAATTATAATACTTCTGCGGGTCCAGGAAGGACAGAATTCGCGTAATACGGTAATCTGTGGAGCCGGAGAACAGGGCGTAGCCGAAGAAGGCCGCCACGAGCAGGGCCACCATGGCCATCATCGCCCACCACAGGCGGATATCCACTCCGGAAAACAGAATCATCACCAGGAACATAAAGCCCATGACGATGACTGTGCCGGTTTCGCCCTGGGCCAGTGTGACGACGGCCGGTGCGCCGAACTGGACGCAGACGAGCATAAAATCCTTGAAGGTGCCCATCGGCTTTTCCTGCAGGGAAAGGGTGCGGGCCAGCATGATCAGAATGGACAGCTTGGCAAATTCGCAGGGCTGAATGGTGCGCCCCCAGCCCACGCGCAGCCAGGCGCTCACGCTGGAGATGGCCGTCGCGGTCAAAAGCGTAAAGATCAGCAGCATCAGCACGCCCCAGTAGATCAGCTTGGCGCGGCTTTTAAACAGCTCCAGCGGAATGTTGATCACCACGAACAGGACCACGACGGACACCAGGACAAAGATCGCCTGCCAGGAAGCGGAGCTGGAATTGATGATATGATTCAGCAGGGAAAGATCCGTCCCCCGGTCGGGATTATAGGTGGCGATGGCAATGCAGATCACGCCGAAGATGGCCAGCACGTAGCTGACTGCCGGCAGCAGCCATTCAATATGCGCCCTCGTTCTGCGGTGGCTGATCGGTGATGTAATCAAGAAATAGCCTCCAGAAGAATCAGATGATGTTTAGAATTGGGATTGGGACCGGCAGTAGCGCGGGAACCTTCGTTCGATGCCTTCTATGCGGTCGGCGATGCGGGCGATGGCGTGGCGCACCGAGATACTGTCGGACAAAAGAGCGGTTTTATGTTTCAAAAGCGCCCGGTAAACATCGGGGCTGTCCGGGACGACGCCCAGGAGCTGCATATCCGTCCTGCCGGAGATCACCGACGGGCGCTGTTCCTCACCCACTCTCACCAGGAGGCGGTCCGCCCGGTTCAGGATCATCCGGGGATGGATGTTCTTTTTTTCAAACAGCAGCTGGGAAAGCCTCTCCGCGGCGCGGACGCTCGCGTCATCCGGCGTGGTCACCACAATCGCTTCCTCTGCGGTGCTCCAGAAGTTGCGAAGGCCGCGGCCCAGGCCGGCGGGACAGTCGATCAGCACGTAATCATAGTCCAGCTTCAGTTCCTCGATGATCGCGGCCAGCCGGAGCTTGTCCAGCTCGGAGGGCTTCATCATCTGCGGGGCGGAGAGCACCGAGAACCCCTGGGCTTCCCGGCAGTGGACCAGGGCCTGGGGCAGGGTGCAGCGCATTTCCGCCACGTCGGACAGGTCATACAGGATATCATTTTCCATGCCCAGCAGCAGGTCCGCGCAGCGAAGCCCTATGTCGGCGTCCACCAGCACGGTGCGCTTTCCTTTACGGGCCAAAGCGATGCCCAGGGAGGTGGAGAGGGTCGTTTTCCCCGTACCGCCCTTGCCGGATAAAAACAAGTAAGTCCGTCCCATGTTCGTTCCTTTGTCTTTTACGGTGTCAGCTCGTTGCCCGTGGTCAGGGAAATATCCGAGATGACTTTGTTCTTCTCGTTCATGTACCACTCGATCCAGTCGCGGACGGCGCGGGCGGAATAGCCGCCGGAATAGCCATTCGGGATGTAGGAGACGAGGGCCAGCTCCGTATCCCCTTCATAGGGCGTCAGGCAGACGAACCAGGCGTTGTTCTCGATGTCGATCTTGATCTTGCCGACGGTGATCTGCGAGGTGCCCGTTTTCGCCCAGATGGAATCCGTGTATTTCCAGCCGGTAAACTGCTTACCGGCGGTCCCGGTTTCGTCAACCACCTTTTTCATGCCCTGCTTAATGGCCAGCAGGTGTTCGGGCTTTGCGTTCAGGTCGCCGAAGAGCTGCGGGGATTTCTGGGAGAGGATCTCTCCGTCCGGGGAGGTGATCGAATCGATCAGCGACAGGTTCCACACCTTGCCGTCCGCCAGAGCACCGGCGTAGCGGAGCTCCGCCACCGGGGTGACCAGGGTAATGGACTGGCCAATGCCCATCTGGATCTCCAAGCTGCCGCCCCATTTGATCGTGTTCAGGTAATTCCACAGGTCGCTCATCAGAGCGGACATGTATACCATGTTCCGGGTCATGCTGAGCTCCTGCTGGAAAATCTCCTGCGCTTCCAGAACCCAGTAGTCAGAACCGGTGTTGATGGCCATGTCCATCAGCTGCTTGATGCAGCGGTCCAGACGGGAATCGTCGTAGGTGATGCCGAAGGACGAGGCGAAGTTGCGGATGTGGGTCTTGATCGCGTTGGCGACGATGATCGGTGTATCGGTGATCTGTCTGCCCAGGGGCACGGAAGGATCGTACAGGTTCAGCTGGTTGCCGACGATGCTGGTCAGTTCGCCGTTGAGCTCCAGGTAGGTCTTGCTCGTCAGGCCCATGGAAGCGGCGTATTTGTACAGCCGGTCGGAGGCGTTGTCCCCGTAGAGCATGGAGCCCAGGGTGTAGAAGAAATAATTGCAGGAGTTTTCCAGCCCCTCCACGATCGTCTGGTTCTGGTGCTTTTCCGGGTGGCTGGTCCAGCAGGTCGGAGCTTCAGCGCGGTTTCTGGTGTAGTTCATGAACTTGCCGCCGTCGCTGATCAGGGTTTCCGTGGTGATGACCCCATGGGTCAGGGCCGCAAGACCGGTAACCATCTTGAAGGTGGAGCCGGGCTCGGCGCGGGTCTGGATGGCGTAGTTCATCAGCAATCCGCGCTTGTCCGCGACGATCTCCTGGGCCGCCTTGCCGCCCGCCACCATCGCGTTTAAGTCGTAGGTGGGATACTGGGCCATGGCCAGGATCTTGCCGGTGTTCACGTCCATGATCACCAGCACGCCCTTGTCAGCCAGACGGGCCGGGTCCTCCTCCCAGTCGCGGGTGTTGATCTTTTCCTTGTTGGTTTCCAGCCAGTCGCCGTCGCGCATCTTTTCTTCCTGGAGGTCCCGGATGAATTCGACGTTGTCCTTGATGGCGCGCTCGGCGTACTGCTGGTAGGAGGCGATCAGGCTGAGCTTGACGTTGTTGCCATCCTGCGGCTCGGTATAGCTGATCTGGCGGGTCAGCTTGCCGTTGCTGTCGCGTTCCATGACGCGGCGGCCCTGGCGGTCGCTGATGCAGGCAGTCAGCCAGTTTTCCTGGCTCTTTTCAATGCCGTCCAGGCCGATCTCGTCGTTGAGGGCGTAGCCGGAGGGCTGATAGTCGGCGTAATAGGTTTCGTAATTCTGAATCTTGCCGGTATAGCCGATGATCTGCGAGGCCAGGGTCTGGCGCGGATAGATCCGCTTTTCGCCTACCTCGATCCCGATGCCGGGCAGCAGCACGCTCCGGCCCTCGATCTCGCCCACGGCGGCGTAGGCGATGTCCTTGGCGATCACGACGGGCATGGAGTTGAAGATGTTCATCTGCATCTCGGAATAGACGGCCATGACCTTGAGCATCGTGGCTTCGTCGATGTCAAACAGCATCGTGGCTTCCCGTTCGTTCCGGGCGGATGCTTCGTCGTCTGCTTTGAACACCGCGATCTGGTAGCGCTCCATCAGCCGTTCGATGCAGGCCTTGGCCGTCGGATAGTTCCTCTCCGACAGGTAGTGGTTGGACCGCCACTGGCTCATGCGCGTGGCGGTGGCGCTTTCCGAAATGCCGGAACCGAAGTTGAAGATCCAGTCCCCCACCTCCGGGTCCCGCTCGATGGGAAAGGTGACCGACAGGGCGCCGCCGTACTTTTCGATGATCCCGATGGCGTCGATGATGGCCTGGGTAAAGGCCTTGTAATTGGTAGAGCTGGACTGGGAGCTGTTTCGCTGAAAGGTGACGTTGTAGATTTTTTCGCTCTTGGCGAGAATGACGCCTTCCGCGTCCGTAATCATGCCGCGGGTGCCCTTCAGGACGATGGTCTTGTTCGACTGGGTGCCGGCGGCCTGGGAATAGGTTTCGCCTCGCTCGATCTGCAGGCCGTAAAGGCCGTAGACCAGCAGGGCAAAGCACAGCACGATCCCCGCCAGGAATCCCAGATACCGGGCGGTGATATTGGGCTTATATTCCTTTTTGTTTTCTGTCTGACTCAAATTGCTTCCGCCTCGTTTCTCCATCTGGCACGTTTGCGGCCCAGCAGGCCGAGGTACCAGCGGTATGGGAAGGTCATGACAAGGGCGATCACGACCGTATACACAACGGCCATGACTGAACGCATCAGATGCGTCCAGTCCAGACCAAAGCCGGACGCGTAGCCGTAAATCAGGAATACGGCGTTCATAATCGCAGAAGAGGTCATCGCGCACAGCGGGATGCGGAGATAGGGGTTCAGATTTTCCTCTCTTCTGAACAGCCGGCGCACCACGTCCATCCCGTTCATCAGGTGCTTGACCACCAGGGCGCCAAAGCGGCTGCTCATCACCGGCGCCTCCTGGCCCGCTCTGGCCAGCTTCCTTCTTTCTCTCTGACGGTCCGTCAGGTCTGCGAACCACTGGGCGCACAGCATGGAAATGATCGGGTAGGAAACCAGGTAAAGGACCGGCACGCTGGACAGCATCGTTTCCATCAGGATGCCGATGATCGCCCCGCTGCAGAAGGCCGCTTTCCGGCCGTAGCAGACGGTAATGACCGAGATGGCCGCAAAGCTCGCGCTGCCTGTGATCCCGCTGATCGCCAGACGCGGCATCAGGCACACGTCGATCAGATAGCTCAGAATCGTCAGCACGACCACCTTGAGCGGCCTCTTCCAGATTCTCACTCGTCTTCCTCCAGAGAATTCATCAGTTCATCGATGTCCAGCTGCGGCGCCGGGGTCGGAGTGGGCGTCGGGGTGGGCGACGGAGTCGGCCCGCTGGGCGTCGCCGTCACGCGGACGTATTCCAGGTTGGGCTCCGGCGTATCGGTCGCGAACGTAAAGGCGGGCTTCGGCGTCTGCTCCGCCTCCTGCTCAGGCTCTGCCGAAGGAGAGGGGGACGGCTCGTAGACCGAAACCGCCTCTTCCCGCACCGGCACGATGTCCGCCCCGGCCTGGAAGCTGGTCTCCGCGTTTTCGGCAAAGGGCGGGATAGGACGCGCCGTCGGCAGGGGAACCAGGGTCGGCGCGGCCACGGTTTCGCTGTTGGACGCGGTTTCCGCGTAAGAAGGAATGTAGCGGTACACCGTCACATACTCCAGGTGCTGAAAATCAGCAATGGGCTGGATGACGATGTACTGCTTGTTGTCCTCCATGCCGCGGGTGCTCTCCCGCACCGTCCCGATCGGGATGCCTTTGGGGAAGGGCATGCCGACGCCGGAGGTGATCACCATGTCGCCCGTCCTGGGCAGATGGTTTTCCGGCAGATAGTACATCCGGCAGGCGGCTTCCCCGTTGATGCCGAAGGTGCCCTTGACGGAGCCCTGGTCCCGGGTGGATTCCATCAGGGCCGGAATGGTCGTATCGCTGTCAATGACCGTGGCCACCTTGCAGGTGGTGTTGGTCGTGTTGTAGGTATAGCCCACCAGACCGCCGCTGGAAACGACGGCCATATAGTCCGCCACGCCATCCCGGGTGCCCCGGTTCAGCTCCAGCGTGGTAAAATAGTTGCCCGTATCATGGCCAATGACGGTGGCCGTCAACGGGTTCATGTTGGCGTGGGAGCCCGCTTCTACCTGCAGGTCCTCAAAAGCGGCCAGGCGGTTTTCATATTCCGCCGCCATGATGGCCTGATCCTGCAGCTCCTCAATTTTGACCAGGGCCTGTTCGTACTCGTATTCCAGGTTGCTGCGGTATTTGAGGGTACGGAAATACCCACCGACCACATTGACCGCGCCTGAAAAAAACGTCTGCACCGGGGTCATCACGGTGGAAACCATATTGCCGGGGGTGCGAAGGATGGGCACGTCGAAAAAATTGCTCATCAGCATCATGGCGATGATCAGCGTCAGCAGCGTCGCCCCGCCGATCAGCATCAGGTTTCGCCAGAAGCTGTTCTGCGGTCTTCCGCCTTTTTTCCGCTTCCTTGCGGTTTTTTCTTTTCCCTTTTCCGCCAAGGATTATTCCTCCGTTTCGTCGTGAAGGTACGCACTCTTCACGATCCGCTGCACCCAGTCGTAATTGTCCGTCAGCTGGCCGACGCCCAGCGCCGCGCAGGAAAGCGGGTCTTTGGCCAGATAGACGGTAATGCCCAGTTCGGTGGCGATGTACTGATCCAGCCCGAACAGCAGCGAGCCGCCGCCCGTCAGGTGGATCCCGCCGCGGACGATGTCGCTGCAAAGCTCCGGCGGCGTCTTTTCCAGCACGAACTGGATCGCGGACAGGATCGCGTCGCAGGTGGGCTTCAGCGCCTCGTAGACCTTGGAGGCGGAAATTTCAGCCGTCTGCGGCAGGTTGGTAATCAGGTCCCGGCCGCGGATCAGGGCCTTTCTGTCCTCCTTGAGGGGGAGGGCGGCGCCCATGTCGATCTTGATTTCTTCGGCGGTCCGATCGCCGATCAGCATATTGAAATCCCGTTTGATGTAGGCGGCGACCGCCTCGTCCATCTTGCTGCCGCCGATGCGGACCGAGCGGGAAACGACGATGCCGCCCAGGGAAATGACAGCGGCCTCCGTGGTGCCGCCGCCGATGTCCACCACCATGCTGCCTACCGGCTCAAACACCGGCAGGCCGCAGCCCAGCGCTGCGGCAAAGGGCTTTTCCAGCAGCGTCAGCCCGTTTTTGCGGATGCCCGAGTACAGCGCTGCCTGGCGGACCGCCCGGCGCTCGATGGGAGACATCCGGCAGGGAATGGTCACCACGGCGCGGGGCTTGACCAGCCTGGACACGCCGATGGCCTTACGGATAAAATACTGCAGCATGAATTCCGTCATTTCAAAATCACGGATCATGCCGTCGGACATCGGCTGAACGGCGGTCAGGTCTCCCCCGGTCCTGCCCAGGAGGGTCCTGGCGTCCTCGCCGATGGCCTGCACAGTGTGCTTGGCGGTCTTATCCACCACCAGCACGGTCGGTTCATTGATAACAATGCCTTTTTTGCGAACATGCACCAGGGTATTGGAAGTACCCAGATCGATCCCGATATCAGGTGCGATAATGGCCATAGATCATCTTCATCCCATCTGTATATGTCAAAGGTTGTTTTCAGCCTGAAATAGCAAATCCCGGACCAGGGCCTGCGGCAGACCGATCACGTTGGAGAAGCTGCCTTCGATCCGGTCGATCAGCATCCCCGCTCTGCCCTGGATGGCGTAAGCGCCTGCCTTGTCAAAGGGCTCGCCGGAGCGTATGTACGCTTCCATCTCCTCCGGACGGATCAAAGTAAAATGGACTCTCGTTTGGTCATAGGCTCGGAGCGTCTTTCCGGGAAGGAGCAGCGCGACCCCCGTATAGACCTCGTGCCAGCGGTCGGACAGGGCGGACAGCATCCGCTTGGCATCCGAAGCGTCCCGGGGCTTTCCGAACACTTCCCCGTCGACGCAGACCACCGTGTCCGCCCCGAGAATCATCCGCTCCGGACAGCGTTCCTGTATCTTCTGCGCCTTTCCCAGGGCGTTTTCCATCACGACGCGCACCGGATCCCCCGCCTCTGTTTCCTCGATATCGGCTTCCATCACTTCAAAGGGGATCCCCATGTTTTCGAGCAGCTCTCTGCGCCTGGGGGACTTGGACGCCAGAATCAGCGTTGGATGATGCAAAGGGAAGGCCTCCTCATACCTGGATCAAACACGACAAGCACGGCACCGCGGCCGTGAGAAGTATTATACCATATTATGACCCCTGTCGTACAGAGATATGAAGAGATTTAACAAGTTTATGAATGTCCCGTAATGTCCGTCAGCGGATCAGCTCGTCGATGATTCCCCCGCCCAGCACCCGTTCGCCGTCATAGATGACGGCGCTCTGGCCGGGCGTCACCGCCCGCTGGCGGTCGCGGAAGGAAAAGCGCAGGGTGTCCCCGTCGTACACCACTTCGCAGGCCTGGTCCATCTGGCGGTAGCGGAATTTCGCCGTCAGGGAAACGGGAACGTCCTTGGGCAGGGCTTCCCGGACAAACGTCACGTCCCGGCAGATACAGCCGCCGGTATACAGCCGCTCGTCGTCCTCTCCCTGCACCACGATCAGGCGGTTTTGCTTTAGGTCCTTATCGACGACGAAAAACCGCCTGCCGTCCCCTCTTCCGCCGATCCCCAGCCCCCGGCGCTGGCCCAGGGTATAGTACATCAGCCCCATATGTTTGCCCACCACCTCGCCGTCGGGCGTCACCATGTCGCCGGGCTGGGCGGGCAGATACTGGGAGAGGAACTTTCTGAAATTTCGCTCCCCGATAAAACAGATGCCCGTGGAATCCTTCTTCCCGCTGACGGGCAGGCCCTCCCGCTCCGCCAGGGCGCGCACTTCCGTCTTGGTCATGCCGCCCACGGGAAAGATGGATTTCTGCAGCTGCTCCGCGTGGAGCATGTACAAAAAGTAGCTCTGGTCCTTGTTGGGATCCGCTCCCCGAAGCAGGTCGCCCGCTTCATTGGTCCTCACAAAGTGCCCGGTAGCGATCCTGTCCGCTTCCAGGGAAAGGGCGTATTCCAAAAAGGCCTTGAACTTGATTTCCCGGTTGCACAGCACATCCGGGTTCGGGGTGCGGCCCGCCTGATATTCCTTGAGGAAAAGAGAAAAAACGCGGTCCATGTATTCCTGCGTAAAATTGACCGCGTAATAGGGAATCCCGATCAGGTCGCAGACCTGTTGTACGTCCCGCCAGTCGCTTTCGGCGGTGCAGACGTCGGCGTCGTCCTTTTCGTCCCAGTTTTTCATAAATACGCCGACCACGTCGTACCCCTGCCGCTTGAGCAGCAGGGCCGCCACAGAGGAATCGACCCCGCCGGACATGCCCACGACCACCCGCATCAGATCAGCCCCTTTTCTGTAAGAAACGCCGGCAGCTTCTCCTGAAGCTCCGCCGTAACCTCTTCTTTTGTCCTTCGTCCGTCCAGCACCAAAAACCGATTTGGATTTTCAGCCGCCAGCTGCTCAAAAGCCCTTTCTGTGCGGGCGAAAAAGGCGGCGTCCGCCTGTTCCATCCGATCCGGAGCAGAGGCGGAATAGCGCCTGCGCAGGGAGGTTTCGTGGTCGATGCGGAAATACACCGTCACGTCCGGCATACAGCCGTGCACGCCCGCCTCGTTGTACTGGGATACCGTTTCGACGCCGAGAGAACGTCCCCCGCCCTGATACGCCACGGAGGAATCCACAAACCGGTCGCAGATCACGGCTTTGCCGGCCCGAAGGGCCGGGGCGATCACGTCGTGCACGTGCTGGGCCCGGGAAGCGGCGTAGAGCAGCGCCTCCGTCGTGGGCGTCATTTCCCCGTGCGCAACGGACAGCAGCAGGGAACGGATTTCTTCCGAAATCGAGCAGCCGCCCGGCTCCCGGGACAGGAGGGTTTCATAGCCCAAATCCTCCATGATTTCCTTCACCCGATCCCGCTGGGTCGTTTTGCCGCAGCCGTCCAGCCCCTCCAGCGAAAGGAAAACGCCTTTTTCCGCCGGTACCTCCCCCAGCAGGATCATGCTCAGGGCTGCGACTGTATCAGCGCGGAAGGTGGCTTTTTCAAGCTGGGCCTCCGTCCACGCCCCATACCCATACAGAACGGCGACGCTGTCCGCCCCGGCCGTTTCCGCGGCTTCCACATCCCCCATCGTATCCCCGACCATCACGGTATCCGCCGTATCCGGGCAGACGGAGAGGATCAGCTTCGCCTTTTCGGCGTGCATTTCCTTTGGGTCCGGCGCGGCCACCCCGTCCAGATAGGACATCAGGCCGAAATATTCCAGCACCCGCAGCGCGGACTCCCTGGATTTGCCCGTTGCCACATAGAGGCGGCAGCCTCTGTTTTTCAGTTCCCTCATCAGCGGACGGATGCCCGGGTATACCCGGTTTTCCCGCCAGCCGATCGGCACATAGCGCTCCCTGAACAGGCGGACGCCTTCGGCAGCCTGCGCTTCCGTCATGCAGCAGTATTTCATGAAGCTTCCCGTGAGGGGCGGGCCGACAAACAGGCGCAGGGTTTCCGGCGCCGGGACGGGGGCCCCGAGCTTTTCCAGGGCGTAGGTGACGCTGGCCAGAATGCCGCGGCCGGAATCCGTCAGGGTGCCGTCCAGGTCAAACACGATGTTCCGATACATAGAAATACTCCTTAACATTTGGGTAAAGCCTCAGTTCCCGCCCGCGTAGCGGTAGACCAGATAGGCCCTGATTTCCTTTTCGATCCAGTATTCCGTCTCCATGTGGCGAAGCGGGGAAAGTAGGTCCTTAAGCGCCAGATACATCAGCGCTCCGTCTTCCTGGCCCGCCCAGAGGTCTGCGAAGCAGTAATCAAACTGCCCGTCCGTGAGCTTCGCGCAGTAATTGAGGGCGTCCGCCTCCACGACATGGATCTTGTCCGGCTGCGGGAAAAAAGGGAGAATAAACTGTCTGAACAGGGAAATGACGCTTTTTTCCCGCTCTACCACCGTGACCGAGGAAACCTCCGGGCTCTGCGAAACCACCATGGCATAATAGCCCAGGCCCAGCCCCAGCGTCAGCACCCGCCCGTGGGCGTGGCGCATTTCTTTTTCCATGGAACTGATCTCCGAGGGGCAGACGGTCATCCAAGGCATCCCGTTCTCATAGAGGGCCAGCGTCCGGACGGGCGAAGAAAAACAGCCGACGGACAGGGCCGGGTATTCCCCCTCGTAGTCCGGCATCCGGTACTGAAGGAGCTCTCCCTTCTGATACCGTACCTCCGTCAAAAGAAAGTTTCCTTCCCTTTGAGGGCCGTTCAGCCGGACGCGCTGTAGATACGGGTCCTTCAAAAAGGCCTCTCCGTCCAACACCCGGAAGGCTGAAAAGAGCCTGTCCCTGTATTCGCCGTCCATCCGCTCAAGCAGGCCCTGTTCCTCCAGCGCCTCTTGAAACGCTTTCCGGGCTGAAGTAAGGGTCCCGTCCCCGATCGGCAGCACGGGGTTTTCCCCGTTCAGCCACATGCCCAGCGCGCTGCTCAGGTCTACCGCCCGTTCAACGTCCATATATCTCCCTCAACAGAAAACTCTGTGCAAAGCGTATGCTCCCACAGAGTTTTTATGCAGAATTCAAAAACCAGGTTTATTCGACCGCGATCAGATAATAGTACAGGGGCTGGCCGCCGCTCTGTAGCTCGATGTCGCAGTCCGGGAAAAGCTCTTCAAACTCATCCGCCAGCTGACGGGCCTCTTCTTCCTTGGTGTCTTCCCCGTAGTACAGGGTGATCAGGCTGTCGTCGTCGGTGACGATGTGCTTGGCCAGGGAAACGGCTACGTCATGGATGGAACTGCCGCTCTCTGATACCTTGCCGTTGCTCAGGCCGATGACGTCCCCCTGCTTGATGTGCAGGTCCTCATATTCGCTGTCCCGCACGGCATAGGTGATGGTGCCGGTGCGGACCATTTCCGCCGCCTGGGTCATGTGGGCTTCGTTCTCTTCCGGCGTGCTGTCCGGCTGGAAGGCGACGGCGGCGGCGATGCCCATGGCCACGTTCTTGGTCGGGATGACGATGACCCGGTTCTCACACAGCTCCGCGGCCTGCTGGGCGGCAAGCACCACGTTGCCGTTGTTGGGGAAGACGAAGACCGTATCCGCGTTGACCCCTTCGATGGCCTTCTGCAGGTCCTCGATGGAAGGGTTCATCGTCTGTCCGCCTTCCACGATGGCGTCCACCGTCAGGTCCCGGAAGATGTTGGAAAAGCCCTTGCCCATGGACACGGTGACCATACCGTAGGCCTTGCGCTCGGTGCTTGGAGCGGGTTCCGCGGGCGCCACGGCCGCTTCCTTCGCCTTCCTGGCTTCCGCCAGGTTGACCAGCTCCAGGTCGGTCAGATCGCCCAGGATCTGGCCGCACTGCAGGGCCTTGCCCGGGTCATTGGTATGAACCGACACTGTGAGGTCAGGCAGAGTGCCCTTGATCTTCAGATAATCGCCGATGCGGTTGAGCTGGCGCTTGAGCAGGTCGACGTCCGACTGGACGGCCTTTTTGTTGACGTTGACCAGACGGTAGCGGACCGAGTAGGTGAAGCGGAGATCTTCGGTATCGTCTTCTTCCGCCTCGTCCTGGGCCTGCGTTCCTTCCTGGTCGTCGCTCTTTTCCAGGTCCAGCTTTTCTCCGCGCAGACAGGCGGCATAGCCGGTGTAGATGTGCATCAGGCCCTGGCCGCCGGCGTCAACCACGCCGGCCTGCTTGAGGATGGGCAGCATCTCCGGCGTCTGGGCCAGGATATCTTTGCCGACAGAGAGAATCGTGTTAAACAGAGCGTCGAAATCGTCCGGCGCGCTTTCGGCCTGCTTGACCGCCTCCTCGGCGATCACACGGGCGACGGTCAGGATCGTGCCTTCCTTGGGACGCATGACCGCCTTATACGCCGTATCTGCGCCGCGCTTTAAAGCGGCGGCGAATTCAACCGGACTCGCAACGTCCAGCCCTTCCAGCGCGCGGGAGAAGCCGCGGTAAAGCTGGCTGGTGATTACGCCGCTGTTTCCTCTCGCCCCGCGCAGGGCGCCTTTGGCCAGCGCGGCAGCGGCTTTGCCTATGGACGGATATTCCTGGGCATTGATCTCTTTTACGGCTGACGCCATCGTCAGGGACATATTCGTACCGGTATCCCCGTCCGGCACCGGGAAGACGTTCAGCGCGTCCACCTTTTCCCGGTTCTTTTCCAGCAGGGCTGTGCCGGCCAATACCATCTCACGCAGCATCAGGCCGTCAATCGCCTTGATTTCTATCAACGAATTTTCCTCCATTCGAGCCTGCTACGGCGCGAATCACGCGCCGGAGGCTCCCATCGATGGATGCTCCGGATCAAACGCGGATTCCTTCCACGGAGATATTGACGCCGCGCACCTGTACACCAGTCATGCTTTCCAGCTTATAGCGGACCACTTCGACGATCGTCTTGCAGACCTCGGCGACGGAAACGCCGTACTCCACCACGATATACAGGTTCACATCCAGCTGATTATCCACCATCTTGATCTCGACGCCCTTGCTGAGGTTCTCCCGCCCGAGCCACTCGACGATTCCGTCCTTGGCACGCTTGGAGGACATGGCGACAATGCCGTAGCATTCCAGCACGGCATAACCGACCACCTTCAGCAGTACGTCATCCGAAATAGAGATGGTACCGATGTCGTTTTTGATCTTGCATTCCATAATCGTTTGACCCCCTTCTGAATAAATCAACAAGGTCACTGACAGTATACATGATTTTTCCTTTTTCCGCAACAGTCAAATCGGCGAATTGTACCCATTGGACGGGAGATTCCATAAAAAAGGTCCCTTCCGCGCCGATTCCGGTCCGGCGGAGGATCTTCCTTTGACAGAAAGGGCAAAAAAACTTATACTGTTTCTGTCACTCTGCATCAAAAGGAGTTTGCCATGTCACAGAAGGTTTATCTCTATGTCCGAAAAGGCAGCGAGGAGGACATCCGGGAAGCGCTGGACGACATTCTCTCCAGCGGCCTGGTCGAAAAAATCACGGATGAAGCCGGCAATCCTCTGTCCCTGGAGGTCGTGACCGCCGGCGCAGAGCCGGCCGCTCCCCAGGCAAAGCCCGTCGCCAAAGCACCTTCCATCAGAAAAATCGTTCTGGCGAAGAAGACCACTGTCCGAAACGGGATCGAGCAAACCACCGCCATGACACAGGCCAGCCGCGGGGAGGACGAAACCTGCCTGGGCCAGCGGATCACCCTGACGGACCGGGGCGGCGGCGAAGCGGAGCTGACCGCACAGCGCCTCAAAGCCCTGTGGGACATGAATCAGCCCCGGGTGTTCCTGATGGAGCTGCCCGGCCAGGCCATCATCGAAGGCTCCGCCTGCGCCTGGTATCCCCTGGACGGCATGGGGCAGGAATTATCCACGTGAGAATACGCCCAGCACCGCCATTGCCTGCGCCACGGTATCCACGGGATGAAGGCGCACGTCCGTCTGTTCCTTCAGCTTCTTGACGCTGTCCTTCGGGCAGACGATATCGGTAAAGCCGAGCCTGGCGCACTCCGCGATCCGGCGGTCCAGATGGGAAATCCCGCGGACCTCCCCGGCCAGCCCCACTTCGCCCATGATCGCGTATTCCGCCGGCAGCACCAGGTCCCGGAAGGAGGACACCGCCGCCATGCAGACCGCCAGGTCTGCCGCCGGCTCGCTTAAGGAGATTCCCCCGGCCACGTTGATATAGACGTCCTGGTTGTACAGCCGAAGGCCCGCCCGCTTTTCAAGCACCGCCAACAGCAGCATGATCCTCGCGTTATCAATGCCGTTGACCGTGCGCCGCGGGGCGGTATAGTAGGACTGGGTCACCAGGGCCTGGATGTCCACCAGGATCGGCCGGGAGCCCTCCATCGCGCAGAGGACGCAGGAGCCGCTGGCGTTTTTCGCCCGCTGAGACAGAAGGGTTTCGGAGGGATGGTCCACCGGCATCATCCCCTGGGCGGTCATTTCAAACACGCCCAGCTCATTGACCGAGCCGAAGCGGTTCTTGTTGGCCCGAAGCAGGCGGTATTCATGCTGGTGGTCCCCTTCAAAGGAGAGCACCACGTCCACCATATGCTCCAGCACACGCGGGCCGGCAATCGCTCCCTCCTTGGTCACATGACCCACCAGCATCATCGTGCAGCCGTTGGTCTTGGCGTAGCGCATCAGCAGGGACGCGCTTTCGCGGATCTGGCTGACAGAACCGGGAGCGCTGGCCATTTCCGGCCGGTACATGGTCTGGATGGAGTCGATCACCGCGTAATCCGGCTGAATCTCATTCAGCTTTTCCTCGATCGCGTCCATGGCGTTTTCCGCCAGCACCAGCATTTCGCTTCTGTCCGCCCCCAGTCTCGAGGCCCGGAGCTTTACCTGCCGCGCGCTCTCTTCACCCGTGATGTAGAGCACCCGTTTGCCCGCCAGGCTCAGCGCGTGACATACCTGCAGCAGCAGCGTCGATTTTCCGATGCCCGGCTCGCCGCCGAACAGCAGCAGGGACCCATCCACCAGTCCCCCGCCCAGCACCCGGTCCAACTCGCTGATGCCGGTGGTAAAGTAGGTCTGCTTTCCCGCTTCGATCTCAGCGAAGGTCATGGCCCTGGAGCCCGTGCCGCCGCGCTGTTTGAGCGGTTTTTTATCAGCCGCCCCAAAGCCGGCGGCCGTTTGTATTTTTGGAGCGCTTTCTTCCAGCGTGTTCCAGCTGCCGCAGTCCGGGCACTGCCCAAACCATTTTGTCGTTTCCGCCCCGCACACCGTGCAGGTATAGCTCAGTTTCGGCCTTGCCATGGTTTTCCTTCTTTCCCCGGCCGCCTCCGGCCAGAACAGATCCAATATACGATATTCAAACTGTTTTTTCAAGCGAAAAAATTTTTCCGGATGCGAACAAAAAGCGTTCATGATCGTATATAATAAGTGGGAGCAAGATTCCCATTTCAAAACGACCGAAAGGAATGATCAACATGAAAAAGTTTCTTTGCCTCGCTCTGATCGCCGCCCTGTGCTCCATGCTTTTCGTCCCCGCTCTCGCACAGGCGCCCCTGGCCGGCGGCTGGACGCCCGCGGAAGACAGCGCTGTCCCGCAGGAAGCAGCGGATGCCCTCCAAAAGGCGATGGAGCAGATGGTCGGCTCCAACATTGAGCCAGTCGCCCTGCTGGGAACTCAGGTGGTCGCCGGTACGAACTACTGCCTGCTGTGCAAAATTACGCCGGTGGTGCTGAACCCCGTTCCCCACTACGCTCTGGTCTGGCTCTACAGCGGCGTGGACGGAACCGCCTCCATCCTGGAGATTCAGGACATTTCCATCCAGCTGCCTGAAACTCCCGCCGAATAATCATAACCACCGGCTAAGCCGGTGGTATGCACCGTGCCTTCAAGGCATATTACCGGCAATCGTCTAAAGACGCACCGAAAGGTTTAGCAACCGCAACTTTTTCACAGGCCGCCGCTAAAGCGGCCTTTTTTCTTGCCTTACTTATTCTTGGCACCCGTAAACGGGTCGAAATACTCCTTCATGCTGATTTGTTCCGCCATTGCATCTTCCTGCAGCTGGTTTCGAATGTATTCTGCTATTCGTTCTTTATTCTGTCCTACTGTATCCACATAGTACCCTCTGCACCAGAAGTGCCTGTTTCCATACTTATACTTCATGTTCGCATGGCGGTCAAAGATCATCAGTGAACTTTTTCCTTTTAGATACCCCACAAACTGCGCTACGCTCAGATACGGCGGGATGCTTACCAACATATGGATATGATCCGGGCATGCTTCTGCTTCTATGATTTCCACCTTTTTTGCTTCGCATAGCTGCCTCAGGATTTTCCCTATGTCTGCTTTTATCTGTCCATAGATTACTTGTCTCCGGAACTTTGGCACAAATACTATATGATATTTGCAATTCCATTTCGTATGTGATAAACTTTTACTGTCATTTGTCATAAATGACAACCTCCTTTGCTTTCTGTTGCGGTTGCTACACCTGCTTCTAGTATAGCAAAGGAGCTTCTTTCGCTAAAGCTTTTTTATTCCACCAGCTCTGCTGGTGGTTTTTTCTCGCCCTTGGCGCACAATCTAAGCGCAGCGCTTCCCGGATCGGGAGCGCTGCTTTTTACTACCCTTTTTAAATGCCCTTTTCAAGTGATTTTTGTTTGTTGATCAAAGGCAAAAAAGCGATTGACAACCAACAGGTTTCGTGCTATAATCCAATCGTTCTCAGGAAAGGGAACAAAAGGATCTGGGTGTAGCGCAGCTTGGTAGCGTGCTTGAATGGGGTTCAAGAGGTCGAGAGTTCAAATCTCTCCACCCAGACCAAAGAGAAAACCGTGAGAAATCGCGGTTTTCTTGTTTATGCACTTATTGAGGGCATTTTCGTTTTTATGTTCTCATAATGCTTTCTAAAATTGCCTTTCAGTACAGCGTGTTGCAGCTCGCTTATTATACAGCCTGCTGGTATGTCTGATCCGCCTCGTAAAATCTAAGCTTGCGCTTGACTTCATCTTCATCTTATTGATTCAATATTGTAGATAGGAGTTGTGTGTTCATCCCGTGCTCTCTGTTGAGAACCGAGGTATACGTTTCCCTCTCCTGTCTCTTTTTCTTTTAAAATAGAACATCTTGCCATCCAACAGCAATGTATGTGCTTTTTTTATTCATTAGCACATTAATGTAAGGCCGTATCATTGATTTCTTTTTGACATTCTTATATTCAGAATAACACTATGTTTTCCATCCCTGATAGAAACAACATCAATAATAGGCGTGTAAAGCAAAATAAACCGGCCCTCGCTACATGATGGAATCCGTCGATAGCCTGTGCCGGTTTTTTTTGTAGTTGTTTTATAACATGAAAAAACACTCGCCATTCAGACGAGTGTTATTGGAATCCGGCGACGATCTACTCTCCCGGGCCGTCTCCAGCCAAGTACCATCGACGCTGAAGGGCTTAACTTCTGTGTTCGG
>DGRV01000019.1 GCA_002391225.1 Christensenella sp. UBA4379
CAGACCGAGGCCATGACCCTGGCGGACCGCATCGTCATCATGAAGGACGGCTACGTCCAGCAGATCGGCACCCCGCACGACGTCTACTTCCACCCCCGCAACGTCTTCGTGGCCGGCTTCATCGGCGAGCCGCCGATGAACTTCATCCGCCAGAAGGTAAAGAACGGGGCCGTTACGCTGAACGGGGCCGTGCTGGACCTGTCCAAGGCGTTGAAGGGCAAGGCGGACATCGAGGGCAAGGACATCGTCTTCGGCTTCCGGCCCGAGGCCATCCAGCTGGGCAAGCAAGAAAACGCCTACCAGCTGACCGGCACCGTGGAGCTGACCGAGATGCTGGGCGACAACGCCAACGTCTATATCAACATCGGGGAAGACCGGGCCATCCTCAAGGTGACCCCCCACGAGATCCCCGAAACGGACCAGCAGCTTACCTTCAGCATCCCCTACGAAAGCGTGTACTTGTTCGACGGGGCGACGGAAAAGGTCATCAACGGCACCACGGACGGGGACCAGTAAGCACAGCGCACCGCAGACAGCGGTTTTTCATGGACATACAAACGGCATTTCCGGCATCGCGCCGGGGGTGCCGTTTTTTATATTGCTGGCAAATGATTGATAAAGCCAAGTATATGGCTGGATTGAACCTGAATGAAGCAGAAATGGGCAGCGGCGAAGAGATCAGGGGGGTATCGTGCAGATATTGAGGCAAAACTGATAACCCCAACAAAAAAATAACGGAGCTTTGGACCCCTGAGGAGGCAGGGATAAAGCTCCGTTTTGTTATAATAATATCTGGCATGAAATGGATGTAACAGGCCCTTTTTGTATGTTAAGTCCTTTGCTTAAAGCTGCTGCGAAGATGCGGGCGACGTCCCTTTGGGCCTGAATTGCACATCCAGAACCATGCCCATTCCTTCCGCCAGCCTTTGAAGCAGCTTGATGCTTGGATTTCGAGTACCGTTTTCCAAACGGCTGATTTCTGTCTGTGCGATACCGGTTTTTTCGGCCAGCTGTTTCTGCGTAAGGTTTTGGGAGGTACGCGCTTCGATCATCGCGCGGATCACATTCATCTCCGGCTGGATTTCATCATACGCTTTTGCAAAAGCCGCGTCTTTCATTTTTTCCTTCTTGTAATCCTGCAGTTTCAAAATGGTCACCTGCTTTCTGTCTTTTTGTCAGCCTTTATCTGCTGCCGCTTCAGGTAATCTGCCCTGTATTTCTTTGCCAGCTCAATCTGCGCCTTAGGTGTTTTTTGAGTTTTCTTGATGAAGCCGTGCGTGATAATGATTCTTCCCTTGATATAGAAGAAAAACAAAGCGCGTGATATATTGGAGCCTTGGACAGCTCTTAGCTCAAAGATTCCATCTTCCAACGGAGCAGAATATGGTTCGCGCAGCGAATATCCTTTTTCTTCCAGGATTTCCATCAAGCCAACCATCTTCGCATTCATTTTTGGTTCAAGAGAATCCAAATAATCCCGAATCGGTATTTGCCGTCCACCGTCTCGTAAAACTCTACTTGAAATTGCATGTATCCTTTCTTTACCTCCCAAAGACGCCGTCCGTTTCCACTTCTATTATATGAGATATATCTCAACTTTTCAAGTGTTATTTTCAATTCGACAAAAAACTTCATGGATGTACTGGCAGGAGTGCCAGACTCCAATGACGGGCGCTACATACATGGGTTTGATGGAAAGCGGGCAGATATAACGCTCTTTTTATCGTGACAATTCTGTCACTGTGCGGTATAATCTTCTCGGAGAGGCCGAGGATTACATACTGAAAAACATCCGCTGGAGAAGCGGGATCATCGCGGTAAATTGGGTCTTGCCGAAGCAGGTCCAACTTGAATTGAATGAACGATCGGCAAATCGTAATTTGAAAAGCAGCCATTCAAATGCTCAGGAGGGATCATATGTACTATCATGCTTCACCAATCAAGGGTATAACTCAGTTAGAGCCTCGCATTTCAAATCATGGCATTCCGCTGGTTTACTTTTCCAAAAAGAGGGAAAACGTGTTGGTTTATCTGAGCAATGCCGTTGAGAAATATTGCAAAGAAACAGGATTTTCGTATGATGGGAAATGGCAAAAATGGGGGCCTTACGGGTTTAATAAAGACGGACGTCTGCGGTTGGAAGAATACTATCCAAATGCGCTGATCAGTACCTATAAAGGAGTTTCCGGTTATATTTACAGTGCAGAAGCAATTATCGATTCCGGCTTTGCTGTTCAAATACCTGATGCAGCCACAAGCAGTATTTCAGTCAAGATAGTTCATGCGGAATACGTACCGGACGCATATGAGGCAATTCTGCAGGCAGAGAGAGAAGGCTTGATTACGATCCTGCGATATGAAGAAATGCCTGAGGAGATGCGGGAGTGGAATGAAAAAACAATAAAGGAAGAATATGAAGAAGCTCTGGAGCATCCGGAATACAGACATTTCCTGAAAGGTAATTTCCCGCAGATCATAAACGACTGACAATTTCCAGTTTGTATGGATCGCAGAAAATCGTGTCTTGCGGAAGAAAGTTCATCTTGAATGGAATGAACCAACGGTACATCGGAGTTTGCGGAGGATGCGGGATGGACAGGGATTTGTTTTTTGAAAATGCTTATTTTATTATCGGAACTTCTTATGCCGGGAAATCGACCATGGTGAAGGAGCTGGCAAAAAAGCACAGCGGTATTGCCTGTGAAGAGAACTATCATGACCATTATTCCGGAGCACTGGACGCCAGAGAATTCCCCTGTCTGACGTACACCAGGGATCTGAAAGACTGGCATGACTTTATCAGAAGGTCCCCGCAGGAATACAAAGACTGGATTGACGGCGCAAAGAAAGAATGTGAAATATTGGAGCTGAGGATGCTCCCGGAGATCTGCAATCAAGGAAAAAAGGTCTTTGTGGATACAAATATCTGTGCTGAAACCTTAAGAAAGATCGCCCCTTTGAATCATACGCTGGTGATGCTGGCGGATCCTGAAATTCCTCTGCGCCGGTTCTTTGACCGGCCGGATCCCGAAAAACAGTTTTTGTACCGGCTGATCATGGAGGAGCCGGATCCTGAAAAGGCCATGGAAAACTATCGGCAGGGATTAAAATTGATCTGTTCACAGGAATCGTATGAGGAACTGCAAAATGCCGGCTTTCATGTCCTCTACAGAGACGAGAACAGAACCATCGAGCAGACGGTATCCCTGGCAGAAAAAGTCTTTGGTTTAAAATGAGATCCCGGGAAGCCTAAAAATTATCTGAAATTCCGGTTTCAGTCTGCTCCCATCATGGTGCGGAGCTGTGTATCTACAGGTGCCAAGCAATAAAAACACCTGCCCCAGAGGCTGAAACAGAAAGGAATTACAAACAATGACAACCACTGCTGAAATGAATAAGGAAATGGAACTGAACCTGGACGGCATGGAACAAGGAAACGGCGGAGCCGTAGTGCATCACGAGGGAAAATACTGGGTCGTAGAAGATCCGCCGACCAGAGGGGACTTCCTCTATTACACCACCCCCTTTGACACCATGCAGGAAGCGGAAGACAAGGCCAGGAAACTGGGATGGTCCACCGGCTGGTATACCGTGAGAAGCTTTGAGGCCATCTATAACCGCAAGCTGGTATTCTGATCCCGAAAGCATGTAAGAAACCGGCCGCCCGGAGATGAAGAAGGCTGTCCTTCCGCAGACCCCGGGCGGCCGATCTGCATCATTCGGCTTTCCTCCGTCAGACTTCATTAAATGAAGGTCTGCCGGGGTTTTTTCTGTCCTGCGCCCGGGCAGGGGTCCGGGGACACAGGGAATCTGTATTGTGAAAATCTAAACTTCGACTTACTTCTTGCTGGGGGTTATGAAGGGGGCTGCGCCCCCTTCAGTTAAATCCGCAGGACCGGCTTCGCCGGGCCGAGGAGAATTTTTGCGGAGGTTAGCTTGCCATCCGGGAGCAAAAATTCATACCTTACGGATTTGCCGCCCGGGAGCATCGAAGATGCGACAGGCAAATCCGCCCAGGGGGTGGTATTGGCGGGGGAAGAATTCTCCCGCCAACAGGCTCACGCATTCATGCGTGAGCTTCAAGTTTTTATTGCGTTTGCGAGAAATTTTGCATATAATAGGAGAGCATGTTTTAGAATTTCTGGAGGTTCACATGATCAAGAGAATTCTGAGCGTTCTCATCGTGCTTGCCCTGCTGGCGGCCGGGACCGTTTCCCTTGCGGAAGGGGCGGAGACGGCGGCGTCAGGGGATTATCAGTATGTTCTTCAGGCGGACGGCACGGCCAAAATCACCGGGTATACCGGGTCGGCGGCTGAACTCGTCATTCCGGACAGCATTGACGGCCACGCGGTGACCGCCCTGGGGACGGATGCTTTCTACAGCCAGACCGGGCTGACCTCCGTCGTGATCCCGGACAGCGTGACGGAAATCGGCGAAGCGGCGTTCCAGTACTGCATTTCGCTGGAAAAGGTCGTTCTGCCCCAGGGGCTGACGGGCCTGAGCAAGGCCCTGTTCAGCAACTGCTACCGCCTTTCCGAGCTGAACCTGCCCGAAGGGCTGAAGGTGGTGGGGGCCTATGCCTTCGCCTCCTGCCGGCGGCTGACGGACATCGCCCTGCCGGACGGCGTGACGGTGATCGCGGAGTACGCCTTCTACCAGTGCACCCGCCTGGCGGAGGTCAAGCTGCCGGAGGCCCTGATCACCCTGTCCGCCTCCGCTTTCCGCGGCTGCGGCCAGCTGGGGACTATCGCTCTGCCGGAAGGCCTGCAGGAAGTCAGCGGCAACCCCTTTGCCGACTGCCAGAGCCTGCGGGAGATTCAGGTGCCCGAAACGGGCCGCTTCCGCTTTGACGGCCAGGCCCTCTATTCCGCCATCGACCAGAGGCTGGTGGCCGTCCTGTCCGCCGCGGCGGAAAAGGACTTTTTCGTGCCTGAGGGGACCATCGTCATCGGCGACCGGGCTTTCTATCGCTGCGGGACGGTGGAAACCGTCACCCTGCCGAACACCGTGCGGACGGTGGAGCCCTACGCCTTCTATCAGTGCGAAGCGCTCCGGTCCGTGAATATCCCCTACGGGGTTCAGGAACTGGGGGACCAGGCCCTGGCCGGCTGCGCCGCCCTGGAGCTGGTGACCCTGCCCGGCTCGCTGACGGTCTTTGGGCCTTATGCCCTCAAGGACTGCCCGGCGGCGGCTTTCGCCTGCCCGGCGGGGAGCGTGGCCGAGCGCTATGTACAGACCAGCCCCGACCTGGTCCGCCCCGAGCCGGAAGTGACCGAAGAGCCCGCGGAAGCCGAAGCCGCCCCGGCGGAAGCGCCGGAAGGGGCCGAGGTGCCGGCGGAAGTGGAAACCGTTCCCGAAGAGCTCCCGGAAGTGACGGAGGAAGTCGTGGAAGCGGAGACTGTTCCGGAGACGGAACCGGCTGAAACGATCCCGGAGGTCGAGGAGACCGAGGCGGAAACCATGCCGGAAGAAATCCCGGCCGTGACGGAAGAAGCGGCCGAAGCGGAGACCGTTCCCGAGGTGATTCCGGCAGAAACGGAAGATGAAGCGGAAGAAGCGGAAGAAGAAACAGAAGAAGAGGAAGAAGAGGCGGAAGAAGCCGACGAACTGGACGAGGAAACGGAGACAGAGCCGGCGGAAGCGGAAACCGGCTCCGAAGCGGTCCCGGAAGAAGCGGAAGAAATTGCCGAAACCGAAGAGGACGCGCAGGATGATTCCATCAGCCTGTCCTACCTGATCATGTCGGACGGAAACGCCCAGATCACCGGTGTGGAGACGAAGGCGACCCGCATCGCCATTCCCGAAAAGCTCGGGGACGTGCTGGTGACCTCCATCGGCCGCTTTGCCTTTAACAACAACGAAACGGTGGAATACGTCTCCCTCCCCAACAGCGTAGGAGATCTGGAAAAGTCCGCCTTCAGCGGCTGCACCGCGCTGAAAGAAGTGGTGCTGCCGTCTAACCTCGTGAGCCTGCCGGACTATGCGTTTAACGGCTGCGTGAACCTGGAAACGGTCAAGCTGCCGGAGAGCCTCCGGTCCATCGGCTACGCGGCGTTCAACGGCTGCGCCTCCCTCAAAGAACTGACGCTGCCCGCCCTTGCCTGGACCATCGGCGATTACGCCCTGGCCGGCTGCGCGAGCCTGCGCCAGGTGGTCTTCCCGGCGGGCGTCCAGGAGCTGCCGGAATACATCCTGTTCAACTGCACGGGGCTGGAGGAAGTCGTCCTGCCCGCCGGCCTGACCCGGATCGGCACGGCGTCCTTCTACGGCTGCGGCGCCCTGCAGGCCGTCCAGCTGCCGGAGACCCTGACGGTGATCGACTACGGCGCGTTCTGCGGCTGCGCCAGCCTCACGGAAGTGAAGCTGCCCGCCAATCTCACGACCCTGGGGGACGGGGCCTTCTATGAGTGCGCCGGCCTGACCAAGGCAAACCTGCCGGAAACCGTGACGGAAATCGGCGCCTCCGCCTTCGACCAGTGCCCGCAGCTGACGATGCAGGTGGTCCCCGGCTCCTACGGCGCGGACTACTGCCGCGAAAAACAAATCCCCTTTGTCACCGAATGAGACTCGATAGGGGGACACAACCAGGGCCTACCGGCCCGTTCTTCGGTGAAAACTGTCCACCGGACAGTTTTCCGGGCCCTCAGAACCCCCTATCGAGGACCCCCTCGCCTTTGCCTCTCGCCCCTGACGGGGCTCCCGGGCGGCAAAGGCGCAAGGAAAGAATTTTTGCTCTCGCGGGGCAAGCTCCGCTTCGCAAAAATTCATCCTCGCACCGCGCATGTCGCTGCTGCGGATTTGAATCAGGGGGAAGAATCCCCCTGATCACCCCCTCTTTCAACTGAAACACCTCGCAGCCCCGGTCCGAACCTCCGGGGCTGCTTTTCTGTGAGTTTATATTTTTTACAAAATTATGACAAAATATTTCCGAAATTGTCATAATTCGCTTGACATTGAAATGAATTTTTCATAAAATAGATATGGATAAATGGCTATTCCCGCGCCTTTCCGGCAGCCGGTCACGGACGCCGGGAAGCGCGTTTGTCACCAGGAAGGGAGGAAGGGCTTTATGAAACACGCCCTGACCAAAACAACATGGGTGCTGCTGGCGGTTTTCATCCTTGGGATGGCGCTGGCGGCGGTACCGGCGGCGGCGCTGGAGTTTCCGGTCAGCGCTGTGCTGACGCTGAATCCGGACGCGATTTCCGGTCCGCAGAAGGTGACGGCCCAGCTGCAGGTGACCAATGTTTCCGGTGAGGACATGACCAGCCCGGTGCGGCTGTTCGACCCCTACGGCAAGCTGGTTTCCGTGTTCGGCAGAGGCGGGGAGGCGACGCTGAAAAAAGACGCTTCCACCTCCATCAGCGCGGAAGTGTCCGTGTCTCAGGAGATGCTGGACGCGGGCCAGGTTTCCTATACCCTTCGCTGGCAGTCCCCGGACGGCCAGGAGCTGGCCCTGCCCGTGGTGGGCACGGTGGGCTTCAGCGGCGAAAAGGGCAACCTGCGCATCGTGCGCACCATTACGCCCGAAGTCGTCCGCAGCGGCCAGACGGTGAAGGTCGCCTATGAGCTGACCAACATCGGGGACAGCACCATCCAAACCGTCACGGTTCAGGAAAAGCTGGTCCGGAATCCCAAGACCATTCGCTCCCTTGCCGCGGGCGACACCCAGAAGGTCGAGTTTTCCGTCAAGATGGGCAGCGCGGACCTGGTCAGCGGCGCGACGGTCAAGTTCCGCGTCAGCTCCGGCAGCCCCGAGGAGATCGCCGTCATCGAGGACGCGACCATCCCCCTGGCGGTCAAGAACCTGTCCGCCACCGTCAGCGTGGACCGCAGCGCCGTCAACATCGGCGAGTCGGTCGTGCTGACGCTGACCATGGTCAACGGCGGCAACATCGCCTATTCCGACGTGACGGCGACGGAAAAGAGCATGGGCGTCCTCTTTGAGGGGCTGGAGATTCCCGCTGGGGCGACGGTGACCCAGTCCAAGGAGCTGCAGGTGAACGGCCCGACCTCCTACCAGGTCAAGCTGAACCTGAGCGACAACACCGGTATGACCAACACCTACGATACCAACACCGTTTCGGTCAGCGCCTTCGACCCGGAAAAGGAATTAAAGCTCACCATGCTGCTGACCGCCGATAAGGAAAGCCTGGTCCGCCCGCCGGAAGACGTGGCGATGACCCTGGTGGTCACCAACACCAGCAACGTGGACTGCAAGAACGTGGCGATCACCCACGCGGGCGTCGCCATCGATACCATCGGCGTGCTGGCCGCGGGCCAGAGCGTGACGCTGAAAAGGGACTATACCGTGTCCCAGGCCGGCCAGTTCCGCTTTACCGCCACCACCAAGGACACCGTGGGCAACACCGCCGTCTTTGAATCCAACACCCTGACCCTGAGAACGGCCCGGCAGACGCCTGCGCCCACCCCCGTGCCCACCCCGACCATCGCGCCCCTGGTGACCCTGGAGCCGGTGACCTATGACAACGTGAGCCAGCCCCTGCGCATCATGCGCTCGGTGCTCTATCCCGTGGCCAACGTGCTGGGCGTCCTGTCCGCCGCGGCCCTGGTCCTGTTCCTGATCAGCACCTTCGTCCGCTTCAAGAAGCGCCGCGATTCGGAGACCGCCTACGATCATCTGGACCTGGCGGAGAAGCGCGATTATTCTCAGCCCGCGGAAGACCGGGACGAGGAGGAGGGCGGGGAGACCCCGTCCGCCCGCGAGGAAATGACGGAAGAGTCCAAAGAAGAAGCGGATGCTCCGGCGGAGCCCGCTGAGGAAGCTTCGGCAGAAGAAGCCCAGGAAGCCCAGCCCGAGGTAGCCGAGGAGGCCCCGATGGGCCATTCCGGCGGCTTCCGGATGACCCGGGACAGCCAGACCGATGAATTCCCTGCCTATGACGAAGCGCGCAAGCCCGAATACAAGCCGGCCCACCGCGCCCAGAAGGTAAACCTGACGGTGGACGAAGCGGTGGACGAGGTCCGGGAGGACCTGACCGACGCCCGGGACGAAGTGACCGGCGCCTGGAAAAAGACCCAGGACGCTGTGGAATCCACGGTGGAAGAGGTCCAGAACGCCGTTCAGGACGTGACTGACACTGAAAAACCCGAAAACAGCCCCCTGCCGGACCGCCGCCGCAGGAGGAACAGAAGAGCCTGATAGCATCGCAGGGGGGTCTTGCGACCCCCCTACGGGACCCCCCCAACGGATTTGCCTCTCGCCCCTAAAGGGGCTCCCGGGCGGCAAATCCGCAAG
>DGRV01000078.1:0-14089 GCA_002391225.1 Christensenella sp. UBA4379
TTGGTGGCATGCGCGCCGCCGTTGAGGATGTTCATCATCGGGACGGGCAGGCGGTTGCCGCTGATGCCGCCCAGGAAGCGGTACAGCGGGATGTCCAGGCTGGTGGCCGCCGCGCGGGCACAGGCGATGGAGACAGCCAGGATGGCGTTGGCGCCCAGGTTGCTCTTGTCCTTGGTGCCGTCCGCTTCGATCATCGCGGCGTCGATGGCGTAAATATCGGAAGCGTCCATGCCCAGCAGGGTGTTGTTGATGACGGTATTGATGTTTTCGACCGCCTTCTGCACGCCCTTGCCCAGATAGCGGGCCTTGTCGCCGTCACGCAGCTCGAGGGCCTCAAATTCGCCCGTGGACGCGCCGCTGGGCGCCATGCCGCGGCCGACGGTGCCGTCGATCAGCGTTACTTCCGCTTCAACGGTGGGGTTTCCGCGGGAGTCGAGAATCTCGCGGCCGATGACCTGTTCAATCTCCAGATAAGCCATGGGAATCATCCTTTCTGATTCGGCGGGATGGCGCTTTCCTGCGCCATCCAAAACAATTTGAATATGAGGGAAAAGCGGCGCTTGGTCCCTTTTCCCGCACGAAAGATTATAACATCCCGCATGGTTTTGTCAAGCGGTCAGAAAGCGGGAGAAACAGGCGTTTTTCTCGCCTTTCCCGGGGATTGTACTGAAAAACCATCATTTCTGCGGGTTCAGGTGGTCCGTGAGGCGTACCTCCACCGAGATCCGGCGATTGTCCTGCTTGGTAAAGATCAGCGTGCGCCAGGTGCCGTCCGCGTTCCGCACCCCGATCTTGGCGCTGGCTCCCTCCGCCGCGCCAAGGTTCAGACGGACCTCCTCCCCGTTCAGGGAAAGGAAACGGCCGGTGTTCCCCCGGTCCGCCCGGGGCGTACCGCCCATCGACACGGTAAATGTATCCAGCCTGGGGGGCAGGGTCAGGCTGGCGCCGTCCGCCGTCGCCCGGCCCTCCTGCCTGCTCTGGCGGGTGACGACGGAAAGCGTCACGCTGAGATTGGAAAGCATCTCCTGGGTCAGGCACCCCGCGTCCCCGCCGCCCTTTTGGCCGGACTCCTGGGGGCGCAGGGTGATGCCCGTGACGAGGCCCTCTTCCACCGTGACCGAGCAGCCGGAAAACAGCCCCTTCATCAGGGCCGTGAACCCTGCTTCATTCGGCAGCATCCGGGCAGATGTGTCCCCGTAGCTCCACGCGGAGGCCGCGCCGGAATCGGTCTTAAACAGGAGGCCTTCCCCGGTCAGATAGTCCATGGAGGGGACCAGGCGGTATGCCCCGTCCGTAAGGCCCGCCGGGGCGGCAAGGGCCTTTTTTTCAGTCGCCTCCGGGGCCGCCTGGACAGAAGTGCTGGTAGGAACTTCTTCCTCTTCCAGGAAAAAGCTGCTCAGCGGCTCATAGCCCATCGGGGCGACCAGTGCGTCCCAGTCCTCCGGCAGCCGGATCTCCAGGGTGACGGTGCCGCCGCCGGGCAGGACCATGAACTTGTTCCGCGCCGGGTCGCCGGCGATCAGGAAGGCCGTCTGCCCCTTCTGCATGGCGGCGATGGTTTCCATCTGCCCGCTTTCGGTCAGCCCCTCCAGCCACGGGGGCGTATCCGTTAAGGCCGCCTGCTCCTGCGGGTCGCGGAGCAGCTGCTCATAGTATTCCTCAAACGTATATTGCCCGCTCTGCGCGCTGCCAGTATTGGCCCAGTAATTGGCGTAGGCCCGCATGTACAGGGGCCTTCTGGCAGCGGCGATCAGGTCGTCCTCCAGGGCCTCTTTGCTCGGGTAGCCCTCCTTCAGGGCGGCGGCGACCGGCTCGGTCAGCAGCACCGTGCGCGGCACCTGGGGGTTCGTGTTGCCCAGGCCGTTTTGCTGCTTTTCGGTGATGTCGAAGGCCAGCAGCCGCATGATCTGCTCCGGGTCGTCCGTGGCGGGGGTGACGTTGTTGCCCCAGGAAAGAGCCGAGGCCGCGGTCACGGTATTCGTGTTCAGCGAATAGCCCTGGGAAGCGTGATACGGCGTCCAGCCCGCCCGCATACATGCCTCCTCGTCCTCTGAAAAGACGAAGGGGGGCAGATAGCCGAAGGTGCCCATGCGGTTTTCCTGCACATAGTAGCCGCCCAGGTTCAGCATCATCAGGTCGATGAAGCGGCCCAGGGCCTTGTTCACCCGTCCGCTGATCATGCCCTGGCCGCAGTCGATGCCCAGCTGGCGGGCGAGCGGCCCGTTCAGCCACGCGTAGGGCGCCCAGCCGTGGGTGCTGGCCAGGGGCCTGCGCCATTCCCTGTCGTTCAGGGCCTGGGTCAGCGCGACGCAGACGGGCGTCAGCTCCTTGGGCACCCCGGCCATCACCGCGTTGACCACGGCGGTATAGACCGTGCACTCCCGGTAGGCCAGCGGGTACACGCCCAGCGTTTCCTCCGCCGGATAGGGAGTGAAGCGCAGGTACTCCCGGACCGCCGCGTCCGTCGGCGGGACGACGGGCAGGCCGTCCGTCCACCCGTTGACCTGGCAGAACTCCTGCACCTCGTCAAAGGTGCCGGTATAGATCACTTCGTCATAAGGCCGCTTTCCGTCAGAGGCGTAGCGGGCCGCTTCCTCCTTCGTGATGGGCTCCGTCAGGGCCGGAACAATCTGCGGCCAGACGACTTCCCGGGTGTAGCGGCGCAGCTCCTCTTCCGAGTGGGAAGCAAAGGCCCCCGGATATTCCGCCGTCCGCAGTACGGGAACGCCCCGGTTGACCCCGGTGGACCGGATCTGGGCGATGAAGGTGGGCGCACCGACGGCGACAGCGGGAATGCCGATGTATTCGGCCGCGATGGCGGACCCGGTCTCCTTGGTGGTGCACAGGCCGCAGCCGCAGTTGCCGGCGATCACCGCGTCAATCTGAAGCTCCTGGAGGCGCTTTTGAAAGAAACCGGTCTGCGCGCTCTGGCCGAAGACGGAATAGGGGCCCGCGTTTCCGACCTCCTCAAACAGATAGATTTGGGCCGTCGGGTATTCGGACAGGATGCAGTTTTTGAGCTCCTCGTGCGTCACCGCGGCCATGAAGCTGCCGCCCACCAGGGCGATCTTCTTTCCCGCCAGGGTATCCAGCCGGGGCGCCTGCTCGATGCTCTCCACCGCGTGGTAGCCGACCGGCGACACGATGGCGTACACCGGCTGATTGTCCTCATTGACGGTGGGAATGGGGCAGAAATCCTCCCCGCAGTCCTCGGGAGAGGCGGAGGCAAAGGCCCCTCCCGCCCCGCTCAGCGCCAGCGTCAGGATCAGCAGCGCCAGAATCCCTCTTTTTCCTGCGGACATGCGTGTAAAACCTCCTGAAAAAAATCGTTTCTACATCATTATAAACGTTCGGCCGGACGGAAATCTTCCTGTACTTTTTACATGTCACAATATTGACACAATCCATATCCTGTTGCCTGCCGCCCAAATCCGCGTTATAATGGGAATGTAACGGGTTACTATTCGGTCTCCTTAATCACCATGACATACCTCAGCCTATGCGGAGGGGGTGATCAGGGGGAAACTTCCCCCTGATGATAATCCGCAGCGGGTTGCGAAGGCCCGGAAAACTGTCCGGTGGACAGTTTTCACTGAGCAACGGGCTGATAAGCCCTGGACAATGTACGTCGCGAGGAGTATTTTTGCGGAGCAGAATATGCCTTGGGAAGAGAAGACTTACCCACTTCTGCGGAGCAAAAATACGTTCCTTGCGGATTTGCCGCCCGGGGCTGTGAGGGCCCGAAGATTGTGCCAGTGGCACAATCTTACCGAACAGCGGGCCGGTAGGCCCTGGAGGAAGGGACGAGAGGCAAATCCGTAGGGGAAAGCGTGGGCTGTGAGGGCCCGGAGATTGTGCCGGTGGCACAATCTCACCGAAAAGCGGGCCGGTAGGCCCTGGAAAGGGGACAGAGTCCCCGTCCCAGTAACTGTTTAATTTCGGAGGAATCATCATGCGCAAAAGAACCGTCCTCTGTTTCACCGCCGCCCTGCTGCTGGGTCTTTTGCCCCTGCTGGCCTCGGCGGAGACGGTGCTGGACCTGAGCCAATATTCCATCGTCCACCTGGGAGACCGGAAGCTGGTCTACCAGGGCCCCGGCAAGGACTACTTCCGGGACGGCAGCGCCGGCGTCGGCGCGACGAACGACGTGCGCGTCTACGGGACCCTCGGCGACTGGATGATGATCGGCTATGTCTACAGCACCGACAATTTCCGCGTCGGCTGGGTGGAAAAGCCAACGTCCGGCATGGAAATCATTTCGCAGGAAGATGTCGGCGAGCTCTCCTTTGAATACGTCGTCCGCGCGGTCAACGACGACTGCGCGATGACCTACGACCCGGTCTTTGTCAGCGTCCGCTCCCTGGACCTGGAAAAGGGCGACAAGGTGACGCTCCTGTGCCGGCTCACAAAAAAATGGGTCTATGTGGAAGTCAGCATCAAGGGCAAGCCCTCCCGCGGCTTTCTCTACGCGGACATGCTCGCCGACGTTCCCGTGGCGGCGGACGCCGCCCCCCTGTCCCCCTCCGGCGCGGGCGCGAAAACCGTCATGAGGGACATGGCGGCCAAGACCCTGGAGGGCAACTACGCCGTCTTTTCCGGCCCAGGGGAAGGCTACAACCGCGCCCAGGGCGACCCTTACGCCGGGTTTGAAACCAAGGTAACCGTGCACGGCACCGAGGGCGGCTGGGCCCTGATCTCCTTTTCCCAGGACGGGGTAAAGCACTATGGCTATCTCCCCCAGAGCCTCCTGCCGAGCATGAAAAACGTCAAGGAAATGACCATTGACCGCGCCGCCTGCACCGCGCTCACGGACACCCCCCTGCGCGACGCCCCCGCCCAGGCGGCCGCCTTTACCGCCCGTGTCCCATCTGGAACCGACCTGGTCTTCCTCTGCTGGAGCGACAAGCAAAAGGACTGGGCCCTGGTGGAATACGTTTCCGGCGGGGAGAAGGCGAGGGGGTTTGTGCCTGCTGATTGCCTGGAGTTGCAGTAAGGGATTAGGGATTAGGCATTAGGCAATAGGGCTGGGAGGGCCCGGAAAACAGCACAGTGTGCTGTTTTCACCGACCAGCGGGCCGGCAGGCCCTGGGAAGGACTGGTCGGCCCTAAGAAAACATTACGCATTACGAATTACGCATTTGATACTTCTCTCCCTTGAAATATTGCTCCTGTTTGGAGTATGATTACGTGCAGGAACACGTGCCGATACTGTTTTTAGAAACTGATTTTATTGGGAGGCTTCCACTATGCAAAACAGACCTACGGGACGCAAAACCAACGTAACCGGCCAGGCGAAGAACACGACCACCCACGGTCAGGCGTCCGGCCAGCAGCCGGTCGGCAACCAGGGCGGCTACCAGGGCCGCGACATGAACGGCCCCTCCGGTCCCCGGCCCCAGGCAAACCGTCCGCAGGGCAGCACCCAGCGGCCCAGCAGCAGCGGAAACGGCAACCAGATGAACCGCGGCGGCGGCGGGAAGATCGGCATCATCGCCATCCTGCTGCTCCTCCTCCTGGGCGGAGGCGGCGGCCTGGGCGGCCTGTTCGGCGGGGGTGGAGACACCAGCCAGACCACCCTGCCCACCGAAGCCCCCTATCTGGAGCCGTACCGGACCGAAGCGCCCCAGTACACCGCAACCCCCAGAAGGACGGCGACCCCGCGCCGCACGGCGACGCCTCAACCCACCCAGGCCCCGACGGAAGTCCCCGCGCAGGAAAGCGCCTTTGGCGGGGACGGCTGGGAGAGCCTTTTAAACGCCTTCCTGGGCTACGGCGGCTCCGCCACCCAGTCTTCTTCCTCCGCTTCCTCCTCGTCCTCCGCGCAGGGCGGGTATACGGACATGAGCGCCCTTGCGTCCCTGTTCGGCGGAAGCGCTTACGTATCTGAAACCGCCGCCCCGCTCCCGACGGCCACGCCCAGAAGGACGGCGACCCCGCGGCGCACCGCGACCCCCAGAAGGACCGCCACGCCGAAAAAGACGGACATCTCCGCCCAGTCCGGCGTCAAGCGCGCTCCCTACACCACCCTGCAGGGCGGCGGCTGGGACACCGCCACCATCATGGTCTACATGTGCGGAGCGGACCTGGAGTCCAAGTCCGCCATGGCGACCCGGGACCTGCAGGAAATGCTGGCTGCCGACATCGGCGACCAGGTGAACCTGATCATCCTGACCGGCGGCAGCACCAACTGGCGCAACAACCTGGTTTCGAGCAAAGTGCACCAGCTCTGGCAGGTCAAGGGCGGGAAGCTGCGCTGCCTGTCTGAAAACGAGGGCACCGCTTCGATGACCAGCCCCGCCACCCTGAGCGCCTTTATCCGCAAAGCCGCCCAGAACTTCCCGGCGGACCGCTACGGCCTGATCCTGTGGGACCACGGCTCCGGCACGGTGGCCGGCTACGGCTATGACGAGCTCAACGCCCGCAGCGGCTCCATGAGCCTGGCCGGCATCCACCAGGCCCTCACGGACGGCGGCGTCCAGTTTGATTTTGTCGGCTTCGACGCCTGCCTGATGGCGACGGTGGAAACCGCCCTCATGCTCGACGAGCACGCCGATTACATGATCGCCTCCGAAGAGACCGAGCCCGGCTACGGCTGGTATTACACCGGCTGGCTGAACCTGCTGAACAGCAACACCTCTGTGGACACCGTGACCCTGGGCAAAAAGATCGTGGACGACTTCGTGGTCACCAGCGCCCGTCAGGCCGCCGGCCAGAAGACCACCCTGTCTGTCGTGGACCTGGCCCAGCTCTCCGCCTCTGTGCCGGACCGGCTGAGCGCCTTTGCCCAGTCCATCAGCGGCATGATCACCGCCAAGCAGTACGGTACCGTTTCCAAGGCCCGGGCCGGCGCCCGCGAGTTCGCCCAGAGCAACCGCCTCGACCAGGTGGACCTGGCCGACCTGGCCCTGCGCATGGGCACCCAGGAGGGCAAGGCCCTGGCCGACGCCCTGGCCGGCGCCGTCCCCTATTACCGCAACAGCGCCAACATGACCAACGCCTACGGCCTGTCCATCTACTTCCCCTACGCCGCCAAGCCCTCCAAGGTGGATAAGGCGGTCAATACCTACAGCCAGATCGGCATGGATGAGGACTACATCCGCTGCATCAGCCAGTTTGCCAAGATGGAAATGAGCGGCCAGGCCGTCTCCGGCGGCTACAGCAACAACCCCTACGCCTCCCTGTCCGGCTCCGGCGGGTATTCTACCGGCGCCTACGGCTCCGGCGACATCCTGAGCTCCCTGCTGGGCGGCCTGCTGGGCGGCGACTTTGGCCGCTTCCCCGGCATGAGCGGCGAAAACACCTCCTTCCTGAATGAAACCTCCTTGACCCAGGAGGACATCCGCTCCTACCTGTCCGAAAACATGCTGAACACCGACGCCCTGGTCTTTACCGATACCGACGCCGGCAAGACCCTGATCCTCCCGGCCGACCAGTGGGCCCTGGTGCAGGACGTGCAGCTCAACCTCTTTATCGAGCAGGACGGCGGCTACATCGACATGGGCATGGACAGCCTCTACAATTCTGACGAAAACGGCAACCTGGTGGCCTATACCGATAAGACCTGGGTCGCCATCGACGGAACGCCGGTGCCCTACTATCAGCTGATTGAGCCCAGCGATAACAGCAATTTCTACGGCGGCTACGTGCCCGCTCTGCTGGACGGCGACCGCGTCCAGCTGCTGATCGCCTTTGACGAAAACGGCACAGGCTACCTGGTCGGCTTCCGCTACGATTACCAGGACGGCGAGACCGACACCGTCGCCAAGACCGTCTCCGGCCTGCCCGTCGGCTCCACCATCCAGCTGCTGTGCGACCGCTACCGCCTGGACGGCACCTACGAGGCCGCGTACTACTGGGGCACGCCGATTACCGTGACCGAGAACACCCTGACGGTCAGCGACGTCCTGCTGGACAACTACACCGTCCGCCGTTCCTACCGCCTGACGGACATCTATAACCAGGTATACTGGACGGAAAGCTACTGACGCTTCGATGGGGGGACTTTGTCCCCCCATCGGGACCCCCCTTTACGGATTTTCCTCTCGCTTCGCTCCCGGGCGGAAAATCCGCAAGGTATGTATTTTTGCTCCCGCATCGCAAGCGATGCTCCGCAAAAATACTCCTCGCGACGCACATGTCGCCGCTGCGGATTTATCATGGAGGGGCTTCGCCCCTCCAAACCACCCCAAGATTTTGTCATGAAAATTCCCCCTCCAGTTTCCGAATTGCTTCGGAAACTGGAGGGGGCTTCTTTTATTCCAGGCTGTATTTTTTCATCTTCCTCCACAGGGTGGCGCGGCTGATGTTGAGGGATTCGGCAGCTCCGGCTCGGCTGCCGCCGGATTCGCGGAGGGCGCGGCGGAGGGCCAGTTCTTCTTCGTCGGCCACGATGTGGGGCTGTTGTTCGCGCTGGGCGTCCTCCATGTCCGGGAGCAGCTGCTCGCGGACAAAGTCCAGGCCGATGACGGGGCCGGGGGCCAGGATGGTGGCCCGGGCAGCGAAATACTCGATATCCCGGAGGTTATTTTTCCATGGGTACCGGCACAGGTGAACGACCGCCTCGTCGGTCAGCGTGACCCGCTTTTTAAAGCGCTGGGCGCTCTGATCCATGTATTCGTGCAGGTAGGCCGGAATGTCCTCCGGCGTCTCCCGGATCGGGGGCATGGGCAGGCTGATGCCGTGCAGGGTGAGGGCCAGCTGCCACATGAAACGGTCCTGCCGGGCCAGGTCCAACAGGTCCGCGAAGGTGGAGCAGATCACCCGCACGGACACCGGGATGGGCTCCAGGGAGTCCTTTCGGCGGAAGTTCCCGTAGCGCAGGATGCTCAAAAGCTGGCGCTGGCAGTCCGGACTCAGCAGGTTCACGTCCAGCAAAAACAGCGTCCCCTTGTGCGCCTGACCGACCAGGCCGATGTCCCCGCCGCCGCGCTGGCCGAACAGGAGGCCAAACTGGTTTTCCGGCGGGATCGTGCCCAGGTCCACCGATACGTAGGGGTTCCTCCTGCGCATGCTGGCGTTGTGGATGCACTCCGCCAGACGGGATTTGGCCAGCCTGGGCTCCCCCGTGATCAGGATGGGCACGTCAAAGGGGGCGTAGGCCTCCGCCTCCCGCAGCACCGGCTGAATGGCGGGAGATTTCGAGGGGAACTCTGCAAACCGCGCCTGGGCGATGTAGCCGCGCCGCCGCCGCTCCTGGCGAACCCGTTCGTCCAGATCGTCGATCACGGCGAACTCCTGCATCGTCACCAGGGAGCCTTCCCGCGTTTCCTCATAGATCACCGGGGTGATGTTGGCCACAAAGGAAGCGCGGGCGAACTGCAGGGCGATGCCGTAGGTAGGCTGGCTGTTGTCCAGCGCCTTGCGTAAGGCGGCCACGGAGCCCAGGCCCTCCAGCGTCAAGAGGTTCTGCCCGATCAGCTCCTGCGCGCTGTGCCCCAGCGCCTTTTCCGCGCTGGGGTTCACCGAGCGGATGGTATGGTCCGCCTCCAGGCTGATGATGGCGTCGGAGGAGTACCGGATTAGGTACTGGATTTCCTGCCGCCGCCGCTGCTCCCGGCGCAGGGCGTCCGCCAGGCGGCCCGCCGTTCTCAGGGCGGAGAGCAGGCTGTCCCGCGCCGCCCCGATGGGCACCGACGAAAGCCCCGCCTTCTGCGCCTGGGCACAGACCAGGGGACTGCCGATGACGCAGTCGGTCTGATCCGCCTTGGCCTGGTCCAGCAAAGCCGGCAGCTCCTCGTCCCGGGTATAATAGAGGATGGTGACCTCCGCCCTCAGGATCCGCGCGATGGTTTCGGGGCTGGAAAACATGTAGCGCTGCCCCACAAAGGCGATGCGCGGGCGATCCTTTTGAACCTGGGCGCAGGCCTCTTCCAGCAGCTCCGCCATGTCCTGAACGGACAGCGTCGCCTCGATCACCGGGATGTCCGCCCGGTTTTTGAGGGCCGCGGCCAGCCGGCCGCGGGCCACCGCGACCCCGGCGTTCCCGGCAAATACCTCGGTCACCCTGGCCGCGGCCTCCTCCTCGGCCGCTTCGATCACCGCCGCATTGACCCCGGTCTGCCGCACCAGCTCGCGGGCGGCCGAGGCCCCGGCCGCGTCGGAAATGATGACGATCTGCGGAAACATTTTCGTCCCTCCCCCCATGAAACCATTCGATGGCCTGAAACATGCTGTCCCCCTCATTGTACATGAATTCCGGCCGGCTGGCAAGGGAAAACGTTTCATCTGCCGTCCCTTATGAAACACGATTGAAACATGCGTTTCAATAATTGAAACAGGAAGAAAAAAACTTCTCCAAATTCCATAAAAACCCGGGTTTTTGCCGGGTTTTTTCCGTTGACGGAGGTTTCCCTTCCGCGGTAGGATAAATCTGTCAACAATCTAAAGCGCTTCGAACAAGGAGGTGTCAGGATGCTCAGATACATTCTTCAGCGCCTGGGCCAGACTCTGCTAGTGCTGCTGATCGTATCGTTTCTCACCTATCTGCTGGTCGACTTCCTGCCCGGCGACCCGATCGCCGCGATGACCGGCGGCGAAATCTCCGGGGAAACCTACGAGCGGCTGTACCGCGAGATGAACATGGACAAGCCCGTGCTCATCCGGTATTTCCTGTGGCTCAAGGACGCGCTGACCGGCAACCTGGGCATGTCCCAGTCCTATCACCGGCGGGTGGTGGACATTATCGGCGAGCGGGTGCCCGTCACCCTCTACCTGTCTTTGCTGGCCTTTGTGATCAGCGTACCGCTAGGCATCATCTTCGGCATCATCAGCGCCGTCCGCCGGGGTAGCGCCGCCGATACGGCCGTGACGCTGACCGCCAACATCTGCTGCTGTCTGCCGCAGTTCTGGCTGGGCATCCTGTTCATGTACATTTTCGCTATGAAATTAGGCTGGCTTCCCTCCAGCGGCTTTGTCTGGCCCCATGAGGACTTCGTCATGAGCATCCGCCAGACCATCATGCCCCTGCTCTGCCTGGCCATCGGCGGCATCGCCTCCATCACCCGGCAGACCCGCTCCTCCATGCTCGAGGTCATCCGGCAGGATTACATCCGCACCGCCCGCTCCAAGGGCCTCAAGAGCAAGAAGGTCATCTACGTGCACGCCCTCAAAAACGCCCTGCTCCCCGTCATCACCCTGATGGGCCTGCGCCTGGGCGGCATGATCGGCGGCTCGGTGTTCGTGGAAAACGTATTCGTCATCCCCGGCATGGGCTCCCTGCTGGTCAACGCCATTACCAGTGTGGACATTCCCCTGATCCAGGGCTGCGTCCTGCTGATCGCCGTTTTCTCCTGCGTGGTCAACCTGATCACGGACATCGTGTACGTCTACGTTGATCCCCGGATCAAAGTCTCGTAAGACCTCTACCGCAAGGGGGTCTTGCGACCCCCCTACGGAACCCCCCAACGGATTTGCCTCTCGCGTCTTCGACGCTCCCGGGCGGCAAATCCGCAAGGAACGTATTTTTGCTCTCGCAGGGCAAGCTCTGCTTCGCAAAAATACTCCTCACGACGTACATGCCGCCGCTGCGGATTTTAATCAGGGGGAAGCCTCCCCCTGATCACCCCCTCTGCCTAGTCTTCCGCATTTAGGACGGACTGAGCAGTTGCGGCATAAGAAAGGAGTCGAGCTATGAGCCAGGCAAATGTCACCGCCGATCAGGCCAACGCCCTGATCAAAGCCAACAAGGCCAAAAAGCGCAGGCAGTTTTTCAAAGCTCTTTTTTCCAGGAAAATCGTCCTGGTGTCCGCCTGCATCGTGATGCTGATCATTCTGGTGGCGGTCTTCGCCTATCAGATCATGCCCTTTGACCCCAACAAGCCCGCCGTGCGCGAGCGCAACCAGGGTCCCTCCGCCACCCACCTGCTGGGCACGGACGAGTACGGCCGCGATGTACTGAGCCGCATCATCATCGGCTCCAGGGTGTCGCTGATCGTCGGCGTGCTGGCGGTCATCATCGCCTGTATCATCGGGACGACGCTGGGCATGCTCGCCGGCTTCTTCGGCGGCTTCATCGACGACCTGATCAGCCGCGTCGCGGAGGCCATCCGCGTCATTCCCCAGGTCGTCCTCGCCATCGCCCTGTGTGCGGTGTTCGGGGGCGGAATCGTCAACATGTCCCTCATTCTGGGCATCTCCAACATGACCGTCTACATCCGCATGATGCGCTCCCAGGTCATGTCCATCAAGGAGCGGGACTACATCATGGCGGGCCGGCTCCAGGGCAACAGCAACGGCCGGCTGATGCTGCGCCACATCCTGCCCAACAGCGTTTCCCCCATCATCGTCACCATGACCCAGCAGATCGGCGGCACCATTCTGGCCGAGGCCGGACTGAGCTTCCTGGGCCTGGGCATTTCGACCCCCACCGCCTCCTGGGGCACGCTGGTCTCCGGCGGCCGGGCCTACCTGCTGACCAACCCCGTCTACTCGATCGCTCCCGGCGTCTGTATCGCCCTATTGGTCATCTGCCTGAACTCCCTGGGCGACGGCGTGCGCGACGCTCTCGACCCGCGCCTGCGCGGCGAGCTGTAAGGGAAGGAGGCGTCCAACGATATGAGTTCCCAGCATCTGCTTGAAATCAAAGACCTGGTGACCACCTTCCGCTCCGACGGAAAGGAGTTCAACGCCATCGAAGGCGTCTGCATGCACGTGGACCGCGGCGAGATCGTCGGCATCGTCGGCGAGAGCGGCTCGGGCAAGTCCGTCACCATGCTCTCGAGCCTCCAGCTGATCGCCAGCCCCGGCCGCGTGGCCGGCGGAGAGGTATATCTGGAAGGCGTGCCGGATAATCTTCTGTCCTACGACAGCGACAGCGAACAGATGCGCCAGATCCGCGGCGGCCGCATCTCGATGATCTTCCAGGAGCCGATGACCAGCCTGAACCCCGTCATGACCGTCGGCTATCAGATTCAGGAAAACATTCTGCTTCACAAAAACGTGTCCGCGGAGGAGGCTAAGAAGCGCACCATCGAAGCGATGAAGATGGTGAACATCCCCGATGCCGAAACCCGCTACGACTATTATCCCCAGCAGTTCTCCGGCGGTATGCGCCAGCGCATCATGATCGCCATGGCCATGGCCCCGGGTCCGGACATCCTGATCGCCGACGAGGCGACCACCGCCCTGGACGTGACCACCCAGGCCCAGCTCCTGGAGATGATCCGGGACATCGCGAAAAAGACCAATACCGCCGTGATCATGGTCACCCACAACTTGGGGCTCGTCGCCCGCTACGCCGAACGCATCTACGTCATGTACGGCGGCCACATCATGGAGTCCAGCAGCTGCACGGAAATTTTCCACAACACCAAGCACCCCTACACCCGGGCCCTGCTCCGGGCCATTCCCCGGCTGGACGACCCCAAGGACCGCGTGCTGATTCCCATCGACGGCCTGCCGCCCGTGCCCTCCCAGCGGCCCAGCTACTGCCCCTTCTACGCCCGGTGCGAATACCGCTGCGACGCCTGCAAGGAAAACACCGATTACTCCCTCCGCTCCGTGGGCGAAAACCACTGGTCCAGCTGCATCCTGAATCAGGAACAGCTCAACCAAAAGGCCGAAGAGCTCCTGCACAAGGATTACGGCGCTTCCCCGGAGCGCAAACCGAGCGGGAAGGACTGCCTGCAGGTCCGGGACGTCCGCAAATACTTCCCCGTCTACAAGGGCCTTCTGCGCAAGAAGGTCGGCGAGGTCAAGGCCATCGAGGACATCTGCTTTGACTTAAAGCAGGGGGAAACCCTGGGCGTGGTCGGCGAATCCGGCTGCGGCAAAACCACCCTGGCCCGCTGCATCATGCGCATGTACGAGCCGGACGAGGGCAGCATCATCTTCGGAGGCCGGGACATCGCCCACCTCAAGGACAAGGAATTAAAGCCTGTCCGTCCCAAGATCTCGATGATTTTCCAGGATCCCTTCTCCTCCCTGGACCCCCGGCAGAGCGCCGGCTCCATCGTGGGCGAAAGCCTCAAGATTCACCACCTCGTCAGCTCCCAGACCGAGTACGAGCAGAAGGTGGACGAGCTCTTCCGCAAGGTCGGCATGGACCCGGCGATGAAGGACCGGGTGGCCCACGAGTTCTCCGGCGGCCAGC
>DGRV01000078.1:14155-55117 GCA_002391225.1 Christensenella sp. UBA4379
GCGCATCGGCATCGCCCGGGCCCTGAGCTCCAACCCCGACCTGATCATCTGCGACGAGCCCATCTCCGCCCTGGACGTTTCGATCCAGGCGCAGATCATCAACCTGCTGGAAAACATCCAGGCCGAAATGGGCATCAGCTACATCTTTATCGCCCACGACCTGGCGGTGGTCAAGCACATTTCCGACCGGATCCTGGTCATGTATCTGGGCCGGGTCATGGAAATCGCCACCTGCGACGAGCTGTACGAAAACCCGCTCCATCCCTACACCCAGGCCCTGCTCTCCGCCATCCCCGTGGCGGACCCCGTGGTCGAGGCCCAGCGCGAGGCCGTGCCCATCCAGGGCGAGGTGCCCAGCATCCTCAAGCGCCCCTCCGGCTGCCCCTTCCACAACCGCTGCCCCAAGGCCACCGAGCGCTGCAAGCAGGAAACCCCGCAGCTCCACACCGTCGAAGGCACCCACCAGGTAGCATGCCACCTGTTCTGATTTCTAATGCCCTTCTCCGGGCCTCCCGGCCCTAACGCCTAATGCATAATGCGTAATGCTTAATGCCTAATGCCTCCAGGGCCTCCCGGCCCTAATGCCTATTGCCTATTGCCTAATCCCTAATCCCTATTCCCCATTCCCTATTCACTACCAAAGATCGTACCCCGCACATGCGGGTACAGATACATCTCCGCTGGTTTTGCGGAAAGACATTGAAGGAGGTTCCATTATGAAGAAATTGGTTTCTCTGCTGCTGGCCTGCGCGATGCTGGTCTCCCTCGTCTCCGTTACGGCGGCGGAAGCGACGCCCGTAAGCGGCGGCTCCCTGTCCGTGCTGGGCTTCCAGTTCGCCACGTTCTTCCTCCCCCACTCCACCACCACCTCTGACCGTTACAACGCCGCTCCCGCCATCGAATCCCTGGGCCGCCGCAATCCTGACACCGGCGACACCGAGGGCTGGCTGGCGGACGAGTTCATCGTCGACCCCGAAGCCCTGACCCTGACCCTCAAGCTGCACCAGGGCGTCAAGTTCTCCGACGGCACCGATTTCAACGCCGACGCCGTGATCTGGAACTTCCAGCAGATGGTCGATTTCGGCAAGGGCTCCGAGCTGGTCAACCCCGAGAGCTTTGAGAAGGTGGACGATTACACCGTGGTCATCCACTACGCTTCCTGGGCCAACACCTGGGCCGACACCGTGGGCGAAGTCCGCATCTACTCCCCCGCCGCCTACGAAGCCAACGGCGAAGACTGGGCTGCGATCCATCCCGTGGGTACCGGCGCCTTCGTGATGAAGGAAATGGTGGCCGACAGCCACATCACCTATGTGAAGAACGAGAACTACTGGCGCGAGGGCGAACCCTACCTGGATGAGATCGTCGTCAAGTTCATCAGCGACACCACCACCCAGCTGTCCTCCTTCATCAACGGCGAACTCGACGTCCTGCGCAACCCCAACAGCGCCGGCATCGCCCAGCTGAAGGACAAGTACGAGAACGTCGCCAACAACGCCCCCGACCTGGCCGGTATCACCTACATCATGTTCTGCTCCGGCGTGGAAGAATCCCCCTTCTATAAGCTGGACGTCCGTCAGGCCGCCATGCACGCGGTGGACTGGAACGACATGGCCGAAGGCATCTATGACGGCCTGGGCGCCGCTACCCCCGTCTTCGCCGTTCCCGGCGCGTGGAGCTATGACGACAGCCTGGAAGTCTACTCCTACGATCCCGACCTGGCCAAGAAGATGCTGGCGGACGCCGGTTATCCGGGCGGCTTTAACACCGTGATTACCATCAACAACGAGAACGCCGCCAACGAGACCTGCGCCACCCTGCTGCAGTTCTACCTGGGCGAAGTCGGCATCAAGGCCGAAATCAAGATCCTGACCAACGCGGACTTTAACGCCCAGAAGGCCGAAGGCAACTACGACCTGGGCATCATGGTCAACAACGGCTCCTCCAAGCTGGACTTCACCGCCAACTACATCCGCCTCTACTCCTCCGAGGGCGTCAACTACAAGGTCATGATGGCCAAGCCCGCCGACTATGAGGAAGCCCTCTTCGGCGCCCGCGCCGCCAAGACCCTGGAAGAAAAGAAGGAACTGCTGAAGAAGGCCGCCCGCCTGTTCAGCCACGACTACGCGCTGGTCGTCGCCGCCGGCTATCAGGGCGCTTACTGCTACGCGCAGCCCGGCGTCCATGACACCGGCATCTGCTCCACCACCGCGGAAGCCTGGACGCCTGAAAAGGCATGGAAGGAAGCTAAGTAAGACTTCGAAGGGGGGACTTTCGTCCCCCCTTCGGTACCCCCCTTTTCGGATTTTCCTCTCGCTTCGCTCGCGGGCGGAAAATCCGCAAGGTATGAATTTTTGTTCCGCAGGGCAAGCTCTGCTACACAAAAATTCTCCTCGCGACGCACATGTCGCCGCTGCGGATTTCCCTCAGGGGGCTTCGCCCCCTGAAACCCCTGAGATATAGCGATTGATTTGGCTCGACTTCAGCGTTGAGCATAGAACAAAACCTCTATCCATGATCGGAGGCTTAAACGAATGCAGGCTTTGATGAAACCGCAGCTTTGCGTGCGGTCAGAAAACGCCACCGACGAATATCTCCAGTATCTACGGCAGATGGGCCTTTCACACTGCTTTGTGATGTTCCATAACGACCATTCCAACTACGAGGACGTGAACCGGATCCTGGACAAGGTGCGCGGCGCCGGGCTCACCGTGGACGACGCCGGAAACGGCTTTCTCTACAAGCACATGTCCATCCATCTGGGCCTGAAGGACCGGGATACCTGGATCGACAAATACAACGACCTGAACCGCATCCTGGGCAAGGCCGGCGTGCCGGTGGGCTACATCGGCAACAGCCGCGTATCCCATACGGGCTATTTCGCCAGCGACCTGACCCACGGGGCCAAGGGCCGCACCGTGGACATGGACGAAATTCTCCGCCGTCCTCCCCTGTACGACCACGTCGTGGAGGAAGAGGAGCTGTGGGACGCCTTCCATTACCTCCTGGAGCGGGCCCTGCCCATCGCCAAGGAGGTCGGCATGAAGCTTTCCCTCCACCCCAGCGACCCGCCCTATCCCATGTACGAGGGCTACGCCAGCCTCATCCACAACAGCGACTGCTACCGAAAAGCCCTCAAAATGGCCGACGCCATCGAACCGGGCATCCTGGGCATCAAGTTCTGCTGCGGCTGCTGGCTGGAAGGCGGAAAGAACTTTGGCGACATCCTGAGCGACCTGCGCGAGTTCGTCCGGGCCAAACGGGTGCTGACGGTGCACTTCCGCAACGTCTCCTGCCCCCTGCCTCATTTCACCGAGGTCCTGGCCGAGGACGGCTACTTCGACATGATGTCCATCATGCGCGTCCTGGTTCAGGAAGGCTACGACCAGGCGATCTATCCGGACCACATCTTCGAGACCGCCCCGGGCACCGGCGGCGACCTGGCGCAGTTCGCCTACGCCATCGGCTATATGAAAGGTTTGATGGACGCCGCTTATAACGAAATCAAATAATCATCCCACTCCTTGCTTTCAAGGCTGGGACGACAATCGCAACGGGGCCGCTGCAGTTTTCTGCAGCGGCCCTATCTTTGTTGATTCAGTCATAATCTCCCCGAACGCTCAGGGTTAATATTACGGCGGCGACGGCGGCGGTTTCTGTGCGGAAGATGCGCGGGCCCATGGTCACCGGCAGGGCTCCGCGGGCTTTGAGGAAGGAGATCTCTTCTTCGCCCATGCCGCCCTCCGGCCCGATCACCAGGACGATGTCTTTGGCGTCCGGGTGTTCCGATACCGCCCTGCGCAGAGGCAGGGCCCTTTCCTCCTCCCAGGGAACCAGCAGGAGGGAACCCTCCGGGGCGCGGGCCAGGGCATTCTCCAATGAACCTGGGGCGAACACCTCCGGCACGTGGGCCCGGCCAGACTGCTTGGCGGCCTCGGCGGCGATCCGCTGCCAGCGCTCCGCCTTCTTTTCCCCGTCCTTCCCAGACAGGCGGACAACGCACCGGGGCATGGCCGCCGGGAGAACGGCGTATGCCCCCGCCTCGGTGCATTTCTGCACGATCCAGTCCATCTTGTCCGCTTTGGGCAGGCCCTGTACGAGCCACACTCGGACGGATGGCTCCGGGCTCGGCAGGGCGGAAAGCAGCTCTGCCGTGACCCCGTCCTGGACGGATTGAATCCGGGCGTCAAAAAGATGTTCTTCCAGGATCACCTGCACGGCGTCCCCCTCGCGGAGGCGCAGCACCGTCAGGGCGTGGCGCGCCTCCTCCGGCAAAAGCCGGGCAGCGTTTTCCCCATACCGTTCAGCAAAAAACCGATGCAACTACCCACCCCCACAAGAATAATTCGTAATTCATAATGCGTAATTCGTAATGCGCCGCCTGCGGCGGCGGAATTGCTTTCCGATCAACCGCGTCACAACCATTCATTACGCATTACGCATTAGGCATTACGCATTTGCAGTCTTTCCGCTTACTTCTTCTTCGCGGCAAACGCGTGCCAGTCTCCCCTGGTTTTGCTTTCCAGGATCTCATAGCCCGCGTCCAGAAGGGCCTTTTCCACGTCCGGCGCAGCTTCCTCGATGATCCCGGAGCAGACGAAGAGCCCGTCCGGGTTCAGGTGCCGGGTCAGCGGCGCGGCCAGCATCTGAATGACCGGGGCCAGGATGTTGGCGGCGGCAAAGTCAAACCGCTCGCTCAGGCCCTGCAGCAGGTCCCCCTCCCGGACGGCGATCCGGTCGGACAGGCCGTTCTTTTCCACGTTTTCCTTCGCCACGCGGACGGCGTCCGGGTCGATGTCAACCGCCACGACGTCCGTCGCCCCCAGCAGGGCGGCGGCGATGGCCAGGATGCCGGAGCCGGTGCCGACGTCCAGCAGCTTCCCACCCCGGTAATACCGCTCGATCAGCTCGATGCACAGGGCTGTCGTCTCGTGGGTGCCGGTGCCGAAGGCCATGCCCGGGTCGATCTCGATGATCAGGTCGCCGGGCTGTTTGTCCCAGGTTTCCCAGGTGGGCTTGACCACCAGATGCTCGGACACGCGGAAGGGCTTAAAATACTGCTTCCAGTTTTCCGCCCAGTCCTCTTCCCGGATGGACCCGGTGGACAGGGTCAGCGCGCCCAGGGCCCCGGCCTGGTCGGCCGCCTTCAGCCCCTCCAGCCTCGCGCGGACCGCCTCCACAACGGCGACCGCTGCCGAAGCCTCCAGCCAGGCCTTGACCTGGACGTCTTCCGGCGCCTGCTCGATCAATGTCCGGTCCATCAGCTCCCAGTTTTTCCCGGGATGGTCCGGGTCCGGCAGGTCGTTGCGGTCAATGATCTGCGTCCCCGCCGCCCCGTTTTCCATCAGAATCTCCGATACCGTTTCCGCCCCGAAGGTGGTGGTGGAAACTGTCAGTTCAATATAATCCATTGATTCTTTCTCCCTTCTTTTTCAGAGTGAAGTGTTTTCGTTTGCTTCGCAAACAGAGTGAAGAGTGAAGATTTGATATGGTTTTGATCAATCTGGAGACCATCTCATCTCCACTCTGCGGCCGAAGGCCGCGAAAACTCTCCACTCTTCACTCTCATGTTAGCGGCCCCAGGGCCGCGTTGTTATTTATGGTATTTTTCTCCCGCCAGAATCTTCCTCGCCCGATAGAGCTGTTCCAGCAGCATGACCCGGGCCAGCTGGTGGGGGAAGGTCATCGGGGACATGGACAGCTTCGCGTTTGCCCGGGCCACGACGGCGTCCGACAGGCCCAGGGACCCGCCGATGACGAACACCGTGCGCCGCCCGCCCTGATCCTGCGCAGAGAGAAAGGCGGAAAGCCTCTCGCTGCTCCATTCGGGCGCTTCGATACAAAGGGCCACCACGTCGTCGTCCGGCTTAAGGCGGGAAAGAATCGCCTCTCCCTCCCGCTTTTTGATCTTGTCCCGGTCGGCGTCCGAGGCGTTCTGCGGCTCCGGCAGGTCCGGCAGCTCGACGATTTCCAGCCGGGTCAGACGGGTCAGGCGCTTTTCATATTCCCCGGCGGCGTCGCGCCAGTATTTTTCCTTGAGCTTCCCCACGCAGAGGATCGTTTCAGCCATTTTGCGCCTCCGGTTTCTCCGGTGTCCTGCCCCGCTCCAGAGCGTCTGCCAGCTCGTTCAGCGACGGCAGCACCCAGTCGCAGCAGGGGCGAAGCTCCTCGGTAAACGGGGCCAGGTCGGGGATCATGCAGACCGTCATCCCCGCCGCCCGTCCGGCGCGGACGCCGCTGGGGCTGTCCTCGACTACCAGGCAGGCTTCCGGGGGGACGCCCAGCCGCTCCGCCGCCAGCAGAAAAATATCCGGCTCCGGTTTGGATTTGGCGCACTCGTTCCCGCTGATCACCTGATCAAAGCGGCCGACGATGCCCGCCCCGGTCAGATAGGCCCGGATCGCCCCGGGACCGTTGGAGGAGGCCACGGCCTTGGGGATGCCCAGGCGCTCCAGCGTATCCAGGATCCGGTGAACGCCGGGCTTTAGCGGCATTTTCCCCTGCTGCCCCAGGCTCACCAGCCGCTCCCGGACGCAGTCGAACATCTTAGGCACGTCCAGCCCCGGAAACTCCTCCTCATAGAGCCCCACGCTGGCGGCCCAGGTGATGCCCAGCGTCTTCATCACCGCGCTTTCCGGGATCTCAAACCCCATCTCCCGCCCCGCTTCGCAGGTGATGGCCACCCCCAGCCGTTCGCTGTCGGTCAGCACCCCGTCCATGTCAAAAATCACTGCCCGGATCATCCGAAGCCTCCTTTGCAGCAAACGACGCCGCTCAGCTTCCCGCCGAACGGTAAAAGCGCATGGCTCTGGCAAACAGGGCCGTCATCACGAAGAACAAAACAAAGCCGGCCAGAGGGCTGACAAAGGCGGTCCACCCCGGCCAGCCGAAGATGGGCTTGCCCAGGATGTGGGAGGCCGGGACGTGCATGACCAGCGCAAACGGGGCGACCACGGTAAACAGGGTGCGGAGCGGGCGGGGAAAGACGTCCACCGGGTACTGGCAGGCGCTCCGGCCGCCGTAGGTCAGGGCGTTGGCAATCTCCACCGATTTGACGCTGTGGATGCAGAGGATTCCTTCAATCAGGAACAGGCCCAGGATCAGGAAAAACCCACAGAAAACGCTCTCCGCCAGCAGCAGGGCCTTGGAGGCCGACCAGGAGATCTCCGCCATCCGGCTCCCGATGATCAGGGAGACCGTGCCCACCGCCATACAGGCGACCCGCCGCGGGTCCACGGCGCTGCAGAGCACCTGGGTCAAGATCCCCCGCGGACGGACCAGCAGGGTATCCAGCTGGCCGGAGCGCACCATGGAGGGAAAATTCCCGGTGATCCCCCGGCCGAAGCACTCCGTCAGGTAAAAGGTAACGGACATCAGCCCGAAAAAGAAGTACAGATCCCCCGGACCCCACTGGTTCAGATGGTCAAACCGGTCCACCAGCAAAATCACCGCCAGCAGCTCCCCACCTTCCATGATCAGCTGCGCCAACGTCTGCAGAAAAAAGGATACGGGATACTGAAGCTGTCCTTTGATCAGAATCCCCATCGAGCGAAGGTATATGCGCAAAGTGTCCATATGGATGATTCGCTCCAAGCTCATTGTCTGTTTTAACATACAAAATGTCATTCTATATCTGGGGGGTGATCAGGGGGACACCCCCTGATTCAAATCCGCAGCGGCGGCATGTACGCCGCGAGGAGTATTTTTGCGGAGCAGAATGTGCCTTGGGTGGTGAAGCCTTCCTCCACTTCTGCGGAGCAAAAATACATTCCTTGCGGATTTGCCGCCCGGGAGGACCGCAGGTCCGAGAGGCAAATCCGAGGGGGTGTTCGCGAGGGGGACGCGTCCCCCTCGCGGGGGATTTATCCCCCTTGTAAAACCAGCCTCTTTTGATTCCGCTTCCACAGCCAGCACCCCGCCGCGATCAGCGCCGCCGTCCATCCCGCCTGCAGCAGGAGGACCTGGGGCGCCTGGCCCAGGGCATATTCGCCGGTGTACAGGCGGATCGGGGCGTCCAGCAGCTGGGCGTAGGGCAGCAGGGTGATCATCCGCTGCCAGCTGTCCGGGAACAGGGTGAGGGGCAACAAATTGCCGGACAGGATGGTCATCAGCAGGTTCAGCATCGCCTGGATCCCCCGTGGGTCCAGCGTCCGCATGGTGAAGGCCATGGTGATGTTCTCCATCGCGCACACGCAGGAAAGGCCCAGGACCAATGCGGCGGCCGCGGCAAGGAGGGCCGGCAGGGAAGCAGGCGCGCCCATCCCCCAGCCGCCGGGCAGCAGGGCGGCGAAAATGATCATCGGCACAGCCCGCAGCAGGCTCCCCATCAGCTTCTGCGCCATGATCCGGGCGTAGTAAAAGCCGTACAGCGGCAGCGGGCGGCACAGGTCGTAGGCGATGCCCCCGGTGCGGATCTTGTCCATCAGGTCCCCGTCCGAGGAAAGCAGCATCCGGAAAAAGGCCTGCTGCAGCCACACATAGGTGATCACATGGGCCAGGGGCCGGACCTGGGGCTTGCCAAAGTAGAGGGCGCGGTACAGGGCCGACAGGATCAGCCCGAAGAAGATCTGGCAGACGATCCCGCCCAGGGCCGCCCCGCGGTACTGGGTCTCCAGCCGCAGCCGCAGCCGGAACACGGAAAGACAGGCCCTCATAAATCCATCTCCCGGTACATGTCGGCGATCAGATGATCGATGTTCTGGGACTGCACGGTCATCTCCCGGATGGGGCCGGCCTGCTGCAGCGCCGAAAGGAGGTCCGCCGTCGGGTAGCTTTCCGGCCGGTAGGTCAGGCGGAAGCCGTCCCCGTTTTTCTCCATCACGACGGACGGGGGCACCGCCGGAACGCAGCCCTCCCGGCCGTAGCGGATGTCGACGGTCCTCGTCCGGTCATAGCGGCGCAGAAGGTCCTGTAGCTCCCCGTCGTACAGCTTGCTGCCGTGGCCCAGCACCATGACCCGGGAGCACAGTGCGGAAATGTCCTCCATGTCGTGGGTGGTCAGGAGGATGGTGGTGCGGTGTTCCCGGTTTTCCCAGCGAAGGAAGTCCCGCAGGGCCAGCTTGCTGACAGCGTCCAGTCCGATGGTCGGCTCGTCCAAAAAGAGGATTTCCGGCCGGTGCAGCAGGGACCCGCACAATTCGGCCCGCATCCGCTGGCCCAGGCTCAGCTGGCGAAGGGGCGTCCTCAGGATATCTTTCAGGGAAAGGGCCTCCGTCAGCTCCGACAGCCGGGCCTGATAAGCCTCTTCCGGCACGCGGTAGATGTCGCGGAGCAGGCTGAAGCTGTCCAGGATCGGGACGTCCCACCACAGCTGCATCCTTTGACCGAAGACCACGCCGATGCGGCGGACATAGGTTTTCCGCTCCCGCCACGGGACCTGGCCGCCCACCACGGCCTCCCCGCCGTCCGGCGTCATAATGCCGGAAAGGATCTTGACCGTGGTGGATTTGCCGGCCCCGTTCGGACCGATGTAGCCGATCAGCTCCCCCTGCCCGATGTCGAAGGATACGCCCCGAAGGGCCTGTACCTCCTCCTTTTCCCGCAGCAGGCTTCCCTTTTCCCGCTTTTTGCGGACGGTAAAGCGCTTGCTCAGATTTTGGACGTGAATGTAGCTCATGCCTCTGTCTCCGTGAAACCCTTGTCCCCGTCCCGGGTCCGCAGCGCCCAGAAGGCGACGGCCGCGCAGGCCGCCACGTTCAGCGAGTCGATCCCCCGGGCCATGGGGATTTTGACGACGTCGTCGCACCGGCGGACGGTGTCCTCCCGAAGGCCGGAATCCTCCGTGCCCAGATACAGGGCCAGCTTTTCCCGCGCCACCAGCGAGGGATCCTCCAGGGACAGGGAGCTGTCCCGCAGGGCCAGCCCCACCGTGTGGAAGCCGGCCTCCTTCAGTTCCGGAAAGCCGCGGTTTTCATCCGTCCGCGCCCAGGGCACGAAAAAGGCGGCGCCCATACAGACCCGCACGGAACGGCGGTGCCAGACGTCGCAGCAGTCCGGCGTCAGCAGGACCGCGTCCGCCCCCAGGGCGGCGGCAGAGCGGAAGATCGCCCCGACGTTGGACGGCTCGTTGATGCCCTCCAGCACGGCGACACGGCGCGCCCCCCGGATCGCCTCCCGGACGGTCTTTTCCTCCGGCCTGCGGAACGCCCCCAGCACCCAGCTGCGCTGCAGCTTAAAGCCCGTCAGGGCGGAAAGCACTTGGTCCTCCGCCGTAAATACCGGGATGTCCCCGCACCGGGCGATCAGATCCGCCCCTTCGGCGGCGATCATCTTTTGCCGCATCAGCAGGGCGGTCGGCTGGAGCCCCTGGTCCAGCGCCGTCCGGGTGACCCGGGGACCCTCCGTGATCAACAGCCCCTTTTCCGGCTCCTGCCGGCTGCGCAGCTGGGCGTCCGTGAGGCTGAAAAACATATCCGCCGGGGGAAAGGGGAGGGCGGGAATCTGAATGATCGGCATGTCATTCCTCCAGAGAAACGGCCTTCAGCAGGTCTGAAAAACAGCTCAGGCGGTGGCGGCAGCGGGCGTCCGCGCTGGCGGGGCCGATCCCCGCGGCGGAAAACCCGCCCCTGAGGGCAGCCTCCACCCCGGCCTCGGCGTCCTCCACCACCAGGCAGTCCGTCGGGGCGAGGCCCAGCTTTTCAGCGGCGGCTAAAAAAATGTCCGGCGCGGGCTTGCAGGCCTGCACCTCCGTCCCGTCCACCCAGGCGTCCATGAAGGCGCTTAGGCGGAGCTTCTCCATCACCAGCCGGGCGTTCCGGCTGGAAGAGCCCAGGGCCAGGCGCAGGCCCAGCGACCGGAGGGCGGAAAGGGTTTCCGGCACCCCCGGCACAGCGTCCCCCGGGGTCAGCCTGTCCGCCAGGGCCAGGAACCGGTCGTTCTTTTCCAGGATCAGCCGCTGCTTTTCCTCCGGTGAAAGGGTTTTGCCCCATTCGCCCAGCACCATGTCCATGCTCACGATCCGGCCCCGGCCCTGAATCCGGTCGTTCAGCTCCTCCGAAAAGGGAAGGCCGTACTTTTCCGTAAACTGCACCCAGGCCTGATAATGCAGCCGGTCCGTCCTGCACAGCACCCCGTCCATATCGAAAATAACGCCCTGATACCGCAGCATCGTCCGTCCTCCCAACGCCTTCAGGACGGCCGCCCGCCCCTTTCGTTTTATTATACAAAAATCCGCCGCCTTTTGCAATCTGTCCGCGCCAATCGCTTTATCGGCGAAAAAGTGTGTTTTCGATACACTTTTTCCGACAAAAAAATGTGTTCAGATTACACTTTTTCGCCGATAAGGCTTGCGCGGGCTATTTTTTCGGGATATAATCAGTCTGAACCACTGTCAGGAAAGGCGGGAAAGTATGGAACGCTTATTGATGAAGGAACTGCGGCGCTGGAAAGAAAGCCCTTACCGGAAGCCTTTGATTCTGTGGGGTGCCCGCCAGGTAGGCAAAACCTGGCTGATGCGCGCATTTGGAAGCGCCTGTTACAGCCAGACCGTGTATATATCTTTTTACAATAACCGGCGGATCGCCTCTCTGTTTGACGCGGATTATTCCGCGCACAGAATCATTGAAGCGCTGGAGATTGAGCTGCACGTTCAGATCGAACCGGAGAACACCCTGCTGATTTTTGACGAAGTGCAGAACGCTCCCCGGGTTGTGGAAGCGCTGAAATATTTTCAGGAAGAAGCGCCGGCTTATCACATCATCGCCGCCGGTTCTCTGCTTGGGGTCGCCCTTCACCAGGATATTTCCTTTCCCGTCGGCAAGGTCGATGAGCTGTGGCTTCACCCGCTCAGTTTTCAGGAATACCTGCTGGCCCGGGGAGAAACGAAGCTCGCCGGATTCCTGGGAAACTGGCAGAATCCGGAAATCAACCTTTTCCAGGAGCGCTATATCCAGTTTCTCCGGGAATACATGATCGTGGGCGGCATGCCTGAGGTGGCAGACCGGTTTTGCCAGACGCAAAATTATGAGGACGCCCGGGCTTTGCAGCTGAGCATTCTCAGCCAGTATGAAGGTGACTTTGGAAAGCACGCCGCCGCTTCCCTCCTGCCCAGGATCCGGATGGCCTGGAACGCCATCCCCCTCCAGCTGGCCAAAGAAAATAAAAAGTTCTTCTTCGGTCAGATCAAACAGGGCGGCCGGATGAAGGATTTTGAGCTGGCCCTCCAGTGGCTGCGGGACGCCGGACTGATTCATCTAGTATACAAGGTGGAAAAGCCCGCCATGCCTCTGAAAGCCTATGTCGATTTATCCGCCTTTAAGGTGTTTATGATTGATGTCGGTTTATTAGGCGCGCTCAGCGAGCTGGATATTGACAGCGTTCGTCTGGGAAACAACCTGTTTGTGGAATTCAAGGGCGCGTTGACAGAGCAATACGTACTCCAACAGCTGGTGGCCGCCACTCCATATACCCCTTACTACTATTCCGGTGAAAAATCCACCTATGAAACAGATTTTCTGATTCAGAAAAACGGAGGCATCCTCCCGCTGGAAGTCAAGGCCGAAGTCAATCTGCGCTCCAAGAGCCTGAAAACCTATTTTGAAAAATACCAGCCCGCCTACGCCGTCCGCACATCGATGGCCGGAGCTGTTGATCAGGGCTGGGTTAGGAACATCCCGCTCTGGGCAATTCAATCCCTGTGACCATGTACGGAAAAAGAAACCCCTCCGTTTTCAGCTTCCTACTGAAAGGCGGAGGGGTTGATCTTTTTTAATTACTCTACCGTGTAGGGCAGCAGCGCGATGGCACGGGCGCGCTTGATGGCCTCGGACAGCTGGCGCTGATGCTTGGCGCAGTTGCCGGTCACACGGCGGGGCAGGATTTTGCCGCGCTCGTTGATGTAGCGGTGCAGACGGCCGGCGTCCTTATAATCGATATATTCGATCTTGCTGACGCAGAAGTCGCACACCTTGCGGCGCGGACGGCGGCGGGCGCCGCCATGCGGACGGGGTTTCCGTTCGCCGCGATCTTCAGACATATGTACATCCTCCTTCATTCAGAATCAGAAAGGCAGTTCCTCTTCATCGACCTGCACAAAGCTGCTGCCCTGGGGCACAGGGCCGGCGGGGGCATACCCGGCGGAGGGCATATCGGCGGGAGCGCCGCCTTCGCCCTTGGGGCTCAGGAATTCCACGTCGTCCGCGTTCACTTCCAGGGTCGCGCGGGTGGTTCCGTCGTTTCCCTGGTAGGTGGAAACGGAAACGGCACCGGTAACCGCGACCTTACGGCCCTTCGCCAGATACTTCTGGCAGTTCTCGCCCAGGGCGCGCCAGGCGGAGACGCGGAAGAAATCCGCTTCCGGCTGACCGGCCGCCGTGCTCGACCGCCGGCGGTTGACCGCCACGGTAAAGGAGCACACGGAGATGCCGCTGGACGTGGTGCGCAGCTCGGGGTCTCTGGTGAGGTTGCCGACGATAAACAGCTTGTTCATGATGCCCTCCCCTTATTCGGCAGGCGTCGCGGCAGGCGCTTCTTCGGCGGGAGCCGCTTCAGCAGCGGGGGCCGCTTCGGCAGCGGGCGCGGTGCGCACGGGACGGGGCTTCACGTTGGAGCGCTTTTCCAGCACGCGGATGATCTGATAACGCAGGACAGCATCCATGTTGCCCAGGTTACGCTCGATCTCGCGGGGAACTTCGCTCTCGGCGTTGAAGTTCACCAGAACATACCAGCCTTCGTTCCTGTCTTCGATGGCATAGGCCAGACGGCGCTTGCCCCAATCGTCGACCTTGGTAACCTCACCGCTGTTCTGAGCGATCAGGTCCTGGACACGGGTGTGGACGACCTTGCGGGCCTCCTCATCGATGTCAGGCGTGATGATGTACACCAGTTCATACTTGTTCATGACTTTCACCTCCTCATGGACTTATGGCGCCGTCTCAGACGGACGGCGCAAGGATGTGCCAATTAGGTATTATAGCGCATGTCCAAAGAAAAGGCAAGCAGAATTTTTTGAAATTATGACGATTCTGTGACAAAATTTTTGAAAAATCCGGGCAAAACAGTTGCAAAACCGAAATATCCGGGTTATAATGCAAGGTGTGGTTTTGTCTGCTTACAGCGCCCCGCTGTATTGTTTTTATGGATGGCCATATCCGGCGATCCGCTGGCAGCCGCCTCTATATAGATCGGTTGAACAGCGGGAAAATCGTACAACACCCGCAGGAGGTTTCTCCATGCCCGCGAAGGATAATTTTTTCACCCGGCTCAAAAATACCGCTTCCCAGAAGGTCAACCGTTTTCTCTACGGCGACCGGGATTCCGGCTACGGCTACTCAAGCGGCGCCGTCTATGACGTAAATGACCCGCCCTATGAGCCAGAGCAGCAGCAGCCCACCCGCCGCCGCCGCGGCCAGTACCGGGAAGAGCGCTACGCCCAGGAAGAGCAGCAGATGAACGAGCAGCAGCAGATGTACCAGCAGCCCGTCTATCAGCAGGCTCCCCAGTATCAGCAGCCGGTTCAGCAGGGCTACCAGCAGGCGTATCAGCAGGGCTATCCCCAGCAGCCCCAGGCGGCTTACCAGCAGGCGCCCTATCAGCAGCCGGTCACCCAGTTCGCCGCCCAGGTGGAGGAACAGCGTTCCCGCAACCCACAGGCCCAGCAGCAGGACCCCCAGAAGGTAGTGCCCTTCCCGGGCAGCTACAGCGGGGAACAGCCGCAGGAGGCCAAGCCCGCCAGCGTCCGCGTGATCACGGTCCGCGGGTTCAACGACTGCCGCAGCGCCATTTCCTATCTGCGGGCGGGAGAGATCCTGCTGGTGGTGATGGACGGCATTCAGGACCAGGCTGAAATGCGCCGCTATGTGGACATGATGGCCGGCGCGTGCTTCTCCCTGTCCGCTTCCATTACGAAGGTTTCCCGCTACGGCTCCTATCTGGCCGCCCCCGGCCAGGTCAGCGTCTGGGCCGACCCGATGATCAGCCAGATGAACGGCTCCGGCCGCCGCGCCGCCGCCAGAGCGCCCCAGGGCCAGAACAGCTACCGTTCCTACCAGGGCGAATACCAGCAGAGCGCCGCGCAGGGCTACGGCTATCAGGAGCAGGCCCCGCAAAACGGCTATAACGCTTACGCCCAGGGCATGCAGAACGCCGCGGCGGACGGGACGGAGTTTTACGCCCGCCAGCCCCAGCCCACCCCCGAACAGCCCCCTTTTGAAGCGCAGGAGCGCGGCACGGGCTACGCTCCGGATCATGAAGCAGAAGCGCTTTGATAAAATTGGGAAGGGGGAATCCTTCCCCTTCCCACGCTTTCCTCTGAACGGATTTGCCTGTCAGGCCGCCGGCCTTCCCGGGCGGCAAATCCGCAAGGATTGTTTTCTTTTTAAGAAAACCCCGCCCACACCGGCAAAGCCGGTGTGTACGATTGGACGCGAGGGTGTGCCCCCTCGCCCTCCCCTCTGGAACCCTCAACAAAGTCCGCACGGCACATGCGCCCTTTCAGGGTGCCTGCGGCATCCGCCGGATGAACCGGCGGACTCTTTCCTGTTCCGCGCGGACTTTGTTTTATCCGCCGGACCGCCGATGGGATCCTCTCCCGTAAAGACGAGATATGGAGGAAGTTTCTATGGCACTGACCGTACAGATGATCGAAAGCAAGGAATTCAGCCGCGCCGCGATGGGCTACAACCGCAAAGAGGTCGACGAGTTTCTGGATGAAATTTGCGACGAAATGGACCGGCTGCACGAGGAAATCGCCGGACTGCAGATGCGGCTGAGCAAGGCCGGGCAGACCCAGGTGTTCAAGACCCACCCCGGCGCCGTTCCCGCCCCGTCCGCGGCCGCTCCCGCCTTTGTCCCCGCCCCCATCGAGGTGGTGGAGGAGACGGAAGCCCCCGAAGAAAAGGAGCCTGCCGTTCCCCAGCCCGCGCCGGTGCGCAGGGACACCCGTCCCGCCGCCCCCGTCCGCGAGGAGCCCAAGGAAGAGCCCCGGAAGCCGGCGGAGCCCGCTCCCACCCCCGTCACGGTGGACGCCGCGAACATCCTGGCCAAGGCTCAGATGGTCTACGACCAAACCGTGGCCGAAGCCAAGAAGATCTATGACGAAAAGGTCAGCGGGGCCCAGACCGAGGCCGACCGCATCATCCGCGAGGCGAAGGATTCCCTTGTCAGCCAGAACAAGCGCCTGAGCGAAGAAAAGGCCGCCCTGGAAAAGAGCATCGAATCCCTCAAGACCTCCGCCTCCGATTACCGCACCCGCCTGCAGGCCCTCCTGACCGGCCAGCAGAAGGTGCTGGATGACGCCGCGGACCTGTTCTAAGATAGTTTGAGGAACCTGCAGTGTTTGAGTACAAGGTCGTCGACGTTTCCGTCAAAAAAGCAGAAGACGAAATGAACCGCTGGGCCAAGGAAGGCTGGCGGGTGATTGCCGTTTCCCCGAATATCGCGGCAGGCTACGGGGTGGTCATCACCCTGGAGAGGCAGACGTTCCCCCACCAGGCCCCGTCCGGCGGGTTCGGCTTCTGAGGAACCGCTGAAACGACGGCAATATACAACAAGGTCCGCTCTCTGATCGGAGGGCGGACCTTTGATTTATTGTATGATCCCTAATAATCCTAATATCAGCCCGCCCGCCCCGCACAGGGCGATGGTCAGGATCGGGCTCATTTTGTATTTCCTTAGGCCGAAGAGGGCGGCGGCGAACAGGGCGATGGCCGCCCAGTCCGCCCGGGCGATGTCCAGTTGGCCGCCGAAGCCGACCTGCAGGAACATTCGAAGCCCCGCCGCCCCGATCAGGGCCACCACCGCCGGCCGCAGGGAGGCAAGGACGCTCTGCAGCATGGGCAGCTGCCGAAAGCGGAGATAGACCCAGGACAGCAGCGATACAATGATCAAGGACGGCAGCACGAACCCGAGGGTCGCGGACGCCGCTCCGGCCAGACCGGCCACACGCATGCCGACGAAGGTCGCCGCGTTGATGCCGATGGGGCCCGGGGTCATCTCGGCGATGGTGGCCAGGTCCAGAAACTGCTCCGCCGTGAGCCAGCCGTGGATTTCCACCGCCTGGCTCTGAATCAGGGGAATGGCGGCATAGCCGCCGCCGATGGAAAACAGGCCGATCTGAAGGAAACTGAGGAAAAGCTCCAGCAGCGTCATTTCGCCATCCCTCCTTTCCTTTCCGCCAGGGCAAGGATCACCCCAACCAGCGCGGCGCACAGGATGATCCACACCACGTTGACCTTGAAAAAGAAGGTAGCGGCAAAGGCAGCGGCCAGGATGGCGTTATGTACCCACTTCCTGTTTTTGAGCACCTTGGCCCCAAGGCCCAGGGCGACGTCCACGATGACGGCGGCTACGCCGCTCTGCATGCCCCGGAGCACCAGGGCCACGATGCGGTTTTCCGCGAACATGGCGTAGAACAGGGAGATCAGGGAGAGGATCGCGACGGGGGGCAGGACGGTGCCCAGCACCGCCGTCACCATCCCCGCGAAGCCGCCCACCTTCCAGCCCACCAGGACCGCCGCGTTCACCGCGATGGCCCCCGGGCTGGACTGGGCGATGGCCGTCATGTCCAGCATCTCCTGTTCGTCCAGCCAATGCAGCTCGTCCACAAACCTGCGCTTCATCAGTGTGACGATCACAAAGCCGCCGCCGAAGGTGAAGGCGCTGATATACAGCATACTGAAAAACAGCGTAACCAGCCGTTTCCCGCGGGATCGCTCCATGTTTACTCCTTGCCCAGTTTAACAATGGCTTCGTAGGGCTGCAAAACCCCTTCCTTGTGCAGGGCGTAGTTGGAAATCAGGATGTCTCCCGGCGACTCCTCCTTGAGCCCGCAGGGAACGGTCCTGTCCGTCCAGTTGCACAGCACGGTCAGAACGGTTCCATCCAGAACGCGGCGGTAGGCATAGACGTTTTCGTCGTCGTTCAGAAGGGGCTCGAAGCTGCCGTAGACGATCACGTCGTGGGTATGGCGCAGGCGGATCAGTTCCTTATAATAATTATACACGCTGTCCGGGTCGCCGACCTCGTCCTCCGCGTTGATCATCAGATAGTTGCGGTTGACGGCCAGCCAGGGGGTGCCGGTGGTAAAGCCGGCGTTGGGCGTATCGTCCCACTGCATCGGGGTGCGGGCGTTGTCCCGGGCGATGCGGGCGAAATAGCGCATCATGTCCTCCGGGTGGACCCGGCCGGATGCCACCCACTGCTTCCAGGCATTGTGCACCTCCACGTCCTGATAGTCGGACAGACGGGTGAAGTAGGCGTTCGTCATGCCCAGCTCCTCGCCGTTGTAGATATAGGGCGTGCCGTGCATCATGTGGATCAGCGTCGCCAGCATCTTGGCGCTGCGGACCCGGAACAGGGGGCTGTCGTTGCCGTAGCGGCTGACCTGGCGGGGCTGGTCGTGGTTGCTCAGATAGACGCTGTTCCACGCCTTGCCGATCAGCCCCAGCTGCCAGCGGTTCATGATTTCCCGCACCTCTTTGAGCGGGGCTCCGTGGTCGCTCCACTTGCCCAGCTCGGTGCCGTCGTTGAGCCCGTCGTTATGCTCGAAGGAGAAGATCATGTTGAGCTCTTTTTCGTCCAGGGAAGCGTAGCGGATGCCCTGCTCCACCGTGCCGCCGGCTTCGCCCACGGTCAGAAGGTCATACTTGTCCAGCACCCGCTCCCGCATCTCGCGCAGGTAGCGGTGGGTGGTTTCCGTATGCTGGCAGGATTTTTCAAAGCTGCCGTACAAGCCGCCGGGTGGGACGGCCCCGTCCAGATAGTTTTCCTTCCCGATCATCCCGATGACGTCCATGCGGAAGCCGTCGATCCCCTTGTCGCACCACCAGGTCATCATGTCGAACACCCGGTCGCGCACCTCCGGGTTGGCCCAGTTGAGGTCCGGCTGCTGGGGGGTGAAGAGGTGGAGGTAATACTGGTCCGTCGCTTCGTCGTACTGCCAGGCGCTGCCCGAGAAGCAGGAGCCCCAGTTGTTGGGCGGGCCGCCGTTGTTTCCGTCCCGCCAGATATAATAGTCCCGGTAGGGGTTGTCTTTGCTCTTGCGGCTCTCCACAAAGAAGGGATGGTCCCAGGAGGTATGGTTGACCACCAGGTCGATGACCAGCTTCATGCCCCGCTCGTGGATGCCATGAAGCATGCGGTCAAAGTCCTCCATGGTGCCGAATTCCGGGTGGATGCCCCGGTAATCGGAAATATCATACCCGTTGTCATAGTTGGGCGAGGGATAGAAGGGGGAGACCCAGATCACGTCCACGCCCAGGTTTTTCAGATAGTCCAGCCGTTTCGTGATGCCGTTCAGATCGCCGACGCCGTCCCCGTTCGTATCCTGAAAGGAGCGGGGATAAATCTGATACACGACCGCTTCCTTCCACCAAGCGCGTTTTTCGTTCATCTGCGGTACCTCCGTTTTTTTCAAAAGGGAGCTGTTGCAAAAAATGCAACAGCCCATTCTACACAGAAAACTTAGATTGCTCTTACGATTATAGCTGTCCGGGATCAGCAAACCCCGGGGTGGTATGGAGGGGCCGCGGCCCCTCCATTTAAAATCCGCAGCAGCGACATGCGCGGTGCGAGGATGAATTTTTGCGAAGCGGAGCTTGCCCCGCGAGAGCAAAAATTCTTTCCTTGCGCCTTTGCCGCCCGGGAGCCCCGATAGGGGCGAGAGGCAAATCCGAGGGGGTGTCCGCGAGGGGGACGTGTCCCCTTCGCGAGCTATTTGATAGACCCATCGACCATGCCCTGCACGATGTACTTCTGCGCGAACAGGTACAGGATGATGATCGGCAGCATGGCCAGCAGGGTGGACACCATGATCAGGTTCCACTGCTTGACGTAAGCGCCGTTGAAGCCCTGCACCGCCAGCGGGATCGTGCGGATCGTGCCGCTGGAGCCCAGCAGCAGCAGCGGGAGCAGATAGTCGTTCCAGATCCACAGACCGTTCAACACCAGGACGGTGACGAACACCGGCTGAATCAGGGGCAGGACGATCCTGAAGAAGGTGCCCGCCCGGCTGCAGCCGTCAATATCCGCCGCTTCTTCCAGTTCCAGCGGAACGCCCTTGATGAAGCCGTGGAAGATGAAGATGGACATGGCCTCGCCGAAGCCCAGGTAAGCGAAGATGATGCCCTGGTAGCTGCGCAGCAGGGGAATGTGGATGAAGTCGCCCACGGTTTTGAACCAGGTGATCAGCGGGAACATGACGACCTGGAAGGGAATGACCATGGCCGCCACGTACATCATGAACAGGAACCTGGACCACTTGGTCTTGTTGCGGACCAGCACCCAGGCCGCCATGGAAGAAAAGATGGAGATGACCGCCAGGCTCAGCACGGTGATGATCACGCTGTCCTTCAGTGCCGAGAGGAAGTTGAAGTTCGGGTTGTTCCATACATCCGAGATATTGGTCCACAGCTGGCCGACGTTCTGCGGGAGTCCAACCGGTTCGTTGATGATTTCCGCGTTGGTGCGCATGGAGTTGAGCACAACGATGAGAAAGGGCATCATGAACAGGATGAACAGCAGCAGCGTCACGATTTCCAGCGCGATTTTACGCCCTTTATGGGGCTTGCTGCCCGCCATGCGTTCAATAACTACTGCTTGCTTTGCCATTATGCCTCAATCTCCTTACTCTTATTATATGATACCTGGATGATGGAGAAAATGGTCAGCACCACAAAGAAGATCACGGCCTTGGCCTGGCCCTGCGCCATGTTGTTGTACTTGAACGCCGTCTGATAGATGTTCAGCGCCAGCAGCTCGGAAGCCTGCACAGGCTTTCTCATGAACACCGCGGTCGGGCCGCCGTTGGTCAGGGCCACGTTCACGTCGTACATCTTGAAGGAGTTGGTCAGCGTCAGGAACAGGGAAATGGTGAAGGCGTTCGCCATCAGCGGAATCTGGATCCGGGTGATCCGCTTCCAGTAGGTCGCCCCGTCCACCTCGGCCGCCTCCAGGACGGACTTGGAAATACCCTGGATCGAAGCGACGTAGATCAGCATGATGTAGCCGGCGTACTGCCAGGTATTGACGATGACCATGGTGGCCATGACAGTGTCCTTGTTGCTGATCAGGGACTTGCTCAGCAGTTTGGAGCCGATGGCCGTGCCGATCTGGGGCAAGATGTTGGAGAAAATGAACTGCCAGACCAGGCCCAGCACGATGCCGCCGATCAGGTTGGGGACAAAGAAGCCCGCCCGGTACACGTTCCGCCCGCGGATCTCGCTGGTGACCAGGAGGGAAATAACGAAGGCCACCACGTTAACCGAGATCACGTTGAGCACGGTGAACAGCAGCGTCACCAGGAAGGAGTGCAGGAAGGCCGGCTCCTGGAAAATGGCCTTGTAATTGTCCAGCCCGACCCAGGCGGTCGCCGCGCCCGTGCCCTGCCAGTTGGTAAAGGAATAATAAATACCGTAAATGAAGGGGATGATGATTACCATCACAAACGCCAACAGCGTCGGCAGCAGGAACAGCGCCTCCGTCAGCTTGCGCTTTTGTTTGCTGGTCATAAGGACCCTCCCGATTGTGCAGTCAGCGGTCCGCCGATGGCGGTTCCGCCGCGGACAGTGAAGAAAAGGGGGGATGGCGTTTCGGGACGCGTCCCGCTTGCTGCCATCCCCCTTGCGGAATGGATTGAATTACTTGGCGATGGAGGCGATCGCGTCGATCATCATCGCTTCGAAGGTGTCCACGTCGATGGCGCCGGAAGCGAGCAGTTCATAGATCGCGCCCAGGGTGCCCATGCCGAAGCCGTCCGGGAGCTTGTACTGCTGCCAGTCATAGGTCTTGCCGGCGGCGTTCCATTCCATGACGGACTTGGACAGAGGCGTGGTCGGGGCCAGGGTCACGTTGGTGAAAGCGGGCACCATGGCCGCCTTGTTGACCATGTAATCCGCGCCCTCTTCAGAGGTGGCCAGGAAGTTCAGGAAGGCAATCGCTTCGTCCTTGTTGCCGTTCTCGTTGACCACGTACCAGGACGGAGGATTGACCAGGATGCCGTCGGTGTCTTCATGCAGGAAGGCGTGCGGCGCATAGGCGATTTCAAAGGAGGGATTCAGCTGCACCAGGGAAGGATCCATCCAGTTGCCCTGATGATAGAAGGCGGCCTTGCCGTTGGCGAAAGCGGCCAGCTGGCTGTCCTGGGTGCCGTTGATCAGCATGTCAGGATCGGAATACTTGAACAGCAGGGCCACATACTGGCAGTACTGATGGAAGCGCTCCGCGTCCACCTTGCCGGCCAGAACCTGGTCGATGTAGGTGGTGTCATTGCGCTTGTTGCCCACGGTCAGGTAGACGTTGAAGTTATGGAGACCCGTGACCCAGGTCATGCCAGTGGTGGTGCCGGCGACCATGGAGACGACCATATCCAGGCCCAGTTCAGCCTTCATGGAATCCAGCTTTTCAAAAGCGGCGGCGTAGGCGTCATAGTTGGTCAGGGTAGCGGGATCGATACCGGCCTTCGCCAGGATGTCGGCGTTGTAAGCCAGGCCGTAGCCTTCCACGGCGACCGGGAAGCCGACGACTTTGTCGCCGTCCATGTAGGCGGCGGCGGTGTACTTGGTCCATTCGGCGCCGGCCTGGTCGGCGATCTTGTCCGCCCAGAGCTCATAGCCGGTCGGGCCTTCGATGACCCAGATGTCAGGTTCACGGCCGGACTGCATTTCGGCCTTCAGGACGGTGTTGTAGTCAGAGGAACCGCCGCCGGTGATGACCTTGACGGGCACGCCGGTCTTCGCTTCATAAACCTTGGCAAATTCTTCCAGGGCAGCGGTGATTTCGACTTTGTTCTGGCAGATCACGATGTCGGCCAGGGCGCCGGTGGCGGCCAGGACCATCATCGCGGCAAGAAGCAGGGCTACCAATTTCTTCATAAGGATAACCTCCGATAGTTTTTTCAGACGGCAATAAAAGAGCGGCTATCCCACCGCCTGTTTCCGCCTGTTGACGGGTATATTTTACCCAATATCCGGCGGAATGTCAACCGGATTTTTCATGTTTTGCATTGATTCCGTTTTTTGCTGATCCATCACGGCAGGAGGGCCTGCGGCGCGCTTGCTCCGAATCTGCTGCAAGAACAGGGGCTGCCGCATCTCCGCGGCAGCCCCATATAAAAGCCTTATATAAGAAAAAAGATCACGCTTCCGGCTGCTTTTTGCTGAGCCAGCCGCGGAAGATGCCGCCCTGCAGCACGGAGATAATAATAAAGAAGATGTCCGCGAACAGGATGAAAAGAAAGGAGGGAACCATGATCCGGGTGTAACGCTTCCCGCTGTCACTGCCTTTTCGGATACAGCGGGCCATGCGGATCAGGTAAAACAGGACTCCCACGTTTAAAAACAGGAGGATCCCGGCGTTTTCCAAAAAGCTTGACCAGGCGGCCGCCGGAAAGAAGTCGCCTGTCTTTACCGCGCTTAAGACTGTATTGAGGAGCAGCAGCCCCACCTGCACCACAAACAGAATCCGCGTCACGTTCAGCATCACGCCGCCGCCCACACCGACCCCGCCGCAGAAGGAAAGCCCGGCCCGGGCGCAGAAATGCCCGAACAGCTGCATCAGCGGCTCGTTCTGCTTTCCTTCGATGAAGCCGTTGTTGGCGATCACGTAAACGTTCAGGCGCAGCTCCTTTTTCCGGCAGAAGGCTTCCATTTTTTCAAGAAAGCTGAGCACATGGGACGGAATCCCGTCCACATAGAGCGGCACGCCGAACACGACGGTCTGGGCGTCCTGAAGCTGAGCTAAAATCCGGTCATGATCCGCCTTAGTGCGCAGATTTTCCCGGACCTTTTCCCCGCGCAGAAACAGACCTTCCAGGAACAAAAAATACGAGGAGGCGCAGAAGCGCTTTTTCGGGCTGCAGTTGATGAATACCGTTTTCACAGCGACGCCTCCAGTCCTTCCAGGTTTTCCAGAAATACCGCCTCGGACCGCTCAAACCCGTCGTTGAGGGCGTTGCGCTGAGCCAGCAGGCGGAAGGTTTCTCGTTCCTCCCCGGTGATGTCTCCGTAGACGACCACTTTCCACAGGCCGTGCTTTCCGTAGCGCAGGGTGTGGTGCATCTGGCCGCCCCGGTAGGTGCTGAGGGGCGTGGAGGTCCCGATGGACCGGTCCAGGACGTTTTTGACGGCGGCGCTGTAGCCGCCGTAGAGGTTTTTCGTGACGATCACCAGCTCGTCCGCCTGGCCGATGACCCGGCAGACCTGGCGGAGCCCATCCTTCATAAAGCACTCCGCGGGGTGGCTGGTCCAGCAGCCAAAACAGCCCTGGCACGGGGCGTAACGTCCGTCCGCCGCGATCACGCGGTCGCAGTGTTCCCGGATCAGGCCGTCATAGCGGCTCTCCAGGTCGTGAATGATCACTTTCATCGTCGTTCTCCTGTCTCGCGGCGAGCACCGCCCCCGTCCAGGCGAGCGTCAGATGCTCCGCGATCAGTGTTTCGTCAAAGGTAAGCCCGTTGTTGGCGATGATGCTGGCATAGCCGTGGGCGAACATCGCCACCGTCAGGAACACCGCCCGGGTCTGTTCCGCGTCGAGGCCGGCGCTTTCCCGCATAACGGCCAGGACCGGCTCCAGGGCTTCGGAGCGGATCATGTCCATCAGGCTGTTTTCCTGCACGAAGCCGGACTGAAACAGAAAGCGGAACAGCTGCGGCTCCTCCACCGCGAAACGGATGTACTGAAGGCCGATGCTCAATACCGGATCCACGCCCGGCGAAACCCTCATCAGGTATTCCCCGTGCAGCTGGTCCGCCCGCGCAAAGGCGGCCCGCTTCAGGCTGTCGATGGTGGAAAAATGGTACATCACCGGCTGGGTGGAACAGCCGAGCTCTTTGGCAACCGTTCTGGCGTTGATCTGCTCGTATCCGTCCCGCCGGGCGACCCGCACGGCGGCTTCGATGATCATGTCCTCGGTGATCCTGGTTTTCGGCGGCATACTGCCTCCATTTCTTTACATAATCTACGTTATGTAACGTTTGTTATATTAACTCGTTTTGACCGAACTGTCAATAGGCGCTGGGCGTCCGATCCGTTTTTTTCTGATGGACCGGCTGTTTTTTCTCACGGCTCCTGGACGGGGACCACGGTAGTTTCGCGCAAGGCGACGGAATAAATGAGCGCCTCTCTGACCTTCCGGCCCGTCAGCCTTTCCAGCGCCCGGCGGTACCAGTTGAGCTGGGCTGCGTAGCGGGCCAGCAGGGTATCCATTTCCTGCACATAGTCCGTCTTGTAATCGACCAGCACCCACTCGTCTCCTTCCAGGAAGCACAGGTCCAGAACGCCCTGCACCATGGTGTCCTCGCCCGTCATCAGGTTAAACGACCACTCGCGGCGCACCAGCGGGGACGAAAGGGCCCTTTTTCCGGCAGGGGACGCAAAGAAGGCCGCCAGGTCCTCCTGGCGAAGGACCGCCCGCTCGGCCTGGGTAAGCTGCTGGTTTTGAAGTATCCGGTCCAGTTCCCCGGCGATCAGGGCGGGGGAAGGGACCTCCTGCGCCCGAAGGACCCCGTAGTCGATCAGGCCGAGGGCCTTGTGCACGGTGGTGCCCTTTTCGGCCGCCGTCATCGAACGGTCCTGCATGAAGCGGGGACGGTCCTCCATTTGGACCCGGACGGGGTTCCGCTTGGTTTCGGGCGTCTCCTCTTCGTCTTCCATTTCCGGCTGTTTTTTGGGCTGGTTTTTCGCAATGGCGCTGACCGACACCTTGAAGGGCCGGCTCTCCGGCAGGGTCCGGGACAGGAGCTTTTCCGTCCGCTCCGAATAGGGCCCCTCGTCAAGAGCCGGGGCGGGCGGGGCCTTTTGCCCCTCCGCATCCGCAAGCTCCGCGGCGTTCTCCCGATAGACGCGGAAGACGGCCCCGTTCTCCGTCTGGTAGGGCGCGCCGTTTTCCATGTTCAGGGCAGGCTCCACGGTCTGCATCACCCAGTCCATCATACAGCCCGCCCCGGCGACGGCGGCGTCTCCCGCCGGCAGCCTCCAGGTTTCCCGGCTGCGGCTGATCAGGGCGGGGGAACCGTAGAGGATCAGCAGATGCTTGGCCCGGGTCATGGCCACGTAAAGCAGGCGGGCCTCCTCCGCCCGGTTCCGGTCCGTCAGGCTGATCTCGATGGCCGTCTCCGTCATCGTGGTCCGCTTGATCCGCGATTCCGGGTCCACCAGGGACATCGAAATTCCTAAATCCCGGTCCATCTTGACGGCCTCGCCCGACACCGAGCGGAAGGACCGGCACAGGCCCGTCAAGAAGACCACCGGAAATTCCAGGCCCTTGGACTTGTGCATCGTCATGATCCGGACGACGTCTTCCTGGTCGCTCAGGGTCTTGGCCGTCCTACTGTCGTCGGTGGAGCGGGCGCGCTGGGCGTGGGTCAGGAAGTCCGCGATACTCGCGCTTCCCTCCGCCTTTTCAGACAGCAAGCGCAGGTTGGCCTGGCGGGAGGCCCCGTCCTCCGCCGCGCCGGCCCGCATGTAGATGCCCGTCTCGTCCGCCAGCTGGCGGATCAGGTCCTCCGGCCGCATGACGCGGGAGAGCATCCGCCAGTGGGCCAGCCTGTCCAGGGCGGCCCGGGCCTTGGCCCCCAGCGGGCTTTCCTGGTCGGCCAGCTCCGCAAATACCTGGTGGAAGGGCAGGCTGGACTGGTTGTTCACCAGCCGGGCCCGGGCCAGCTCCTCGTCCGTAAAGCCGAAGGCCGGGCAGCGCAGGATGGCCAGCAGGGGAAAGTCCTGGAGGGGGTTGTCCAGGATCTCCAATAGGTGGATCATGTCGCTGACCTCGGGGAGGTCAAAATACCGGCTGTCCACGTCCGAATAAACCGGGATGCCCCGGGCCTGGAGGGTTTCCGCGAAGAGGGCGGCGTACCCGGCAGCGTTGCGCATCAGGATCACGATGTCACGGAAGCGGAGGGGCCGCAGCTCCCCGTGGTCCCGGATCTCGGTCTTGCCCGCCAGCCGCAGGATGTGCCTGGCTACGGCCTCCGCCTCGGCCCCCGCCGACCCGGTCAGGCGGACCGCCTCGCCGGTCTCCGGGTCGATCTCCTCCAGCAGGTGGATTTCCGCCGCGGGCCCGGGCTGGGTGTCCGGGCCGGGCTTCAGCATGGCTTCTTCATCATAGTCGATTTCGGTGACGGACCTGCGCATGACCAGAGCAAACACGTGGTTCACCGCGGACAGGACGTTCTGGTCGGACCGGAAATTGTTCTGCAGGAGGATTTTCCGCTCCGCCGCGTTTTCCGCAAAGGAAAAATCCCGGTACTTGCGCAGGAACAGGGAGGGGTCCGCCTGGCGGAAGGCGTAGATGCTCTGCTTGACGTCGCCCACCAGGAAGAGGGTATTGTTCTCGTGCACGGCCTGAATGATGCTCTCCTGGATTGCGGAAACGTCCTGATACTCGTCCACGAAGATCGTGTCAAAGCTCCCGGCGACCGCCTGGCGGACCGCCTCGCTGCGCAGGGCCTTCAGACAGAAATGCTCCAGGTCGCTGTAATCGAAGAGGTTCTTTTCACTCTTGTAGGCCTGATAGCGCTCCTCCACCTGCCGGAGGGTCTGCACCAGGCCCCGGACGATCAGCAGGACGTCCCGGCTGTCCGCCAGAGCTTCATCCTCATAAGCTGGCAGCAGGCCGACGGCCTCCTGCGCGGCGGCCTTGAAGCTGTCCCGGGCGGCCTTGAACTGCTCGACGACCTCCGGGTCCTCCTGGTCGGCCTCTCCCTTTTTCGCCCGGGGGAGGACGGGGAAGGTCAGCTTCCCGCCCCGGAGGGTTCCGTCCTCCGCGGCCGAAATGGCGCTCTCCAGCACCTGCTCGTCCGCCCGGACGGTATCGGCGTAGCGCAGCGGAGCGCCCGGCATCAAGAGAATATCAAAGCACCTCTCAAGCAGAGGGCGGGCCGTCTCCAGCTGGCGGCGGCAGGCCTGCAGCAGCACCCGGTAGGCCGGATGGCCGGACAGGGGGCCGTCGTAGTTCTTCAGCTTTTCTTCGGCCCAGTCCCAGGGGTCCGGCAGGCTCAGGAGGAACTGGCGGAGCTTCTCCGTCATGTTCATGATGTCCTCCGCCGGATAGCACTGGTACAACAGGTTCTGCTCGTAGGTGGGATGCTCCGCGATCTCCCCGAAGGCGTCCTCGTAGGCCCGGCTTTTGAGCCGGTCCAGCTGGCTTTCTTCCCCGACGGAGGCCATGGGGTCCGTCCCCAGGGCCTCGAAATGCTCCCGGATTACCCGCTGGCAGAAGGTGTGCAGGGTCGAGATCTGGGCGGCGTCGATCCTCAGGCGCTGGCGGTACACGTGGGCGTCGCGGCTCTCCTTTTCCAGGGCCGCGGCGATCCGCTCCCGCATTTCCGCGGCCGCCGCCCGGGTAAAGGTGACGATCAGCATCCGGGAGATGTCTCCGCCCTCCCGGATCAGCCGGGTCACCCGCTCCACCAGCACGGCGGTTTTGCCCGACCCCGCCGCCGCGCTGACCAGCACCGTCTGATTATCCGCCTGGATGGCCGCCGCCTGTTCCTTCGTCCAGTTCATATGTCCTCCGCCCGTTCCGGGACTCCGGCAAATGTTTCACGTGAAACATTTAGGGAGCCCCGGAAAGAATTCTGATTTCGTCCTATTATCTCACACGGGACAGGCTTTTACAAGCGCCCCGCCCGGACAAAAGATAAAGAGGCCTTTCAACATAAAGCAGCCCCGGGATCCTTTGACGGATCCCGGGGGCTGCTGTTGCTGTTTTGCTTTTACGCGTCGCCCTGCACCGGAAGATACACCTGCTCCGCGATGGCGGTCAGGTCCAGGCCGTTCAGGTCCTTCGAGTAGACGGACAGGCAACCGGCGATCCCCGGCGCTGCATCGTACCAGAGGACCCGCTCCACCCAGTCTTCAGTGCCGCACTGGGCCTGGCCGATGGTCCCCTTGCAGTGGTGGACGGTAACTTCCTCCACATTGTCCCAGGCAAAGTACATGCCGGAGATTTCAAGGAATTCACCCTCCTTCAAATCGGCGGGCTGCAGGCGGGCGGTGAATTCGTCTTCGTTTATAGTGAACTGCATTTCCGCCAGCTTTTCGCTCTCCAGCCAGCGGAAGATGACATTCTCCGCTCCCTCAGGCACATGGAAGGTCAGGCCGGAGCGTTCCTCCAGTTCCTTTGCGCTCAGTTCCTCCCAGGGGTTGGCCAGGGCCGGCTCATAGGGAGGAAGGCCCACGAAGCCGCTCTCGTTGTTCCTGCTGCTCAGGAACCAGGTCTCCAGGGCTTCCGGCGGGTTTTCCTGCTCCAGCACGTGGGCCCAGAAAAGCTGCTCTTCTGAAAGAATCTTCACCGGGGTCCCCGGACGGTACAGGAGCATTTCGTCCCCCTCGCTCAGGCCGTAGGGCTGGACGGTCACGTACCGGACACCGTCTTCGATGGCTTCCTTCACCTGTCCCTCGTCCATGGTCAGGCTGTCCACGCGGATCTTCCAGGAATATTCGTCCGCCTGACCGGCCAGGGACAGTTTGCCATGAAACAGGCAGCCGTAGACGGTACCGTCCGGATAGGTGTCCCCGGTTTCTCCCATTTCGCTGTCGTGGTATTCCCCGGCAAAGGAGCCGTCCGGCTGGATCCGGAGCTCCGAAGACCAGGCGCCCACGCCGCTGGAAAAGGACCATTCAAGCCCCGCCATCGTCTCCAGAACCGGCTCGCCGCTCTCGGCGCACGCGCCCACCGCGGACAGGATCAGGGTCAGGCTCAGGAGCCCAATCAACCATTTTTTCATAAAACAATTTCTCCTTTCATCACAGGGCCTTTCGCAGACCCCGCACATATATATACGAATCGGAAGGGCAAAATGTTTCACGTGAAACAAATTTACAGGCAACAAAATTGTAACATTTTTTCCGGCCCGTTTCTTTTCCACGGTGCAAGTGATACAATAGGACAAACCCTTCAAAGGAGGAGCCGGCCTTGCAAACCTATCAGGACAACAGCGGCCTGCAGCCGCTGGTCTACAGCCTGCAGCAAAATATCCGGAAAGTGATGGTGGGGAAGGACGACGTCATCGAACTGATGCTGACGGCCCTGCTCTGCCGCGGCCATATCCTGATGGAGGACGTGCCCGGCGTCGGCAAGACGACCCTGGCCTCCGCCCTGGCCCGTTCCGTCTCCTGTTCGTTCAGCCGCATCCAGTTTACCCCGGACGTCACCCCTTCGGACGTCACCGGCTATACGATGATGAACCTCAAAACCGGCGCGATGGAATACAAGGCCGGTTCGGTCATGAGCCAGATCGTCCTAGCGGACGAGATCAACCGCACCTCGCCCAAGACCCAGTCCGCCCTTCTGGAGGCCATGGAGGAGGGTCAGGTCACCGTGGACGGGGAAACCCACGCCCTGCCGCGGCCCTTTATGGTATTGGCCACCCAGAACCCCATTGACTTTGTCGGCACCTATGACCTGCCCGAGGCGCAGATGGACCGTTTCCTGATGCGGCTTCGGATCGGCTATCCTTCGGTGGAGGAGGAGGCCGATGTGCTGGAGCGCTATTCCGGCCAGCACCCGCCCATGGCGGCCGTCGGCCCCGTCTGCACGGCGGAGGACATCCTGCGCATGCAGGAGGAGGTAGGGACGGTCTATTCCTCCCCGGAGGTTCGTGTCTATATCGCCCAGCTGTCCGCCGCCAGCCGGGAGCATCCCGCCCTGCAGCTGGGCATCTCCCCCCGCGGCTCCATCGCCCTGCTGAAGGCCGCCCAGGCCACCGCCCTGCTCTTTGGCCGGGATTACGTGCTGCCGGACGACATCCGCAGGATGGCCCTGCCCGTCCTGTCCCACCGCCTGGTGCTCAAGCCCGAGGCCCGGATGAAGGGCGCTTCGGCGGAGCAGATCGTGCAGGAGCTGGTCGCCCATTTACCGGTGCCGGTCAAGAGGCGGGTATGACGATCCGGGGAATGATGTTTGTCCTGTCCGGCGCGCTGCTGGCCGCCCTGGCCGCGGCGCTGAACGTCCGGATGCTGTCCTTTCTGAGCGCCGTCATCGGGGTCGTCCTGGTGTACGGCCTTTTGAGCGTGTGGCTGGCGCGGAAAACGACCCGCCTGTACGTGACCCTGGAAGAAAGCCAGGTGCTCCGGGGAGAGCAGAACGCCCTCCGGCTCAAGGCCGTCCGCAGGTCCTTCCTTCCGGCCGGTGGCGTCACCATCCGCTGGCGGGACGGGGAGAGCGCCCGGGAAACGGTCCTCTGGCCCGGCCTTAAGAAGGCCGCCCAGACTTCCCTGCCCTTAAACACCGCCCACGTAGGCACCTTTGAGCTGCAGGTGGAGTCCGTCCGCTGGGACGATCTCTACGGCCTGTTCAGCCTTCGGAAAAGAGGCTTTAAATCCGAGGAAACGCTGGTGCTGCCCCGGCCCTTTGATATTGAAAAACCCACCTTCTCCGTCAGCGAGGAGGGCATCGCCGCCCTGAAGCGGGCCAGCGAGGATTATAACGCTCCGGACGACCTGCGGGCCTTCCAGCCCGGGGACGCGATGAAGCGCGTCCAGTGGAAACATTACGCCCGCAGGGGGGAACTGCTGGTCCGCCAGTACGAAAGCCCCATGCCGCCGGATACCCTGATCCTCCTGGACTGCGGGAAGACCCGGGGAGCGTCGCCCGAGCTTTCGGCCAAGCTCCAGGACGCCCTGTGCGAAACCGCCGTAGCCGTGGCCGACCTGCAGATGAAGGACGGGCAGAAGGTCCGCATGCCCCTCTACGGGCGGGAAGCCAACGAGTTCGCCTCCGACCGCCGGGACCACCTGCTGATCCTGCAGCGGATGCTGGCCGCCCAGAGCTTCGGCACCGAGGAAAACTTCGCCCGGGTCGTCCGGGAGGAAATGAAGCGGGTGCGCCGCAGCGGGGCGGTGGTGGCCCTGACCACGCGGTTCACCGCCGACGTGACCGACGCCCTGTGCGACCTGCGCCGCCTGGGCCCGAACGTGCGCTGCTATCTGGTCACCGAGCAGATGGAACGGGAGGAGGACCTGCCCTACATCGGCCAGCTCCAGAACCATCTGGTGGAGGTTTGCTATGTTACGCCGGCTTAAAAGCGACGCGGCGCTGACCGCGGTCCGGGCGCTGACGATCTTCGTCTGCGCGTTCGGCGTTTCCGCCGGCCTGTGCGGGGCCCTGTTCCCGATGACGAACCTGGGGCTGCTGGCGCTTGTCTGCGGGGTGATCTCCCTTTCCTTCGCGTGCGCCGCCGCCGTGACCGAATATTGGCTCATCCTCTTCCTGCCCCTGATCGGCTCCCTCATCTGGGCCGCCCTGGGCGGGGGGCCCCTGCATGGGGCCTTCAACGGGGCTTTGGCCGCCTTGCTGTATCCCACCCAGTCCGCCGGAGCGATGCTCCTGTACCGGGGGGACCTGACGCTGGCCATCGGGACCCTTGCTTCGTTTCTCTGCGCCGCCGTCTGCCTGACGGACGCCCCCTTCCTGATGGGGCTCGTGGCCGTGGCCGCCCTGGTCCCGGCCTATTTAAGCGCCCCGGCCCTTTCCGTCCTCTGGGCGGCCCTGGCCTTTGCGGGCATCCTGCTGATGCTGGCAGCGCCCCGGCCCGGCCTGGCCCGGTTCGGCGCCGTGCTTGTCACCGCCGCGCTGATCGTCCTGTCCCTGGCGGCCGCCCCGAAAAAGCCGCCCGAAAACCCCGCCCTCCGCGAAGCGGCGGAATCGGCCTACGAAGTCCTGGAGGCCTACCTCCCCGCGCGGGACAGCGGCTACCGGGAAGGCTATTCCCTGCGGGGGGACGGCTACCTGCCCCTGGCGGATGATTTTAACGACCTTCTCGGCGGCTCCGCCCAGCCGGAAAACGCCCCGGTCATGGAGGTCTGGACCGACCAAACCGTCTACCTCCGCGGCTCGCCCCGAAACGCCTATACGGGGCTGAGCTGGCAGGACACCCTGACCTCCCAGCGCATCCTCTACGCCGACGTTTTCCAGACCGCGGCCCGGAAAACCCTTTTGAACCAGGAGATTCCGGCGGGGGCGGAGGAAGAGCCCCTGCACAATGTCCACGTGCGGATCGTCCGGGACGCCGCCACCACCCTGTTTGCGCCGGATCGCACCCAGGAGCTCACCATGGGCGATGCCTCCATGGTGCCCTATTACAACGCCTCCTCGGAGATCTTCCTGAGCCGGAACCTCCGGGCAGGGGACAGCTATACCCTGACCTACCTGCCTGTCACCGCCGACCGGGCCCGGACCCGCGCCTGGGTGGAAGCCGCCCGGAACCGGGACGATCCCCAGTACCCGGACATTTTGGACCACTATCTGTCCGTCCCGGAACAGCTGCGGATGAACCGTGCGGTCACGGACCTTTCCTCCCGGGCCGCCGGCGGAGAGGAAGACCTCTTTGACCGGGCCATGGCCATCCGCGACTGGCTGCGGGAGACCTATCCCTACACCCTGGACGTGGACGACCCGCCGCCCAACACCGATTTTGTGAGCTGGTTCCTGCTGGGCGAGCGGAAGGGCTACTGCACCTACTTCGCCAGTGCCATGACCCTGCTGTGCCGTCTCCAGGGCATTCCCGCCCGCTTCGTCGCCGGCTACCTCGTCCGCCCGGACGCGGACGGCTACGCCGTCGTCACCGGGAAGATGGGCCACGCCTGGACGGAAATCTATCTGAAGGGCTTCGGCTGGCTGACGATGGACGCTACCCCCGGCACCGACGAAACCATCCTGGACGACGAGGGAGAGAACAGCAGCCCTTCCCCCGACAACGACCCGCCGGAAGAGCCCGAGGAGGACCCCGGCGAAGACCACCTCCCCACCATCCCCCCGGTAACGGAAGAGGACGACGGGATGGAAACCCCCGCTCCCTCGGAATCCCCGGACAATACCCCTGAGCCGCCCTCCGGCCCGACCCCCACCCCCGAGCCCGGCGCAACGCCGAACCCTTCCGAAACGCCGGACAGTGCGCCGCCGGAAACGGCCCCGCCCGCCCGCTTCCTGCCCCTGCTGCTGCTGATCCCGCTCCTCCTGTTCGCCCTTTTTGCAGCCCGCCTTTATTGGACCGAGCCGGTCCGGGCCGCCAGAAGGCAGCCCCGGCAGGCCGCCCGCATCCTGTTTAACGCCATCGAAGCGGCCCTTTCGCAGGCCGGCCATCCGCGCTCCTCCCTGGAAACGCTGGATGAATACGCCCACCGGGTCAGCCGCAGCTATCCCCATCTCCCGATCGCCCGGGCCTTTGACGCCTACAGCGCCGAAACCTACGGCGAGCACGCCATGAACCCCTCCCTGTTTATCCCCATCTGGAAGGGCCTGATGAAAACCCTGTCTCCCTGGGACAGGCTGAAGGTCCGTATTCATCTGTCAACTAAATAAACTTTCGGGGGGCTGCTAAAACAGCCCCCCGCGATCATCTTCAGAATGCTCCGTCAGCCCGCATGTCCCGGATCACATCGTAGGTCAGCCTGCGGCCATAGCCGGTTCCGTCGTTACTATAACATGTAAACACAGCAACAACATAATCTTCCTCACCCATCACCACAGGTCCTCCGCCGGTGCCGGAAAGCTTTCCGTCCCAGTAAAGCTCCCGGCTGCTGTAGACTTTTTCAACCGTAAACAAACTTCTCATATGACGATTTGCATCGTAGTTATACAGGTTCATGTATTCCCAGTCCAGATCCCTGTCACTGCCTGCCCAAGAACCGAACCAGCCGGTCGTATCACCCACAGGATTGTTAAAGATGATATAGCCAATGTCGTTTTCGGAATGATAACCGTTGGCAAAGGTATCATAAACTCGGTAAGAAAACCTTCCGGTATGATGATACCAGCTGCAGCAAGGGGTCTGCGCGCCGAAGTAGAAATCGCAGGTTTTGAGGGGCTTTCCGTGATACGGACAATAAAGATTGTGCCCCGCTGTAACCATCCCATACCTGCCGATCATCGCTCCGGTTCCCCCACGGGTGCAACCGCAGGTAAAACGGACGGCCAGGTAAGCCAGTGCGTGGTTTGGGTTAAAGGTCGCTGCCTTAGAAACGAGGGGACTGAACATCATCACGGCCGCCAGAACGAGAGCTAACATGCGCTTTTTCATTATTTTGTCCTCCTGTACTTTTCTGTCAGTGTTCAGGCACCGGGCACCGTGTCCGCCGCTCCGTTCACCGTTTACATTAGTAATATCCGCATGTAGCTCAAAGGTTACAGGACCTAACGTCTTTTTTAAATAAATATTTTACAACAAAAATCCGGGCATCTTCCGTTTTGGATGTTCCAAACGGAATTGCCCGGGTATATTTGCTTTTTGTAATATCAGCGTTTCTTTACGCCTTTCTTCTTTTCCTTTCCGGATCCGGTAGTGTCTTTTTCATCCCATCGGGTGCTTTCGCCGGCGCCTGAGGCTGGGGAGCCGCGTTCTGCGCCGCGATCCCGGAGTTCAAAAACAGAACGATCCAGCGGGAGCAGCCGCGAATATCCTGGATGACGCCGTTGAACAGGCCGTTGCGCCAGGCGGTCTGCAGGACCACCATCAGGATCGGGGCCAGGGTGAGGCCCACCACGCCGAAGGTCTGCAGGCCGATGTACATGCTCAGCAGGGACAGCACGGGGTTCAGGCCCATCTGCTTGTTCATCATCCTGGGCTCGGTCACCTTCCGGGTGAGATAGAGGATCAGGTGAACGCCCAGGGTGACAAAGGCCGTCCGGTACTCGCCTAAAAGGAAGCAGACGAGGATCATCGGCACATACAGGGTGCCGTTGCCGAACAGGGGCAGGAATTCCAGCAGGGCCGCCAGGCTGGACCAGAGAAAGCTGTAGGGGACGCCGAAGGCCGTCAGCCCTACGGCGGAAACCACCAGCACAAAGATGGTGTAGATCACCTGCATCCGAAGATAGCCCGCGACCGCCTCCGCCGCCGTCCGCTGCATCTGCATGATCTGGGACAGCCGCCCGTCCGCTGGCTTTTTCCGTTTCCCAAAGGGAAAGTCCCGCGTCAGGAAGTAGGAGCTCAGGATCAGGAAGTTGGCAAAAATCAGGATGTTGGGCACGGAAACGGCGAAATTGACCGTCTGGCCGACCAGGCTGCCGGCTGTGTCCGTCGCCCAGGCGGTCAGCTGCTGGTAGGCCTTGCTCATCATATTGTCCAGCCGCTGGACGTTCTTGCTGTCCTCAAACAGGCCGGCGATCCGCTGGCGGAAGCCGCTGTACACCTCGTTGATCCCTTCGATCCACTGGGGGGCGTTCTGCAGGGCGTTGATGGCCTGGGTCACCACGAAGGACAGGAACCAGTAGGTCAGCAGGGCGAACAAGGCGTAGACCACCACCAGCAGGAGCAGGGCGGAAATGCCCCGCTTGATGCCGGCGCGCTGCATCAGCCGGACCGCCGGCTGCAGGGCCGAGGCGATGATCAGGCCGATCAGGAAGGGGCCGAGGATCTTCCATAAAAATGGCACCCAGTACACCAGCGCTGTGATGGCGCAGACCGCCAGCACCAGCCGCAGGGCCATCCGCTGCCACATGAGCTTACTGTCGTTGTGTTCGATCATCTGTCCCCGGCTTTCCGTAAACCATTATTATAATTTTGGTTTACAATCAGATTATTTGGGAGTATAATGAGCAGGAAATCAACATCTTTGGAGGTGCTTATGCGTCCGTTTTCCGTTCGCTCCCTGGTGCTTGCCGCCCTTTTCGCCGCCCTGCTGGCCGTTTGCAGCTGGATTTCCATCCCGGCGGCGGTGCCCTTCACCCTGCAGACCTTCGCCGTTTTCCTGACCCTGCTGCTCCTGCCCGCCCGGGAGGGAATTCTGGCCATCGCGGTGTATCTCCTGCTCGGGGCGGTGGGGCTTCCGGTGTTTTCCGGCTTCCGGGGCGGACCCTCGGCCCTGTTTGGCCCGACGGGCGGCTATCTGACGGGCTTCCTCTTAACCGGGCTGGTGGCCCTGGTCTTTGAAAAGCTCCGCTGGACCAGCTTCCCGCTCAAGCTCTGCGGGCTTGCTTTGGGCCTTCTTTTGTGCTATACCGCCGGAACCGTCTGGTTCGTCGTGACCTATACCGCCGGGCCGATGACCGTCGGCAAGGCCCTTTCCCTGTGCGTCCTGCCCTTCCTGATCCCGGACGGGATCAAGCTGGCCCTGGCCGCCCTGATCGCCCGGCGGACGGCCCCGCTGATCGAGAAGCTCCGCTGAGCCGCCGCTGCAGCGGCCGTTCAAACAGATACGTCACCGCGATCGAAATCAGCAGCGATATCCCAAAGCACAACAGCACATACGGCCACTGCCAGGACAGCTCCCCGTCCATCCACGGCTGCACGCTTTTTGACGGCGGGATGCCCCACTCCTTTAAGTGCAGGGTCACCATCTGGTGCCACATATAAAAAGCATAGCTGACGGAGGACAGGAAGGCCATCACCCGGTTTCCGAACAGAAACCGCAGCGCCGGCAGGGAAAAGCACAGGCCGACCGACATCAGGCTGAACCCGACCCCCAGCACGAAGCGCCGGTCCATCTGGCCCAGGCGGATCGCCTCGATGGAAGGAGATGCGGCCTGCGCCTGCATCGACCGGACGATCAGCAGACAGCCGACCGCGGCCAGGCCGCTGAAAAAGCACTTTTCCGCCCACGTTTCCCCCCGGAGCCGGGTCAGCATCGCCCGGATCACCGTGGCGGAAAAAAAGCCCAGGGCATAGATGTCCAGGAAGGCCGGCAGCTGGTTGATGTACAGGGACGTATCCTGGAACCTGCCCACATACGCCCGGTACAGAAACGCCAGCGCCCCCATGCACCCCGCCGTCCAGGCGGGGTGTTTCTGATACAGCCGCCCCACCAGCGGGAACAGCAGGTAAAACTGCACCTCCACCGACAGCGTCCACAGCACGCCGTTGAGCGGCGAGCCGGTATAGGAAAAGGGAAAGAGGCTGTGGGTAAAGGTCAGATGGGCCAGCAGGTCCCGAATCATCTCCCAGGTGTTCCGGTAGGCCCCTTTGCTCAGCGCGTCCGCCAGGGACACCGCCACCACCAGCAGATACCCGGGCACGATGCGGATGAGCCTTTTTTTGTAAAACGGCCAGGCCGCCGGCGCGCCCGCCCCCGCCTTCGTAAAGGGAAACATCATCAGCAGGCCGCTCAGGAAGATCAGCCCGTCCACCATCATATAGCCCGTGCGCGGGATAAAATCAAGGTTCACGACGGTGCCGCCCATGAAAAAGATCGGCATCAGCCAGCTTTGCTGCCAGATATGGAACCAGCTGACCACAAACATCAGGCACACCCGGAACCCGTCCAGCACGTCCAGATAGCGGCTGTCGATATCCCGCGTAAACCGGATCAGCCCGGAATTTTTCAGACCGGCTTGCTGCATGAAAGCCCCCAATCAGAAAGGTAGGAAGGAGGAGGTAGGAGGTAGGAGGTGAATGGTATTATGAAAGGCTGCCTCCGCTTGGAATGATTATATCATGATTCGCCGGCAGGGGCAAAGGAATTTTTAACGCCGGTTTATCAGAAAGCCGCCGTCCCGAAGGGCGGCGGCGTGGTTTTTTTGATACCTGTTAAGCGGCGGAAGCTTCGGCCTCGGTGGCGGGAGCTTCTTCCACAGCGGCAGGAGCTTCTTCAGCAGCAGGGGCTTCCTCAGCGGCGGGAGCTTCTTCTACAGCGGGAGCTTCCGCTTCGGCGGGGACTTCTTCCTCAGCGGCAGGCGCTTCTTCCTCGGCAGCGGGGGCTTCCTCGACCGCCGGGGCCTTCTCAACGTAGGGCTCCGTCATCTGCTGGGGGAGCATCATCTGCAGCATGGCCTGCAGGGTGTCAGCGTCCAGCCAGTTCACGGTGCTCGGGTCGATGGCGGAACCGCTCTTGGCCACGGCGCCGACGGTCAGCTGGGCCATCGTCATTTCGGTTTCGCCCGGGATCACGACGGACACAGCCAGCACTTCGGGCTCGCTCGCCGTTTCGGGATCCATCGGCACGATGCTGACCTTCACATCCACCGCCTGGGTCTGGCCGTCCTGCTCGATGTTCGCGTGGAGCACCCAGTTGTTGACGTCCACTTCTTCGCCCCAGAAGCTCGCGCCCACGGTCTGTTCGCCCATGGTGGCGGCGAAGTTCAGAACAGTGCCGTCAAAGGTGATGTTCGCGACGAACACGTCATCAGGATCGCCGGTGAGCACGCCCATCTGAATCTTTTCAGCAATTTCAAAGGTGAAGTTGGACCAGTTGACCCAGCCCTTGATATCCGCCAGAGGCTCTCCGTTCAGCGTGAGCGTCTGGTCGACATGGACGGTGCTGTCCTCGGTGTCGATCCGGTAAGAGGCGTTCGCTTCGAAGGTCTGGCCCTGAACGGTGATCGACTCGTTGATGTCCACGCCGTTCTCCACCATGGCGAAATTCGCGGAAGCGTCCACGAGCTTTTCGTCCGGATTCTTCGCGCTCGTCACGCTGCAAACAGCGCTGCCGTAGGTAAAGTTCGCCGCCAGAACGCCTTCGGAGGTGATCACGGCCTTGTCGTCCACATCGGCCGGGATCGCGCAGACAAACTGATAAGCGTTCTCTTGTTCGTCGCTGCGCAGGGTCAGTTCCATTTCCGTCTGAGCCAGCACCGCGGCGATCTGAGGTTTCAGGGCTTCCCAGGTGTCCTTGATCGTATCCGCGGTCAGCGGGGGCAGCTCCTGGCCGGAACTTTGGGCGACCTTGGCCAGGATGCCGTAATACCGGTCAAACATCTTGACAAAGGCTTCGTCCGCCAGCAGCTCGTCGATTCCGGCGACATAGGCTTCGGCAAACGCGGCAGAATCAACCGTCACTTTGCGCTCGGTCTCGCTGACCTGCACGACGGAGAAAGCGGGCTTCACTTTTTCAGCCAGTTTGTTGCCCCAGACCAGCACCTGCGCCATGTCTTCCATGACCTGCTCGGAGGTCAGGCCCAGGTCTGCCATAGAGGTGGACTGGCCGCTAAACTTCTCCAGCAGCTTGCGCACCTCTTCGGGCTTAACGCCGTAGGTCGTGCTGCCGTCGGACAGGTACAGGCCGTCGTTGTCGGCCTGCAGCAGGCCCATCAGGGCGCCGCCGCTCAGGAGCTTGGCGAAGAAGCCGCCCTCCACGTTGCCCACCACGGCGGTATAGGCCTGACCCATCGCCGCGACGTCCAGCTGAAGGTCGTTCTCTTCCAGGTTGAGGGAATTGGCATAGGCCTGCAGATGCTCTACAAAGCTGCCGTAAGCGGGCGCTTCGGCGGCGCGGTCTTCCGTTCCTTCCTCTTCGTTCAGGCCGGAAAGGGCTTCCGTCAGCAGCTTGGTCAAAAGCTCTGTCTTCTGTTCTTCCGTCAAGCCTTCCAGGATTTCGTCGACGCCCGTCGTCTCTTCCGCGAACGCACCGGCGGTCAGGGACAGCGCCATCATCAGGGCCAGCAGGAGAGAGATCATTTTTTTCATGGCAATACTTCCTTTCATAAATATTCCGATATGGCCGGACCCACGTCCGGCCCAATATCCTTGAGAGCGGAAAACCGCCCTTCTCACATATAAGAGTATAGCACAAACCCCCGCCCTTTTCCACCCGTTTTTGGGCGGTGACACAGTAATGACAAAGAATTTACAATAAAAAACCGCGGCGTGAAAGATCTTCTCACACCGCGGACTTCTGGAGGCGCCATCCGGATTCGGACCGGAGCATAAAGGTTTTGCAGACCTTCGCCTTACCACTTGGCTATGGCGCCTTATAAAATGGAGCGGTAGACGAGGCTCGGACTCGCGACCTCCACCTTGGCAAGGTGGCGCTCTACCAACTGAGCTACTACCGCAACATGGTGCCTTGGGGCGGAATCGAACCACCGACACGCAGATTTTCAGTCTGCTGCTCTACCGACTGAGCTACCAAGGCGAATATGGCGACCCGAATGGGGCTCGAACCCATGACCTCCAGCGTGACAGGCTGGCGTTCTAACCAACTGAACTACCGGGCCAAAACTGGTGGAAACAACAGGGCTCGAACCTGTGACCCCTTGCTTGTAAGGCAAGTGCTCTCCCAGCTGAGCTATGCTTCCACAACGTGGAGCATGTCCCCGTCGCTGTCCCTTACGGCTTGTCTAATATACTACATTTCCACCCGTTTGTCAAGAACTTTT
>DGRV01000004.1:0-122 GCA_002391225.1 Christensenella sp. UBA4379
CCCACCGGCTCCACCACCATCCTCGTGGCCGTCGTCAAGGGCAAGGACGTGACCAAGGAATCCATCAACGCCGCCATGAAGGCCCAGTCTTCCGAGAGCTTCGGCTACACCACCGAGAAGCT
>DGRV01000004.1:220-57765 GCA_002391225.1 Christensenella sp. UBA4379
GTTCGATGCCAACCAGACCATGGTCTCCAAGATCGACGACGACACCTATCAGGTGCAGGTCGTTGCCTGGTATGACAACGAGAACAGCTACACCAGCCAGATGGTCCGCACCATCAAGTACTTCGCTGAGCTGAAGTAATTGATAGTACAGGGGTTTTCGTAAGTTCTTCGGAACAAAGGAATGGCCCTGACTGTGAAAAAAGTCAAAACACTGGTATAAACTGAACCAAGCGTTCAGCGGATGACTGTGATAGACATTTCCCCACTTTCTCATCAGGAAACTGTAAAAGAAAGTGGGGTTTTTGTATGCAAATCAGGGAAGTCATTACAGAGTTCCATTTCGACTGTCAAGTGCGCAAGCTGTCATCCAAAACGATAGCGTTGTATGACCGTCAATTGGAATACCTGGCGGCTTACATGGAGAACATGACTGGTATAACTAACATCGAAGAAGTGCGGTCTATACACATCAAGAAGTTCTTGGTGGGTAAGACCGAAGCTGGCAGAAAGCCGCAGTACATCAACGATCTGCTGAAAGCATTCAAGGTATTCTTCAAATACTGTGTTCAGGAAGGGCACATTCAGACTGACCCCTGTACAAGGGTACAGAACGTCAAGCAGCCCAAGGTCAAGATTCGTACCTTCAATGAAGATGAGATCAGGAAGATGCTGAACTATTACAGCGGCAGGAAGTTCACTGACATCCGCAACAAAACCATGCTTGCCATGTTCTTCGACACTGGCATGAGACTGAATGAAGTGTTGACCTTGAAACAGGAGCAGATTCACGATGAGTACATACTGGTTCATGGAAAGGGTAACAAGGAAAGGCTCGTTCCTGTGTCTCCGTTCCTTGCAAAGTTGCTGTTGAAATATCGTGTCGTGCGGGACAGCTATTTCCATGTGAACACGATTCCGCAGAATTATGTTTTTGTTTCGTATCGTGGTCAACAGTTGGGACAGCAGGCAGTTGCAAACATCCTGAAAGAAGCGGCTGACGCGGTGGGTGTCAGGAAGGATATTCGTGTTTCGCCGCACACTTGCAGGCACACGTTCGCACACATGCAGTTGAAAAATGGCTTGGATTTGTACAGCCTGTCGCGGTTGATGGGACATGAGAACATTGCAATCACGCAAAGGTACCTGGATGGAATTAGGGACGATGAAGTGTTGACTGCGGCAAAGCAGACTGGTGTTTTGGCACATCTTTGAGCAACTACCTACAACTATCAGCAACTATGGAAAAACAATAGCAAGTAAATACAAGTTCAGTGCTTGACGCTGGAACTTCCTACAAAATGGCAGAATTCCGTTTATTGCGGACCTGCCATTTTCGCGTTTGCTCAAAAGTGCAAGGGTATTTTATTGAACAGCCATCTTGTTATAATACAGTCACAAGGTTGAGGGAAGCAACCAAGACCTTGAAAGACAAGAAGCCTTGGTGGGGCTGACAGAAATACCACCGATTAGAAAGGATCAAGAATGAAGATGACTGATAAGATGGCGAAAGTGATTACCATGAACATCAAACTGAACCATAAGCACATGCTGAAAATCGTCACCACTGTGGACCCTATCGTCACCCCTGAAATGGCTTGTCGCATGTACGGCATTCATGGGAAAATGGTAAGCAGCGAAGTATCCAACGTTATGCCTCTGTTCACTGCTCTTGATTACTCTTACAAGCTGCAAAAGGAAATGGACATCATCCACTGAGCAAGACCGATTTATTCCCCACACTACCAGCTATAATAAAGTCACAAGGTTGAGGGAAGCACCTGAGACCTGAACAAAGAAAAGCCTTGGCGGGGCTGACAACAATACCGTCAATAAGAAAGGATTCACCATGACTAAGAGCGCTAATTACGAAATCAACCACATTGACGAGACCATCATCATCACCAAGAAGTTCTACAAAGCCGCTGGCATTCTGAATAGCCCTGAGTACAAGGAACTGATGGCGATTCGCCGCGACAACCCCAACTACAAGATTTTGCTGCGTGAGATCAAGAAGAAGGCTGGCAAGAAGAGCTATCGCAACCTGACCTACGATAACATGAAGACCTTCATCACCGCATGGGAAACCGATGAAGAAACCCGCAAGCAGCGCTTGGCACAGATGGACACTGTGATGGAGCTTTCCAAAGTGCAGGCTGGACCTTACGCCTACGTCAAGACCTGGTTCCTGGACCTGTACGGCGAAGCGTACAACAAGTACAACGATGATACTGCCGAGCAGAGTGAGAGCGAAGCTGCCTGACAGCAAGCAAGTCCGTTTTATCACCCACATCATAAAGCATAATAAAGTCACAAGGTTGAGAGAGAAAACCTTGCAAGAGAAGGACAAGGAAAAGTCCGAAACACCAGAAAGGAATGACCACCATGACTAAGATGAACAAGAACTATCACATCGACTTCGCCACCAACACCATCATCGTGACAAAGGCTTTCATGAAGCGCGCTGACCAACTTGGAACTGCTGAATTCAAAACCATGATGGAACTGCGAACTCTGGGCATGGAGATTGTGGAGAAGGCTGCGCCGAAGAAGAACAGTGTTCATCGCGCCACCTACAAGCAGATGAAGGCTTACATCGCCTGTGTTGCGGACGGTGCACGCTACCTGAAAGAGTTTGAGATTGTGCGCAGGGCTTCCCTGAAAGACGCCAGCCCCTATGAGACTGTGCGCAACTGGTTTGAGACCACCTTCCCGAATCACAAGGCGCTGCCTGAACTGGATGAGAACGGCAAGATCATCAACTTTGCCGACACCACCGAAGAAACTGACGAAGCCGCCTGAGTAGAAGCAAGTCCGATTTATTCCCCGCTACCGCTGCTATAATAAAGTCACAAGGTTGAGAGAAACAACCTTGAACATCAAGAGAAGGTCAAGGAAAAGACCGTAAAACCAGAAAGGGATTGATACCATGACTAATTACAACTACGACGCCATCAACAACACCCTGACCGTGACCGCTTCCTTCCTGAAAAAGGCTGGTGTCTTCAACAGCCCTGAGTACAACACCATCAAGAGCATCCGCGCCGACTATCCCAACGTTGAAATCGTCAAGGCTGAGGTCAGCAAGAAGAACGTGAAGCATCACATCAAGCTGGCGCAGATGGTGCAGTTCATCACCCTGTGGGACAGCAAGAACAATACCACCTACCTGGACCAGTATGAGACTGTGAAAGCGCTCTCCAAGATTCAGGCTTCCCCCTACAAGTATGTGGAAGATTGGTTCAAGAAGAGCTTCCCGAACTGGGAGAATCAGATCATCTTCAACAACGATGGAACCTTCACCTTCGTGACCAAGAGCGAAGAGAGCAAGGAAGCGGATGCTCCTGTTGAGAATGCTCCTGCGATTGCTCCTGTTGAAGCTGTGGCTGCTGTTGAGAAGGCTGCATAATCATCAGCCCCTTTCAACAGGATTCCCCAAAGGATGACCCATAGATAATAAACATAAAAAAGTATGATGCAACGTTTGACGAATGTGCGGAAAGGTGGTGAGAAGCATGGAACAACTTGAATTGAGGGCATACACGCGGGACGAAATCAGCGCCATCACGGGAATTCCACAGGTGTACCCTTCGGGGAGCATCAACAAGAGCTTCATCGGTAGAGTGCAAGAGCGCCTGGAAAACTGGCATTACGAATGTGAAACGCCACGCGGCGGTAATGTCATCATCACCAAGCAGCCCACCACTGCCCTGGACCGCCTGCATGAGATCATGATGCGCAAGCTGGATTTCGACAAGCAGGTGTCCCCAAGAGAGTTTGCCGCCTTCATGCACTTCATGATGACTGTACCCAAAGCGATGCACATGCCAGTGGAAGAGCGCCTGAGTATCATCAACCAGCGCTACAAGCCAGTGTGCCTGAGCAAATCCACCCTGGAACGGTGGGTGAACAGCCTGGAAGCGTGCGATGCGATACTGACCGATGGCACTGTGCGCTGGAAGACCGAAAAGATGATTGATGGCAGTCTGGTTCGGACCTTGCCCGATGGCAGCGATGAAGCACATGAAGAGCGCCGCGCCTACACCGAACGGATGCACGAACTGTTTGATGAATACCGCACAAAAAAGGATTTGTCTGGCAAGGCGCTGAGCAAGGCGGTTTTCGCCACCCTGTGGGAAGAATTCAGCTATGGCTACGGCAGACCAACCCCTGTGCTGCAATGGAACGGCTTCAACATGGGTCCTGAATTGTATGAAGAACTGTTTCTGCTGGTGAGCGAAATCTGCAAAGGATGATGTATACTTGGATACTAAGCCCTGATGGGAAGCATTGTTTTGCTTCCTTTTTTATTTGCGCAAATGCATAACGGCATGCAACTTTCGGTCAAATCCGTGACCGTTTGACGCACATTAATAATTTTGGTATTATACATTTAGAAGGTAAGAAATCCTTCTGCGGGAAACGTTTCGACATTTCCATTATATCACCACTTTTCTACAACAAATAAGCAGCAGAAGAATACTTTATCCTCCTGCTGCTTACTTGTTGCTATTTGCAATGTTCCTTATACCAGTCTTCCATTGAAGTATTAATGATGTTTCCTTGATAGTAATAATCGTAATCAACCAGTACAAATATTGACCAATTAAATACACCATCACGCAAATGTCTTAGTGCTTTCTCAAAAAACCCACCTACATCCAAGGTATGGTCATCGTTGCTTAGCATAAATCCTATTAGTACACCAACCAGAGTGATAGCATACGAAGCCTTTGCATCCATTGAACCTATCCACGTTTGAATTGATTCCAATGTCTGTAAAGCAGTATCCTTATCGTAGCAGGTATCAATTTGATTCGGTTGTCGTTTCATAGAATAGTTTCACTCCGTCGATATTTCTTAACTTTTTTGTTGTTTCATGAATTAGTTCATTGGACGCATTGTTTTTTCAATCAATTCAATTTCATCATCTGAAAGATCAAACGTCTGATATAGTGTTTCATCAGTCCAGTGCTTTGTAAAGTCCACCATTGGAACGAACACAAAGTTAGCCTTAGATACATGAACGGATGAATAGGTAGTACGAAGCATGAATCTTGGGAATTTACAGAATAAATAGTCCCTAAGATTATTAGCCTGTTCTTCTGTGTCAAGGAATCCAACATTCAAATAGGAGAATGAATCAACTTGCCCAGGCAACAATACTTGTGGCGTTGAAATGGAACGATAGCCTGCTTCGGGATTTATACCAACCTCACCACTTTGCGGAATCATAATTGATATTTTGACCTTGTATTTATCAATGAGGTCAATGTTCTTTTTAATTCTTGTGCGTTCAATGTAACTTGTGGTTTGCCCATTGTATCCGCTACTCGTAATGAGAATAAGATCACCTTCACGATATTCAGAGTGACCTTTCTCTTTTGAAGGAATACCAAACGTATCCAATGGAGAAACCATTTCATCCATGAATTTCGTGCATTTTTCTTGGACTTTATTGATGATAGAAATTGAAACGTTTGAACGAATGAAAGTTGAGCCAAACTGATTCAACGGACGAACGACTGAACTACGCTTACCAGCAGTTACATTGATTACTTCGCAGTCATTTTCAGTCACAGAATCCCAGAGGAAATAACACAAGCCGCCCGCAATTTCAACCGTGGGGAAGCATTCTTTTGCATTATAATAATCAACAAGTTTTATCATGTGTCTATCATTTAGCATGACTTCTCTAAACTCATCAAGAGACATACCGCCATTATACCAACGTGCAGGAATAATCATTGTCAAAGAAAACGTGTGGTTTGTTTCGTTGACAGAATCATGCTTTTTTCTGACACTTTTGCCCTTGTTTTGGGGCGGATTACACTGTCCATGAAATCATTCGTTTGATTGGACAGTGCAAAGCGCTTAGTTCACGCTATCATAGAACCATTCACGCCCTGCAAGCCATACATACATTTCAGCATGGTATTCTGTTGCTTGCATATGAGTTTGGGCGTCCTCTTGCCTGCTGTATTCATAGTCACGAATGCCGTCAGGTTCCCACACACGCACGATGTAATACATTCGCTTGCCCTCTTGGTCCTGACAGGGGTCAAGCCCCTGTCAGGATGTAAGTCACTGCCTTGTCCGCTTTGCCTGCGGCGCTAACGATGAAGCGCTTGTCATTCTTCAAAGCCTGCAACCAGTTTTGAACATATGCAGTGCTGTTGGTGAAGCTGCTTGACGTTTCCAGCCCTGCATGGTGAACCAGGGCAGCGCTTCCAATTTCAGCACAGAGTTCTTCTCTGCTGTAAGCTTCGCCGCCGAAGTGGGCTGTGGTGTCCAGTCTGGCGAGGCGGTTCATATGCCCTGTGCTGTGCACCATCTCATGGAAGGCGGTTCCATAGTATTCAGCGGTTTCTTTGAACTGTGCCATTAGGGGAAGCACAATGCGGTCTTGGGAGGGATTGTAGAAGGCGCTGTCACCTTCCATATGATCCAGGGTGACGCCTTCGCGCCTGATATAATCGGCAATGATGGTTTCAGCGGTCTCATTGGCTGTTGCCGCGTTCGGCATGGGCTGGACATGCTTTGCGGCAATCCCTTCACATTGGTCAATATGGAAGACGTTGAAGAAGCGCAGGAACGGAACCTCTTTGACCTCTTCGGTCTCTTCATCCTTCACAGGAAGGAATTTCCAAAAGACCACCATGTGTGACTTTTCGCCCTTCTTCACGTGACCGCCTTCGGCTTGCGCCTGTTTGAAAGTGATATACTCACCAGGACGCCCAAGCAGCATTTGATTCAGCAGGGAATAGGGCTTGCCTGTGGTGTGACTGACTGCCGCGCCTGACGCCATCCAAGGTTTATTCCAGGGAATGAGACCTTTTTCAAGTTCATCAATCATGCGGTTTGTGATTTCGGCGTAAATATCCATTTTCTTTGCTCCCTTCTCTTGTGTGGGGAGCATGGGCTGTGGTAGAATGTCCATGCTCTCCGATGGTTGTTAGCTGCTTCTGTTGGTGGGCTTGACCGAATGCTGTGGTAGGTGTTCGGTCTTTTTATGCAATCTTGAAAGGGCGGGTGGTGATGGTCTTGGTGTATTCATCCAGCGCGTCACCAAGCACCTTTTTCAGGGCGGCGGTGTCAACGCGACGGGAAACAGTCTCTTTCCAAGTGACCTTGTAGCTTCCTGCCATCATGGTCTCTTCATCGCCCATGTAAGCTTTGATTTCGTCTGTGATGGCGTCCATCTGGTTCTGAAGCTCTTCGGCGAACTTCCGCAGTTCCATGAGTTCTTCGACCTTCGCGGTGATGGTGTTGGTGGGCTTGCACATTGTTTTGTTCTCCCTTCTGTTTGTCGTTTGGTGTAGGATGAACTTCATCCTCTTGACAGTTATTATTATAAACTATCCAGTTAATTTTGTCAATAGGGAAATTAACTGGATAGTGAATTTTTTTCATGTTTTTTTGCTATCGTATACTGATTGATTTATTCTGTTTGGTGTGTTACAATAGCCAAGAGGTGATGACAATGACGATGGAGCAGAAAATCAGCATGGCGCTTGCTTACAAGGGCATGAGCCAAGCCGCCCTTGCGCGTGAAATTGGCACTTCTCCCGCAAACCTGAATCAGCGCATGAAGAGGGGGTCATTCACTGTTGAAGAGATGGAGAAAATCGCGCAAGCATTAGGGGCAAAGTATTTCTTCGGCTTTGAATTTGAAGACGGCACCAAGGTATGATTTGAAACACTGACCGCAAAGCAAGGGGCACCCTGCCACACTTGCGCGGCGCTGTCCTCTTAGTGACTATAGGGGGCGGTGGTCTTCGGGAAAAACTTTTTTTCACACCCCACACCCCGCCCCGCCTGGTCCGCGCAAAATCCAAGAGTGCATGCAATTTGGGAAAACGGCGCTTCACATCAATGCGAAGCGAAATTTCTAAATCCCTTTATAAAAACAAAAAATCGGACCGCAGGCACGCCTGCGGTCCGCTGACCATTACTGGAAGATACCTTTGATGACATCTTGAATACTCTTTTTCGTTTCTTCCAAGGATTCTGTATCAAGAGCTACGTCAACACCTTCGGTGGTCTACAACTTTTGAATTTCTTCATCAATCATTTTTGGCAGTTCTACATCAAGCCACTGCTCAAAAGACAATTCCAGGCTTTTTTGTAGTTCCCTACTTGGCTGCGACTACCCAAGCTTTTTTATCTTGTCTACGTTCATAATCAAAACTCCAATTCATAGTTTTCTTGTTCGCACTGAAGGTTCAGCACCCTTTGCCGCAAGTATTTGTCGCAAAGGAAAAGGTGAACCATTCGCCGCAAAAGGAAAGAAGCGTCCAGCCCCATGCCTTCAGCTTCTACCATAAACTTGTTTTTCTCTTCGGTTTCACAACGGAAAACAACGTTCTACATGCTCATGCTCTTGTCCCCCTCTCAATGGAAAATGGATTTGAACAAATCGCTGACTTTTCTCTTGGCTTCGGCAAAGGAACGTTCGTCCACCTTTATCTTGACCTGCGGTTTCTACATGTATTTTTCGACTTCTTTTGCAATCATGATGGGCAGTTCCTTCGCTACCCATTCTTTGATCTCTTGTGTGACGGCTTCACCCACGGAATCAGCGTATCTGATTTGGTTTTCAACGTGCCGCACATGGTTTGGCTTGTTTTCAAATGCGGCTTCCTGACGCATGACCCCTGCAATGGCACCCGCACGTCCTCTTGCTGCTGACATTGCCATTATCAACACTCTCCTTTCATGATGGGTCTTGGCTCTACGCATTTTACCCTGCGCCGCAATTCTTCATCGTTCAGATAGAGATGAACCAGTCTGCGCATGATCCATGAAGCATTAGTTTCACTATTCTTCGCTTCCATCATAATCTATTCTTTTTCTGATGGGTTTACTCTAAAAGCAATTGTAATCATTTTTACTCTTGCCTCCTTTCAATGATTATTGCAAAACGTTGTATGATGATTATCTCACGTTGTCCAACGAGGGAGTTTCCCCAAACGTTGATGGATACTTTTATTACTATTTATATCTTTACGTCATCCTTTGGGGAAAAATCCACATGACGGTGGTGACGGAAAACAGTTGAAACAGCGCGGAGATAACGGTGAAATGCTATCAATTTCAACTATGTTGTGCTAAAATGTAAAGGAAACCACAATCGTTGCTGATGGATGCAATCAGTTGTGCTGAAATCAACGAAACTTGCAGAAAGTTGTAGGTAGATGTACGATGGCAAAGCAACCAGGGCAAAAGCTGAAACTGCTGTATCTGATTCAGATTTTTGAAGAATGCACTGATGAAAACCACGGCATCACCATGCCAGAAATCCGCACGAAACTACAGCAGATGATGCGCCTGGACAAAGAGCCTGACCGCAAGAGCGTTTACGATGACATTGACCAGTTGCAGGATTTTGGTTACGACATTATCCAGGAGCAGACTAAGACAGAAACTTACTACAAGTTGGCTTCAAGGGATTTTGAAGTATCTGAACTGAAAATGATAGTGGATGCTATTGCATCATCCAAATTTCTGTCAGAATCGAAATCACGTGAATTGATTCGCAAACTGGAAAAACAGTGCAGTAATGCTGACAAATCCAGCCTAAACCGTCAAATCGTAATGGCAAACCGCGTGAAGAGCATGAACACGAAGGTTCATTACAATGTAGATGCTTTACATCGCGCTATTGCTGAAAACAAGCAGGTTAAGTTCAAGTATTTCGATTTTGATTTGAAAAAGCAGCGTCAGTATTATAAAAAAGGTGCTGACTATGTGGTCAGCCCTTGGCAAATGCTGTATTCTGATGATAACTATTACTTGGTTGCTGTTGATGATGGAAAGATAAAGCATTTCCGTGTTGATAAAATGGATGGTGTGGATGTGCTGGAAGCTGACAGGGTGGGTGAAGAGATTTTTTCCAAAGTTGACATGCAGGATTATCAGCGCTACACCTTCAACATGTATGGCGGCAAGGTGGAACATGTCACCCTGCAATTCACCAACCACATGATGGGTGCTGCTATTGACCGATTTGGCAGGGACATCCTGGTCCAGAAAGCCGATGACAAGCATTTCAGAATCACCGTCCCCGTTGCCGTGAGCAATCAGTTTTTTGGCTGGGTGTTGGGGCTAAAGAATCAAGTCAGAATCATCGGACCTGACAGTGTGGTGGAGCAGTGGAAAGCTTTACTGGATGATGTCAGAGGAAGATATGAATAAAGGGTTTCGTGGACGTTTTACTTCTTAAATATTGACCTGATTTTGCTGGTATGATAAACTTTTTCTGGCTAAAGGCCGAACTGATGAGGAATGGGCATGTAGTCAGTTGCAAGATTCAATGCCAGAGTTGACTATTTCGCAAGCGGGAAGCACGACGGTACCCCATCCGCGAGGGAGCGGCGCGTAGCGCCTGCGCCCGAGCGAGAACAGCTACACCAGCCAGATGGTCCGCACCATCAAGTACTTCGCCGAGCTGAAGTAATTGAACTCATGGGGACCTGGCGTTTCATGGGAGACGCCGGGTCTCCTTTTCTTATGACAGATGAAGCGAAAGGGGGCCCGGAGAGATGGTTCTTTCCCTGGACCGGTTGACTTCTGTCATCGTCTCGCTGCTTCGGAAATACCATGCGCAGGACGCCATCCTGTTCGGCTCCTACGCCCGGCAGGAAGCGGATGAACATTCGGACATCGATCTGCTGGTGATCGGCGGTCCCTCCTTCCGGCCCACGGATATTTTCGCCCTGGCCGAGGAACTGCATCAGAATACCGGCAAAGCGGTCGACGTTTATGAACTCCGGGAGATTGATCAGACCAGTGCTTTTTATCATACCATTCTCAGGGAAGGGCTGACCGTTGCGGCATGAAATTTAAAAAACTATTGCTTATCATTGAAACTCACTGATACTCACTGTCTAAATGGACAGTGGGTTTTCTATTTAAAAAGAATCTTTCAATCACACAAAACCCATGTTATAATCTATATGTTTACATTTCTTAATTATGGAGGAAATAGCTATGCCAATGCTGAATTGGATTGGTAAAGAAAAAGTGGTCAACCACCATCTGGAAGTGCCTTTCCGCACATTGGAGAAGCAATATACCTTTACCGCCGAGGGACAGGATGACGGCGGCAACATGATTATACATGGGGATAATCTGGATGCACTGAAAGCACTCTTGCCGATGTACGAAGGGAAAGTAAAGTGTATTTATATTGATCCTCCCTACAATACCGGAAATGAGGGGTGGGTCTACAATGATAACGTGAATGATCCCCAAATTCGCAAGTGGCTGGGGCAGGTGGTCGGTAAAGAGGGGGAAGACCTCTCTCGCCATGACAAATGGTTGTGCATGATGTACCCCCGGTTGCGACTGCTACAAAAGCTGATGGCTGAGGACGGTGTTATTTTTATTAGCATTGACGATTCGGAATATGCCAACCTCAAACAGATTTGTGATGAGATTTTTGGCAGTAATTGTTTCATATCCAATATATCATGGCAGCGCACTTATTCTACGAGAAATGACTCAAAGGGTATTGTGAACGAAGTAGAGCATATACTTTGCTATAGCAAACAACCAAACTGGAATCCTAAAAAATTACCTCGTACTGCTGAAATGGATTCTAAATATAAGAATCCAGATAATGACTTCATGCCTTGGACAAGTAGTGATGCTTTTGCTGCAGAGGGAGCATCTCATCAAGGAATGGTTTATGCTATTCAGCATCCATTTACGGGAGAATTGATATATCCTTATTCAAATGGCCACTGGCGTTATCAGCAAAACACAATGCTTGAAATCATGAACGGATGGACTGCATATGAATTGCGTGACATACATGATGATGTTGAAAGAGCCAAAGTATGTGGTGTACAAATAGCTGATGTTCGTCCCAATATTCAAGCTATTATGCTTTCAAAACCTCTTGAAGTATCAAAACGTGAAGCTGAGAAAGTTTTAAAACGTGGACAGTGGCCCCGATTCTATTTTACAAATGATGGTAAGGGTGGTATTCGAAGGAAAACGTATATTGATAGTGTTGAAGGGAAACCTCCTACAAATCTTTGGGTGTATAAAGACGTTGGGCATACCGATGAAGCATCTAAAGAAATAAGAGCAATATTTAACGGACGTGCAATTTTTGATACGCCAAAGCCTGTGCGTCTGATAGAGTTCATTTTGAAAATTGCCTCTGATCCCGAAACCATTGTTTTGGATTCCTTTGCTGGAAGCGGTACCACGGCCCATGCCGTTCTTAACATGAACAAAGTTGATGGTGGACACCGGAAATTTATCCTGGTAGAAATGGGTGACTATGCCAATGGTATCACGGCAGAACGAGTGAGCCGTGTAATCAATGGTTATGGCGAGGGTAAAAATGCTGTAAATGGAACAGGAGGAGGATTTAGCTATTATGAACTGGGAGAGCCGTTAATGATTGACGGTCTTTTGAATCCAACTGTTTCTGAGGATAAGATCCGCTCATATGTTTACTATACAGAAACCCGCGAAACGATTCCTTCCAGGAAAGAAGATGAAAAGTATCTGCTGGGTGTGCACAATGATTTCGCATATTATTTCTGCTATGAACGAGATCGGGTCACAACTCTGAATCATTCTTTTCTTCGGAATATCAAAACACAAGCGCAAGGGTATTTGGTCTATGCCGATGTGAATGCGTTGAGTGCGGAAGAAATGGAAAAGTATCGTATAACGTTCAAAAAAATTCCCCGTGATATTGCGAATTTGTAAGGAGGGGAAAACAGAATGGAACTAAAAAACTACCAAAAGCGAGTTCTTCGCAATTTGGATGACTTCATGGCGCTATTGAACAGCACACAGGATATTGAAAAAGCCTATATAAAATCATGGGAGTTGCAGGGCATTCATGTGGGCATGGGTGGAATGCCGCTTTATAATCATGTTCTGCCTCATGTTCCGCATGTCTGTTTCAAAGTGCCGACTGGCGGCGGGAAAACGCTGCTGGCATGTGCAGCGCTGAAACACATTTTTGATGGCATGGGGATTACAAAACGAAAAGCGGTGGTCTGGCTTGTGCCGTCCAATTCCATTCTGGATCAAACGTTGGCGAATCTTCAAAATCCAGATCATGATTATCGTCGTCAGATTGATTTTGATTTCGCTTCGCGGGTAGATGTTTACAAGGGGGAGCAAGCGCTGAACGGGCAGGCCCTTTCGCCGTCCAGCGTGGAAGAAAACCTGTCCATTTTTGTGTTGAGCTTTGACGCGTTGCGTATTACCCGCAAAGAAGGACGCAGGGTCTACAAGGAAAACGGAAATCTGGCGCAATTTGTCCCGCATTATCCTGACCGTACAACGCTTGTTCCCGAAGTGGATGATTCTGCATTGATCCAAGTGCTGAACCAGCTTTCACCTGTTGTGATTGTGGATGAAAGCCACAATGCACAAAGCGATTTGAGCGTTGAAATGCTGCGCAACCTGAATCCTTCCTTTGTGCTGGATTTGACCGCAACCCCAAAGAAAAACAGTAATATTATTTCTATCGTGGATGCGCGGGAATTGAAAAAAGAAAACATGGTAAAACTGCCCGTTGTCATTTACAACCGGCAGAGCAAAAACGATGTCCTGATTGACGCTATCCAGATGCGGGCTGCTATTGAAAGACAGGCACAGGAAGAACAGGCGCAGAATGGAACCATGATTCGTCCGATCGTCCTCTTCCAAGCGCAGCCCCGAGGAAAGGAAAATGCCGCAACCTTTGAAAGGTTGAAAACCGAATTGGTATCTCTTGGCATTCCGGCGGAGCAAATAGCAATTAAAACATCAGAAATCAATGAATTGCGGAATGTGAATTTGCTTTCATCTGATTGTCCTATTCGGTACATCATCACGGTCAATGCGCTGAAAGAAGGATGGGATTGCCCGTTTGCGTACATTCTGGCAACGCTGGCAAACAGATCCTCCAAGGTGGACGTGGAGCAAATTGTGGGACGGGTGCTTCGCCTACCCTACACAAAGAAGCATTCTCAATCTCTTTTGAACATGTCCTATGTCATTACATCATCGGCAAATTTCCGTGAAACGGTGGAAAATGTTGTCAAAGGACTGAATCAGGCGGGCTTTACAGATAAAGATTATCGGATCGGTGACAGTGCTGAACAGCCGCCCGAACAACCGCCCTTCCAACAACAGATAGACGTGACACCACAGGAGCAGCCCGCCGAGGAAGAATTTGTTGGCTTTGATACGGACGATTTGCGGCAACGCCTTGCACAGCAACAGCAGGCAGCGGCAAAAGGTGAACAAAGTACAGTTACGACAATGGCACAGGAAGCAGAACGGCAGGGAGAATCCTTTGAAGCGGAAACACAGCGACAAGAAGATGCGGGAATACCGTTAATGGGTGGTAGCGAAATGCGAAATTACTTTGAGATGCAAAGTGAATTTGAACAGGATGCGCTTTCCCTGAAACTGCCGATATTCTTTGAAACGATAGGCGAATCCCTTCTTATGGACCATAAATTTGCAGTTACAAAGGAATCTTTGGCAGATGATTTCACACTTGCTGATAAGGATACGCAGATTAGTTTTGGCATGTCTGCTGGGGACGTGGCGGTGGTGGATGTAAAAAGCAATTCCCGCCCGCAACAGATTGCTCTTTCCGTAAGGGAAGCACAGCGGCTTAGTCAATATGTTCGTTCTTGTCCGCCTGAACAGAGGAAGGAAGTCTGCATTCAGCACATATTTAATCAGATGAATCGGCTGGACTTCTTGGATGCTGGCGATTTAAAACGGTACATTCGCCGTATTGTGGATCAAATGTCGTCAAGCGAATTGGAGCAGATGGAGAGTGCTTTGCCCGCTTATTCCGCAAAAATCAAAGATAAAATCAATTCGCTGTTGGATGATTACCGCGAAAAGCGGTTCTATGAATTGATCGAAACACAAGAAATAACGGTGGAACCGTATTACGAATTTCCTAGAAGCATTTCACCTGTTTCTACAATGATTTCGATCAGCAAACAACTATACACGAATGAAGCAGATGTAAATGATTTTGAATACAGGGTCATTACCGCTATTGCTGGATTAGAAAATGTCAAGTGGTGGCATCGAATCATTGACCGGCAGGGCTTCAAGCTGAATGGATTTATCAATCATTATCCTGATTTTGTGATAAAGACAGTGAGAGGAAACATCGTGCTTGTCGAAACAAAAGGTGATGATCGCGACAACAGCGACAGCAAGGCAAAATTGCGTTTAGGTCGCAAGTGGCAGGAATTAGCTGGAACAGGGTATCGCTATTTCATGGTGTTTGATGAAAACGATACAGGATTTGAAGGAGCCTATAAATTCAGCGCATTCATGGATATTATGAAGCGGCTATAATTCAAAGGAGGAAAATAAAACATGAATATTAACCTTCATTCTGTTGTGATTGGTGTTCGTTTTGAGCCGATGTTTCAGCTTGCTGATGATGCGGGCCAAATTTTTGATAAAATATTGAAAAGCAAGAAGTCCTTTTCAAGAGATATATTTTCGCGTGTTCAATACAATGGCCTTGAAAGAATACTTCATGAGGATGAGAAAGAAGAAATTATAAATTATATTAAAGTAAATCCTGATAATATTATTCTTTCGTTACGGGCAGAACAAGGGAAAAGTGTAACAGAGATGGTCAATGACATAAAGAATAAATTTGAAGAAGTTATTGTTCATGATATAATCAACACATATCAGCCGTCAATAAATAGAATCGGCTTTGTTTTTACTTTTAATATCAGCGAAGATAAACTTGACGCATTTAAAAAGAAGTATTTTGCTCCTGGGGTTGACGTTGCAGAATTCAGATTTTCCCGTTCAACAGGCGTTTTAAAAGGGGCAACCTATAAAGATGGATCAGATTATATTAATCGTATTTTTGCTTTATCAAAGCAAGGAAAAGAAAAACGCATTTCTTTTGATTTTCAAGAATACTTTATACCGCTAAGGCCCAATTGGATTGACTGCCAACCAAAACAGTTCTTTGAAGCTGCAATCGCAGAAGTTCAAAAAGAAATTCTTTCCTTGTGAATTGAGGTGAAACATCTTGACAAGAAAGCAAACTCATCGAGTTGCCAAAACACAAAATGAACGCCAACAATATTTCAAGGGAGTAAAAGGATTAGGTGGAGAAGAGACAGATCAAAAATATGATAAACTAACACTTGAAGGAAGTGATAATCCTTATCCTGAAAATGATTACAGTAAAACAAGTGAAGTAAAGAGAAGATCAGTTAAGAGTTGGATCATTCTAAATTGGAAGAAGATGCTGGCAGGGGTTGGGACTTTGATTTTAGCACCGCTTCTTGTCAGCTTAGTAATTTGGATCATTAACACAAAAGCTGACATCATGTATATAAATAGAGTACTTGATGATACAAAATCACAAATGGAGTTAATAGAAGAAAGCATTAGTAGCAATAATGCTGGGGATTATTATACAATATTTGTGACAAAAGAATTACTTGATTTGAAATTGGAACTTATCGAAAAAGACTTTAAGGCACTGATCCCAAATACAACTGATATTATCAATAGGTTAAGTTCAATAGAGAATGAAATAGCAATTCTACAACAACTTTCAGCACACAATGAAAATCCAGAGTAGGAGCTCATGAACAAGGTGAGCGGCGGTGCGGCGGATGATCTCAGCGAAGTGAAGAAACTCGACCGCAGTGAGCTGGAGGAGCTGTTCCGGCGCAAGTTTGAAGAAGCTGTCTAAGGAACTCGAAGAGGTCCTGAAGAAGGCTGTGTAAGGCTTTCAAAACCGCAGATTGTAAATGAACAGAGAGCTTTCTGCCGCTGAAGAGGCGGCGGGAAGCTCTCTTCCTGTGGTTCCGCCGGAAGGAATCTAAAAAATTTTCTCCTCCGAACTGCCATCTGCCCAAGTTGCTTCGTATCAAGGATTGGAACAGGTTCTTGCAATGGCGGCCAAGCCATGATAAACTGGTTCCAGCCATCTTATGGGAAAGCTGATCTACCCGACATCGGAAGGAGAGATTTGAAATGGAAAACATGATCCCCCTCACCCCGGACGAAATGGAACAGGCCAGCGGCGGCGTCACCACCAAGGTCCGCCTCAAAACCGCTGACGTGCGCACCGGCCCGAGCATGAACTACCCCGTCATCGCGACCCTGTCCAGCGGCGTGACGGTCAACTACATGACCCACCTGGTCGACAAGGACGACCCCGCCGTCGTCTGGTACATGATCAACAAGCCCACCAACGGATGGGTGAATGGAGCGGACCTGGGACTATAACACTGGCGTTTCGATGGGGGGACACGTCCCCCCATCGGGCCCCCCCTCGCCTTTGCCTCTCGGACCTTCGGTCCTCCCGGGCGGCAAAGGCGCAAGGTATGTATTTTTGCTCTCGCGGGGCAAGCTCCGCTTCGCAAAAATACTCCTCGCGGCGTACATGCCGCCGCTGCGGATTTGATTCGAAGGGCTTCGCCCTCCGAGCCACCCAAAGATATAGCTGTTAATGATTGGCTTTAGCAGAGTTGTTTTTTTGCAGCCCTGCTTTTTTGTTTGTAAAAATGCCAAAAGATCTGTTTCCTTCTTGATGAATTGATTGTATAATGGACGCCTACCATTTGAGTAGGAGGATTTTTACCATGAAAAAGTATCTTGCGGAATGCATCGGTACGGCGACCCTGGTGATCCTGGGCTGCGGGACGGCAATGCTGGTGGGCTGTGACGCGGCGGCGGGCAGCGGCTATCTGCTGACGGCTCTGGCCTTCGGTCTGACCATCGTGGCGATGGCCTATTCCATCGGCAACATCTCCGGCTGCCACATCAACCCCGCTGTTTCCCTGGGCGTGCTGCTAACCGGCGGCATGAGCAAAAAGGACTTCGTCGGCTATGTGGTCTCCCAGTGCGTGGGCGCGCTGGCCGGCGCGCTGATCCTCAAGGCCATCTTCGGCCTGGGCGGCGTGACGGACCTGACCGGAGGCCTGGGCTCCAACGGGCTTGCCGGCGTGGGCGGCAACGTCCTGGCTGGACTGCTGGTGGAGGTCGTGCTCACCTTTATCTTCGTGATCGCCATCCTGGGCGTGACCAGCAAAAAGGCGAACCACGGCTCCTTCGCCGGTCTGGTGATCGGCCTGACGCTGGTGGTGGTGCACATCCTGGGCATCGGCCTGACGGGCACCTCCGTGAACCCCGCTCGTTCCTTCGGCCCCGCCCTGGTCGCGGCCCTGACCGGGAACACCGAGCCCCTGGGCGCCCTGTGGGTGTTCATCGTCGGCCCCATGGCCGGCGCCGCCCTGGCCGCCGGCGTTTATAAGACGCTCGAAAAATAATCAGAACTGAACCAAACAAAAAAGCGGATGGTTTCCACCCGCTTTTTTGTTTGCCAAGTTTTCGTCCGTTACCGGATCTTCTGCAGGTATTCGGACAGAATATATCCGTACTGGTCCTGATACAGGCACAAGATGAAGCCGTTTTCGCTTCCTCTTTCGGGGAAGGCCAGAACGGACGCCCCGAGGGGCACCTTGGCCAGGCGGGCGGCGTTCTTGGCGGGCTTTTCCCGCAGGGAGACGAAATCCTGACAGTTGACGATCTTCATGTTCGGCCCCTGCTCCCGGTACAGGGCCGCCCCGTCAAACCCGGTCAGCTCCTCAAAGGGGGAAACGCCGCTGCACCGCATCGGCTCCAGGATCAGGGCGGTGAACCTGGAATCCCCGTCTTCCCAGGATTCGGTGTGGGCGGCATAGACACATTCCACGTTGTACGGGCTCCCGGCGTGCTGTGGATGGTCCGTCGAGGTGAACAGGAGCGTCACCTGGTCCATCCCGTTCGGATCGAAGGAAAACGACCAGGTCCCGGCGCTGACATAGGAATAGCTTCCGCCCTTGCCGTTGCACTCCAGGGTCATCCTGCCGCCGGCTTCCAGCTTCAGGGTGGCCAGCACCATCTGCCAGGGCTCTTCCCCCTGCTCGTGAATGTCTTCGTACAGGATCCACTCGCCGGGGAGCAGCTTCTCCGTCTCCGGGTCGTCGGCCAGGGCGGCGGGCGCGGCGAGGAGCAAAGCGAGGAGCAGGATCACGATATGTATGAAGCCCAACCTTTTGCCTGTCATGGCGAATTCCTCCTCTTATAGATACTGGCGGTTTATATTCGCCGTTATTTTACCATAAACTCCATCCAAAATACAATGACGGAATGAAGAAAAAACCGGGGGAAATGTTAAAAAACCGCGCAAACAAGCTGGATGTCCGTAATTCTTGACAAATATGGGCAAAGCGCATATAATTCATAAAAAAGATTCTATGAAAACATGCCGACAGCCGGAGGAAATGAGCATATGAAAGAAAAAGTCTTCAAAAAGAATGAAGTGATATTCCGGGAAGGCGACGTGGCGGACTGCTTCTACCAGATTACGGACGGTACGGCCGGCGTCTATCTCCACTACGGCGAGGAAGATCAGCAGCGGCTGACCCTCCTGAAGCCCGGCCAGTATTTTGGGGAAATGGCCATCATCGAAGCCTGGCCGCGCAGCGCGACGGTCGTGGCGGAAGGGGAGCTTCATACCATCGAGCTGGTCTACGAAGACCTGATTTCCTATTTCGAGCAGCAGCCGGACAAGATCCTGGCGCTGATGAACCAGCTGGGGGAAAGGCTCCGCGAGCTCACCGCGGAATATAACGAGGTCAACGCCTTCCTCAAAGAACGGGAGAACCCGGGCCCGGTGAACGAGGGCTTCCTGGCCAGGCGCAGGAAATACAAGGAATACTGCAGGATCGCCCAGAAGTTTACGGAGTATACTGCCGAGGAAAAGCTCATGCAGGAAAGCGCCAAGCAAGGCGCGAAGGCGGTTCTGCCGGTGCGGAGCTATCGCAAGGGTGATATCATTTTCCGTGAAAATGACAAAGGCGCGTACATGTACCAGATCCAGACCGGCTCGGTCGGCATCTATCGGGCCTACGGCACGGAAAAATCCGCGAAGCTGACGACGCTGTACACCAACCAGTTCTTCGGCGAAATGGGCCTGGTGGCCCACGAGCTGCGCAGCGCCACAGCCGTGGTCGAGGAAGACGGGACGGAGCTGGAGTGCATCCGCGCCGAGGACCTGCAGACCCTGTTCAAGGAAAACCCCATGAAGGTCGACATGATCCTGAGCCATCTGGCCAACCGGCTGAGAAGGCTGACGGTTGATTTCGCTAAAGCATGTGAAAAGGCAGCGGAAGACTAAAGGGCTCGCAAGGGGGACTCTAACCAGGGTCTGTCGACCCGTTCTTCGGTGAAAACTGTCCACCGGACAGTTTTCCGAGCCCTCAGAACCCCCCTTGCGGGAACCCCCTACGCCTTTGCCTCTCGGACCTTCTCCAGGGCCTACCGGCCCGCTGTTCGGTGAGATTGTGCCACTGGCACAATCTCCGGGCCCTCACAGCCCCAGGCGGCAAAGGCGCAAGGTATGTATTTTTGCTCTCGCGGGGCAAGCTCCGCTTCGCAAAAATTCTTGCCCAGGGCCTACCGGCCCGTTATTCGCTGAAATTGAGCCACTGGCTCAATTTCCGGGCGCGAATAACCCCGCAACGCGCATGTCGCTGCTGCGGATTTTATTCGAAGGGCTTCGCCCTCCGAGCCTCCTGAGAATTACTTTGATCGACTGGTGTCTTTTACATTCTGTTTGTAAACTTGAGGCTGTTGCAGAATAACGAACGCAACAGCCCCTTTGTATTCAAACACAGAGGGGAAAAATGTGAACATCTATATTGATACCTGCGTTCTGCCGCGGTCTCAGCTGGAGACGGGGCGAGTGTACAGGGAGCGCTTTGGGACTTCCCTGGGCTTTGAGCTGCTGATGATGTTCGATCTCAAAGACTTTGAGGAGAATTTAAAGCAGAACCTTTCCCTGTTTGAGGAAGGGCCCCTTCTGTTCCACGAGCCGGTCTGGGGGGTGGAGCATACCGCGCCCCGGGGCAGCGCCGCCTGGGAGGAGGGCATGTACCACCTCCGCCTGACAAAAAAATACGCGGAAATCCTGCACCCCTCCGCCATGGTCTGCCATCTGAACAACGGGCCGGTCCCACCGGGAGAAAAGCACATTCTGCTGCAGACGGCCCTGGAAAACATGGAAGAAATGCGGGACATGTTCCCCGGCGTCCGGCTCCTGACGGAGAACGCCGGCATGCGCGCCGAGGGCACCCAGCTGCTGGACCAGCAGGAATTTACGGACCTGTGCCGTTCCCGCAAAATGCCGGTGCTGATCGACGTGGGCCACGCCAACGCCAACGGCTGGGACCTGAAAACCCTGATCTCGGACCTGGCCGACCTGATCGGCGGCTTCCATCTGCATAACAACGACGGGACCCGCGACCAGCACGGCCGCCTGCGCGAGGGGACGCTGGACATCGCCCCCCTGGTCTCCCTCATCCAGCGGGCGGCGCCGAATGTGCCGATGGTCATCGAGTACATTCACCCCAGGTATCACGGGGAGCCCCTGCTGTCGGACATCGCGTATTTACAGTCCCTGTCCGGGGAATCAATAGGAGCCTAAGGAGGGGAAAGGGAAAATGCTTTCAGAGCTGCTGCAGAGCAGGGTCCATTACATCCTGAACAACATGGAGGACGCCGTCTGCCTGACCGAAATGAACGGGGAGCTGGTCTACGCGAATCCGGCGGCGGAAAGGCTGTTCGGCCTGGACATGAACGGCCGGGCTAAGATCTGGGACGCCATCCCTTATGTGGAGGGCAACGACGCCCTGATTCAGCTGTTCATCGACGGCGTCATGGAAAAGAAAAAGCCCCTTCGCGCCGTGGTGGACTATGTGAACAACGAGGGGGCGCGGTTCCACCTGCACGTGACGCTGACCTGCGAATCGGAAGAATCCGAAATGATCCTGATCGTCATCCACGACCTGACCAGCCTGATCAAGGTTCATTCCGCCTTCGAGCGCTATACCTCCCCGGAGATCGCGGACTTTGTCCTGACCACCCCGGACGGGGAAAAACAGGGAGGGAAAAGCCTGGAGGTCAGCATCCTGATGAGCGACCTGCGCGGCTTTACCGCCATCAGCCAGCGCCTGCCCTCGGGGGACCTGATCAATATGGTGAACCATTACTTTGGGGAAATGGCCGCCGTGATCCAGCGCCACCGGGGCACCATCATCGAGTTTCTGGGGGACGGGATCTTCGTGGTCTTCGGCGCGCCGCAGGAGTTTTCGGACCACGCTGAGGCCGCCGTCTCCTGCGCCATCGAGATGCAGAACGCCATGGCCGGGGTCAACGCCTGGAACCTGGAACACGGCTATCCGGAGCTGGACATGGGCATCGGCATCCATTCCGGGCCGGTGATCGCCGGCAACATCGGGTCAAACCAGAAGATGAAATACGGCTGCATCGGGGAAACGTGCAACCTGGCGGGCCGTCTGGAATCCTTCTGTTTGGGCGGAGAGGTCTGCGTGACCAAGGCCACCAGGGACAGGATCAACGGGAAGCTCAAAATCCTGATGGAAAGCTCCTTCCTGCCCAAGGGCAGCCGGAAAAAGCTGGTGTTCTACAGCGTCGGCGGCATCGAGGGAAAGAGCGCTTTAAACGGCGATGAGAAGATCCGCTGGCGGAAGCTGCCCAAGGCCAAGGAGGTCGTCTTCTATCTGCTGAAGGGGAAGGCCGTTCAGCCCGAACCCCACGCGGGCAGGCTGACCGAAGTGTCCGAGGACGGGAAATACGGCCTGCTAGTGACCGGCGCCGTCCTGCCGTCGATGGAAAACCTGATGCTGCGGATCGGCGGCGTAGAGGCCTACGCCAAGGTCCGGCACTCCGGAAGGCGCGGGTGCAGAATCGGCTTTACGATGAAGCCGGAAGGGTTTGACAAAGAAATCGGGCGGGACTGACACCCCGCCCTTTTGCTGCGTATCAACCGATGAACCTAATGTTGAGGAGGCTGATTGATTTTATGAGTAAGCTGAAAAGATATTCCATCCAGGGCCTGTGGAAGCGCTGCCTGGCCTTCCTGACGGCGGCGGTCTGCCTGTGCTGCCTGGCGCCCGCCGGGGTGCTGGCGGAGCAGGGCGCAGCCCAGATCGGCGGCCTGACGGTGCAGAGCCGCCGGGAAGCGCGGGTGTTCCAGGGAACGCTGGACAGCGCCCGCACCCTGACCACCTGGCAGTTCATCGGGCAGGAGGACGTGCCCTATGTATCCCTCAGGGAATACGTTCAGCTGCTGTTTGCGGACGCCCTGAACCCGGCGTGTGATTTTGCCTGGGAGGGGGATACCTTCCTGGTCCAGCGCAACGGGATCAACGTGGCAGTGGACATGGCGAACCAGCAGCTCAGCTGCGCCGACTGGCAGGCCTTCATCGGGGTCCATGCCGAGGGCGCCCTGCCCTGCGGCATCGTAGAGAAAGAGGAGTTCCTTGCCATCCGTCCCTCGGTCAAAAACGAATCCGCCCAGTCGGAGGGAAAGCCTTTCACCCTGAGCCTTCGGGATTACGGGGTGGAGCTGCTCAAAATGGAGGACGATGTGCTGGCCCCCTTCGCGGTGGCCCAGGCCATGTTTGCCGTCCCTGCGATGCGGGAATGGCTGGCCTACAACGGGGACGATTATTTTGACATCGTGGATTCTGTAGACAGCGTCTATGGCTCCGAGGGGATGGAGTACGCCCCGAACCCCTACGCGGATCAGTGGTACAGCGGCAGCTTCGCCGCCCGCACCGAGCTGAGCGAGCCTTACGCCAAGTACAACTACGCCGCCATGTGCATGCTGCTGGACATTGCTTACGGCCACAAGCAGGAAAAGGGCATCACCAGCTTCGACGCCTACATGAGCGAGCAGGGCATCAAGGAGCCCCTGCTGACCCCGGACCCCAAGGACGACGTGGAGGCGCTGACCAAGCTGTTCGGCGTTCTGTTTGACAGCGGCCACGACGGAGAGGTCCTGACCAGATCCATCATCGACTCGGAGGGGGCCATCCAGCGGGCGGACCTGCTGCACCGGATCCTCAAGATCTTCGGCTTTGAAACCATGGCGGACGTCAACCAGCTGCTGGAGAAGCTGCTCATCACGGCGATGAAGCTCTTCCCCATCGCCCCTGACGCGATGGCTGTGGAGGACGGGACGATGGGCCCGAACGTGATGAAGCTGATGAGCGAAATGATGCGCATGAGGACCCTCAAGCCCTTCGGCTACGGCTCCTCCCGGGTGGATTTTTCCGGGGACACCTGCGTGATTTACTTTGACGGCTTCAAGGAAAACCTGACCCGGCCCGAGAGCTTCTACAGAAAGCTCCCCACCAAGGAGGACCTGGACGCCAGCACCTTCGCGGTGTTCTACGACGCCTTTGATCAGATCAAGCGCAACGGGAACGTGAAGAACGTCGTCATCGACCTGAGCGACAACGGCGGCGGGTCCGCCGCTGCCCTGGTGGCTGCCCTCGGCTTCCTGAGCGAGGACGGAGAGGTGCAGCTGACCTACCTGGACCAGCTGAACCAGGACTACCGCTCTGAATGGTATCACGTGGACACGAACCTGGACGGCCGCTTTGACGACCAGGACGGCTACGGCGGCCAGTACAACTTCTACATCCTGACCTCCGGCCTGTCCTACTCCTGCGCCAACGCCCTGCCCTATTTCGCCCAGCAGCGGAACCAGGCCAAGATCATCGGCGAAGCCCCGGGCGGCGGCGACTGCGTGGTCGCCTACTACCTGGACGCCTACGGCCACGTGGGCGGCATCTCCGGCTTCAAGCAGCTCGGTACCATGGAGGGAGATACCTTCGTTTCCAACGAAACCGCCGTCACGGTAGACCACCCCTTCCCCACGGACGAGGCGGACGGCATCTACTTCCACCCGGAAAAGATCGCCGAGTTCATCACCGCCCTCACCGCCGCCCCGGCGGAAGCGCAGCCGACGGAAGCTCTTCCGGCGGCGTAAGAATCTTCAAAAAACATCGACCCCCGCTCCTTCCCTCGGCCATGCCGGGGAAGGGGCGGGGGTCCGTTTATGCCGGTGCCTGATCCGTTTTGCGGGGCGGATGGATCTCTGCAGATCCCAAAGCCTTTCCGTCAAACCCTTGCGTCCATGTCATTCCACGCTGTGCGGAAACTGCGCAAAAAAATGGCAAGAAATGGTGGGTTTCCGTGCTTTACAAAGATCGGTTTTGCGATTATAATAGTACGTGACAGCAATCGTATCGTTGCAAAATGGAGAATAAACCCCGGAAGCATCCCTTTTGTTCCATGCTCCGGGCAGCGTCATTTCCTTCATGAAGACCTTCGGCTGGGGGATGATACAGCGTGACCAAACGATGGCAGCGCCTGGGCAACGCGATCTGGCAGGCGCGGTTCCTGTACCTGCTGCTGATTCCGGGCATTGTGTATTATGCCGTGTTTTACTATGTGCCGATGAGCGGCCTGGCCCTGGCGTTTAAAAAATATAACGCCCGGCTGGGTATTTGGGGCAGCCCCTCGGTGGGGTGGGCCAATTTTCAGCGCATTTTTACCACGCCCGCGGCGGTCAGCGCCATCCGCAACACCCTGGAGATCAATTTCTCCAGGCTGCTGTTCCAGTTTCCCGTGCCCATTTTGCTGGCCCTGCTGATCAACGAGATGCGGGGGACCAAATGGAAGCGGGTGTACCAGACGGTGTACACCTTTCCGCATTTTCTTTCCTGGGTCGTTATGTCGGCGATCATTTCAAACTTTTTCGCCAACGGCGGCATGATCAATACCATCATCGCCAATATGGGCGGGGAGCGCATCAACTTTCTGTCAAACAGCGCGCTGTTCCGTCCTTTGCTTTATTTTACCCATAACCTAAAGGAGATGGGCTGGAGCTCCATCATCTATATCGCCGCCATCTCCGCCATCGACCCCACGCTGTACGAGGCCGCGACGATGGACGGCGCGAGCCGCCTGCAGCAGGCCTGGCACGTGACCCTGCCCTGCATCCGGGGCACCATCATCACCCTGTTCATCCTGCAGGTGGGCCGCATCATGAACTCCGGCTTCGAGCAGATCTTTTACATGCAGAACGCCAGCGTAAAGGGCGTCAGCGAGATCCTGGACACCTATATCTACAACATCACCTTCAAGGCCGTGCCCAGCTACGGCTTCTCCACCGCCGTGGGCATGTTCAAATCCGTCATCAACCTGGTCATGCTGGTGGGCGCCAACGTGGTGGTCAGGCGGATGGGCGGCAGCGGCCTGATGGGCTGAGAAAGGGGGGACGGCAGATGAAAAGCGTCGCGGAGCACCCCGGCAAAACGGCCAGGTCCGGCCTCAACAGATGGACGCGGGGCGATACGGCTGTCTTTGTGATCCTGACGGTCGTAGCCCTGTTGATCCTGCTTCCGTTCTACAACGCCGTCGTGATCTCGCTGGAAACCAACCGCGCCTACGCCCTGCATCCGGTCTCCCTGTATCCGGCGGAATTTTCGCTGAAAAACTATACGTACCTGATCGAAAAGGGCCAGATCTGGACGGGCTTTCAGAATACGGTCCTGATCACGGCCATCGGCACGGTGCTCAGCATGTCCGTCTCGGTGATGATGGCCTACGCCTTCTCCCGCCGGAAATACCCGGGCAAAAGGCTGTTCTTCCTGCTGATGATGTTCACCATGTTCTTTTCCGGCGGCATGATCCCGACCTATCTCCAGATGAAGAGCCTGGGCCTGATCGACTCCCGCTGGGGCATCATCCTGTTCGTCGGCGTTTCCTCCTACAACATCGTGGTGCTCAAGAGCGGGTTTGAGCAGACCCCGCCGGACCTGGAGGAAGCCGCCAAGATCGACGGGGCCAACGACCTGGTGATCTTTTTCTCGGTCATGCTGCCCCTGCAGGGGCCGCTGCTGGCCACCTTCACCCTGTTTACCGCCGTGGCCTACTGGAACGAGTGGTTCTGGAGCATGCTTTTGATCAACTCCTCGGGCAAGATGACCCTGCAGACCGTCCTTCGCTCCATCGTGGCGGAAGCGGCGGCGGCGGCGGACGTATCCACCGGCGAAGCCGACCTGGACGTGTTTTCCCAGGGCGTCAAGATGGCCGCCGTGATGATGGCGATGGTCCCGATCATGTGCTTTTATCCCTTCCTGCAGAAATATTTCGTGAAGGGCGTCATGGTCGGTTCCATCAAGATGTGATCCAAACGGCTCGGACGCCGTTCAATAATATCATTATGAAAGGGGATATCTGCATGAAAAAACGGATCGCACTGCTCCTGGCCTGCCTGATGGCGCTGTCCTGTGTTTCCGCCCTGGCGGAATACGACCACATCGACTTCACCATCAACTCCACCCACTCCAACGCCTCCATGGACTACAACAGCGACGGCATGTACAAGTACATCTCCGAAATGTTCAATTTCGATTACGAGGTGTACCCCGTTTCCAAGGACAGCCAGAGTGAAAAGATCCGCACCTGGATCAACGGCGGCACGATGCCCGACGTGGTCACCTGGCGCAACTTCGACTACCAGGAATACGCCATCTACGCCGAGCAGGGCCTCCTGGCCCCCCTGCCGGAAGGCTGGGAAGAGACCTATCCGGACCTGTACCAGATGGTGAAGGTCAGCGGCCTGTATGACAAGATGCACGTGGACGGCTTGGTGTACGGCATCCCGCACGCCACCTTCGGCCGTTTCAGCGGCATGGAAAAGGTGGTCAGCAACCAGACCCTGTATTACCGCAAGGACTGGGTGGAAAAGCTGGGCATGGAGCCCTTCGGCGACACCGTGACCCTGGAGCAGATCGAGCAGCTCTGCCGCGGCGCCATCGACAACGACCTGGCCGGCAACGGCAACACCCTGGGCTTCAGCACGGATTCTGAATACTTCTCCAACTTCCTCATGCAGTTCGCCGAGGTGGACTACGACGCCTTCGTCCGCGGGGAAAACGGCTACGCCCTGGGCGCTTCCGATCCCAAGGTGACGGACTGGATCAGCTTCGGCCACGACTGGTATGAAAAGGGCATCGTGGACCCGGACTTCTACCTGAACAGCATTTCGGACACCACCAATAAGTTTACCTCCGGCATCGCCGCCTGCATGATGCACAACGGCGCGATTTCCTCCTATCACGGCTACAAGGTGACCTTCGACACCAGCACGGGCCTTTCCTCCGACGACTGCATCGGCGTGGCGGCCATGGCCACCAACGACGGCGTGGCCCACACCAACGAGGCCGCCAACTACTGGAGCGTCACTTTCTTCAGCCCCACCATTTCCCCTGAAAAGATGGACCGCATTCTGACTCTCATGAACTGGTGCTGCACCCAGGACGGCCAGCTGACCGTGGTGGTCGGCGTCCCCGGCGAAACCTGGGAATATGACGAAAACGGCAACGTGCGGATGCTGACCCAGAAGGATGAAAACGGCAACTATCCCAGCACGCCCGACCTGTACAACAGCTACAACATCTTCCGCTCCCTGGGCATTTTGCCGGACGACTATTCCTTCGTCAACCCCTCCAACGAAAAGCTCGTGGTGGAACAGATCAAGCAGGTCTACGCCGCCAAGGAAAGGGGCTACATCATCCCGCTGGACTACGACTACGAGTTCTTCGCCAGCGACGCCAAATCCCAGTTCTCCCTGAACTTCCCCGACGAGATCACCCGCATCATCCTTCTGAAGGACGCGGACGTAAGCTCGGAATGGAACCGCTTCCTGGACCAGAACCGCGCCATCTGGGAGCCCGTCGTGGCTGACCTGAACGCGGAGTTCTGCAAGTAATCAAATAGAAATACCAAACCAGCCGCGGAAGGGACAAAAGCCCTTCCGCGGCTGGTTGGTAGTGCACATGATGAATTATGAATGATTCTCCAGCTCTTCCACGGCATAGGATGTCGGCATAGCCTAAATTCCTGACAATTTCATCACAGATATTTCCTGCAGAAATCCGCCGGAGACATGATGTCGGGCTCCGAAGGGAAATGCGTGAGATTGCCCGTGATCAGCACAGCACGGCAGAACTTTGCGACCTCGTAGAATTTTCGGTCCGTTTCATCCCGCTCAAACGGAACAGACAAAAGGGGCTCCGGGATGACGGACAGGCCGTATTTGACCAGCGGCTCCAGGATCGCGTTGATCTCCCACTCAGTAAATTTCAGCTTGGGGTAATGAAGCACACGGTCATACTCGGCCAGGATGCGCGCGTCGTAGCAGGCGGTATGCTGCCGCGAGAACACAGCTTCCAAAATCGCGCTGGTGTTGCGGCCTGGCGACCAGGCCGCGGAGACCAGGATATTCGTATCCAGAACGATATGCATTTCAGCCTCCGCTTCTCGCTTCATCGATCAGGGCGTCAATGTCTTCCTCCGAGAGGAATCCTTCCCGGGCCGCCTTCCTCCTCATGGCGTTGAGGGCGATCATGGCTTTGGCCTGCCGCACAGCCTGTACGGCTTCATCAAAGCCTCCCTCCGGGATACCGATGATCAGGGCGGAGGGCTTGCCGTTGTTGGTCAGGACAGCTTCGCCGCCGGTCTCGAGGTCAGCCCACACGCTTCTGGATTCGGTGCGGAGATCACGCACGGAATAGAAATTCATTGTCTCACCTCCTCCTCCTGATGATACACGATCGTGTCCATTTTGTCAACGCCCGTCGCCGATGAAACCAAGCCCCGAGAAGGCTTTCCACCAAACAACATACAAAAATAAGACCCCGGAAGCAGCTCGCGCCCACTTCCGGGATCTTTTCATTACGCATTACGCATTCGGCATTACGCATTCCGCGCTCTGCATGACGTATTACGCCTTCCCCTCAGGCCATTCCCGCCGTAATGATCGCCATGTAATAGACCTCGTCGGCGTTGCAGCCGCGGGACAGGTCGTTGATGGGGGCGTTCAGCCCCTGGAGGATCGGGCCGTAAGCGGCGAAGCCGCCCAGGCGCTGGGCGATCTTGTAGCCGATGTTGCCCGCCTCGAGCAGGGGGAAAATGAAGGTGTTGGCCTGGCCGGCGACCTTGGAATCCGGGCACTTCGTTCTGGCGACCTCGGCGGACACCGCGGCGTCAAACTGGAATTCGCCGTCCACGACAAGGTTCGGGTCGATGGCGCGGGCCTCGGCTACGGCGTCGTGGCTCAGCTGCACTGTACCGCCCTTGCCGGAGCCGTAGGTGGAGAAGGAGAGGATGGCGACCTTCGGGTCGATGCCGAAGAAGTCCGCGGTGCGGGCGGATTCAACGGCGACCTCCGCCAGCTGACGGGCGGCGGACAGGACGACGTTGCCTTCCTTGTCCAGCTTGTCCTTGTACTCGATGTTGATGGCGCAGTCGCCCATGACGATGCGCTCCTCCTGGCCGTCCTTCTCACGGTAGAGCACGAAGGAAGAGGACACCAGGTTGCTGCCCTTGCGGGTCTTGATGATCTGCAGGGCGGGGCGGACGGTATCGGCGGTGGAGTAGGTGGCGCCGCCCAGCAGGGCGTCGGCCTTGCCCATCTTCACCAGCATGGTGCCGAAGTAGTTGCTCTTCTTGAGCGCGGCGCGGCACTCGTCCTCGGTCATCTTGCCCTTGCGCAGGGCCACCATTTCCGCCACCATGGCGTCCATTTCAGGATACGTGGCCGGGTCCATCACGGTGGCCTTCGCCACGTCGAACCCGCCCTTTTCGGCGGCGGCCTTGACCTCGGCGGGGTTGCCGCAGAGGATAACATCCATCAGGTCGTCCTTGAGCAGGCGCGCAGCGGCGCTCTGGATGCGGGGATCCACGCCCTCGGTGAATACGATGGTCTTGCGGTTGGCGCGCAGGTTGGCGATCAGTTTATCAAACATGCCCATGACACACAGCCTCCTTCAATATGTACGATAAATTGCTTTTGCAGCGCCCTTACTGTACCATAAACGGGCGGAAAATGCAAGAGCGCCAAGCCAGCTGGCGTTGGAATCCGCCCCGAAAATCCCCCGGCCAAGTTCTGCCGCCCGGGCGGTTGAATTCGGAAGGGAATCCGGGTATAATAGGGGCAGAGTATTTCTGCGGCCGGCGGCGCGCCAGTCTTTGATCATAGGGATGTACCGGATCATGGCTGGGCCGGAGGGGAGACAGAAAGGAGGCGGTGGTTTTGAGCGGGGAAGCCTATGAGATCACGGCGCTGCTGATGCGCTATGTGTTCGTCCTGCTGGGGGCGCTGATCGTGTTCCGGGCCTACGTGTGGCTGCGCAAGGACCACCGCGCCTTTGTCAAGGAGCAGCGGGACCGGCCGGAAGCCGGCTGCTTCGGAGAATTTCGGGACGAAGCGACCGGGAAAACCTGGCCGATATATGCCGAGGGCCTGATCGGCCGGAGCGGCGGGTGCGACGTTTCCATCCGCAAAAAGGACATAAGGCGGCGTCACGCGGTCTACCGCCTGGCGCCGGGCAAGGGCCTGGTGATCACCCCGGTCCACCGGGCGGACGTGATCGTGGACGGGGTAAGGCCCAAAAAAGAGGCCGTGGCCCTGAGCAACTCCCTGGTGCAGCTGGGGGAAACGGCGCTAAGGGTAAAGCTACGCCCCGGGACGGGGATCCCCGAGCGGACGGACATCATCCCCCCGCAGGACCAGGAGGACAGCTGGATGCGCCTGTTTGACGACGGGGCGGACCCGGACGGGGACGACCCGCTGAACCCCATGAACGATACCGGGATTCCCGGCGGCGCTTTGGGTCCGGAAGCCTTTCTGCCCGACCCGCCGGAAAGGAAGGACGAATGAACAAGCGGAAAAAACGGCAGCCGGATCAGAAGAAGCTGCTGACGCCCGCCCGGCAGCTGATCGGGCTGGTGATGCTGTTCTTCTTCCTGGGCTTTCTGCTGCTGGCGGCCTGGATGCGCTCGGAGGGGGCGTCCGGCTGGGAAAAGGCGCTGATCCTGTCGGTGGCGGTGCCGGCCCTGGTCTACGCCGGCGTCCTGGGCATTCCCCGGGTGTTTCCGGGGGACCGGCTGCTGCTGAGCCTGACCAACTTCCTCTGCGCCCTGGGCGTGCTGGTCCTTTTCCGGCTGAACCCGGATCGGGGGATCAGCCAGGCGTTTAACTATTTTGTCGGCGTGGTGGCCATGCTGGGCTGCGCGGTGGTGTTCCGCTTTATCGAGCGCTGGGGCCCTCTGGTGGTCCTGCTGATGGGCGTTTCGGTAGGCCTGCTGGTGCTTCCGCTGGTCTACGGCTCTGAAATCAACGGGGCCAAAAACTGGGTGACGCTGTTCGGCTTTGGGTTTCAGCCCAGCGAGCTGGTCAAGATCACCCTGCTGGTGGCCGTGTGCTGGCTGCTCTCTAAGCGGAAAACCATCTGCGCCATCGGCCTGACCGGGGCCAGCCTCCTGCTGCTGATGCTGCAAAAGGACCTGGGCACGGCCCTGCTCTACTACGGCACGGTGCTCACGGCCCTCTGGGCGGCCACCGGCAGCACCCTCATGCTGCTGGGCGGCATGGCCGGGGCAGCCGGCGGCGCGCTGGTGGGCTACCGGATGTTCGCCCATGTCAAAAAGCGGGTCGCTGTGTGGCGAAACCCCTGGGCGGACCGCCAGGGGGCCGGCTACCAGATCGTCCAGGGGCTGATCGCCATCGCCAACGGGGGGCTCTGGGGCCTGGGCCTCGGCCTGGGCAACCCCGGGGTCATCCCTGCCTCGTACAACGACTATATTTTCACCGTCATCTGCCATGAGTTCGGCGTCCTCTTCGGGATCATCGTGCTGCTGATCTACCTGGCCATCGTCCTACGCGGCATTTCAATCGCCCGGCGTACGGACAGCGCCTTCCACGCCCTGCTGGCCCTGTCCTGCTCGGTGATGCTGGGGCTGCAGACCTTCGTGATCGTCGGCGGGAACATCAAGCTGATCCCCCTGACCGGGGTGACGCTGCCGTTCATCAGCTACGGCGGGACGTCCCTGGTGTCCTCCCTGTGCCTGGTCGGGGTCCTCCAGGGAATCTCCGCCCGCACCCAGGCGAAGTTGCGCCCGCCCAAGGCGGAGAAGGGGACGAAGCCCGCGCCCCGTCGGAAGGGGGGAAAGCGGTGAAACAGCTGAGGACAAACATCCGCAGGATCGCCTTCGTGCTGGCGGCGCTGTTCGCCCTGCTGATCCTGTACGGCGGCTATTCCCTGAGCAACTACGGGAGCCGCTGGTTTTCCACCAACGCCAACGCCTACCTGCGCAGCGTCAAAAAGGACGTGATTCCCGGCAACGTCCTCGACCGGAACGGGACCCTCCTGGCCGGGAGCGAGGTGGTCGTCTACCAGGACGGCACCCTGTCCTGGAACCGGGTGTACGCCGAGGAGGAGGACGTCCGCCGCGGTACCGTCCACGCCCTGGGAGACAGCCAGGGCAAGGTGTCCAACGCGGTCGAGTCCTTTATGGCCAGCTACCTGTACGGCTTCAAGCAGAATGTGTGGGACCGCCTGAGCGACTTTGCCGACGGCCGGACCCGCCAGGGGGACACCCTGACGCTGACGTTGGACGCGGACCTGTGTGGCTATATCAGCCGAACGGTTTCCCGGGACCAGAGCCTTCCCAGCCATGTCCGCGGTGCGGTGGTCGTCATGAACTGGCAGACCGGCGAGGTGCTGAGCCTGATGAGCTTCCCCTCCTTTGACCCCGCGGCGGACGAAAGCCTCGTGGACCGGACCAACCAGCCTTATTTCAACCGGGCCACCCAGGGGATGTACGCCCCCGGCTCAGCGTTCAAGATCGTCACCCTGTCCGCCGCCCTGCGCAGCCCCACCCTTCAAAACCGCTCCTTCACCTGCGGCGGGACCTTCCTGCCCGACGGGGATCCGGCCCACCGCATCGTCGATTACGGGACGGACACAAAGGAGGGCGTCGTCGTTTCCCACGGGCAGGCGGACCTGAAGACCGCCTTCGCCCTGAGCTGCAACAACATCTACGCCTACGCCGCCGCCCAGATGGGGGACGATTTCCTCCGGGCCGAGGCGATGAAATACGGCTTTAACGAAAACTTCCTGTTCCGAGACATCGTCGCGGAAAACTCTTCCTACCCCGACGAGGACCGCAGCCTCTGGGAGGTGGCCCTGACTGGCATCGGCCAGAGCCGCCTGCAGATGTCCCCTCTGCACCTGTGCCTGATCACCGCCGCCGTCGCCAACGATGGGGTGATGATGGAGCCCAGGCTCCTGATGGAGGCCGCCTCCTCCGCCGGCCGCACCCGGCTGACCTATACCCAGAGCGAATACCGCCGCGTGACGGACGCGGACACCGCCCGCACCATCCGGGACGCCATGCTCCTGGCGGTGAACAGCGCCTCCGGCACCGGCGGGGCGGCCGCCCTGCCCGGCTGGACGGTCTGCGGGAAGACGGGCTCGGCTGAGCTGGACGGGCAGGAAAACACCAACGCCTGGTTCACCGGCTTCATCGCCGACGCCCGGGCTCCCTATGCCGTCACCGTTTTACTGGAAGATACAGGAGCGGGCGGCACTTACGCGGCCCCGCTGGCGGGAAAAATCTTTCAGTGGCTCATCGCCAAATGATCTGAAAAACGGCCAAAGACGGCGCGGACCGCCGGCGGCAGAGAGGATGTTAAAAAGATGAAAAAGTATCTGGCCTGGACGCTTATTCTGCCGCTGTGTGCTTCGCTGGCCGTCGGCGCTTTGCCGGCGCTTTCGGAAGAACGGGGCGAAAAAACCGCCGAAGCGGTCAGCCTGCTGGAGGAGGGCTTTCGGCTCTGGCAGCAGGAGGCCATGAAAGACCCGGAGCGCATCGAGGAAATGATTCCGGTCAAGACCGTCGTCCCCTCGCTGAACATGGAGACCGGGGAAACAGAGGACGTGGAGATGGATGTCTACACCATCCGCCAGGACGGCCGGGAGATGCGCTATACCGTCCAAACCATCGGGGAGCCGGGGGAAAACGGCCTGTATCCCCTCTATATCACCCTGCATGGCGGCGGGGGCGCCCCGGAGGAAGAGAACAACCAGCAGTGGATCGCCATGGGCAATTACTACAGCGAATCCGTGGAAAGCGGGATCTACGTGGCCTGCCGCGGCATGGAGGACGTGTGGAACCTCCATTTCCTGGACGAATCCTACGCCATGTACGACCGCCTCATCGAGAACATGATCGCGATGGGCGGGGCGGACCCAAACCGAGTGTATCTGCTGGGCTTTTCCGCCGGCGGGGACGGGGTTTACGCCATCGCCCCGCGTATGGCGGACCGCTTCGCCGCGGCGAACATGTCCTCCGGCCATCCCAACGGGGTGAGCCTAAAGAACACGTCGAACCTGCCCTTTGAGATCCAGGTGGGCATTCGGGATTTTTATTCGGAAAGCGCCCTGCGCTCGGTCCGGGGGGCCGAGTTTGAGGGCATCCTGAATGGATATGAAAGCGAGTACGGCTTCGGCTACCTCCACCGGGTGCTGGTGCACGTGCCCAACGGCCATAACTTTGTGGACTACCGCAGCGGGGACGCCTGCGTGCTGGCCGACCCTTCGGAGTTCGCCGAAAGGGCGGAGGCCGAAAACCTGGTCCAGCGCTTCCTGGACCTGTACGTGGAAAACGGCGGGCCGGACAGCGTGAGCTCCATGTCCTACGCCTATGACGAGGACTTTAACGGGGCCCTGCTGGAGCTGGTCACGGAAGAGCTGGGCATGGAGGTCAGCATCGACACCGATACCAACGCCGTGGACTACGTGAGCCAGTTCAGCCGGGATTATGCCCCGAGCCATTTCGTGTGGGACCTTTCCACCCGCGCTTCCCAGCGCAAGGACCGGGCCTTCTACTGGCTGAGGGCGGAAAACGCGCAAAAAGGCCTGGTGGTGGCCGGCTACGACAAGGAAACGAACACCGTGACCATCGATGTAAAGGAGGAGCCGGACGGGGAGCTGTCCGTGCTGGTTACCCCCTTCCTCATGGACCTGGACCGGCTGCTGACGGTGGTCTGCGGGGACCAGGAGCGGATCTTTGACATCGAGGCGGACGCCGACGCGGTCAGCCGCTCCCTGGGCGAAACGGGCGACCCGTACCTGGCCTGGGTGTATGAGATCAGTTTATCGGAACTCAATGAAAACGACTGAGGTACCTTTATGCCGCTGGACGGATTGACGATGGGCTTTCTGGCCCGGGAAATGCAGGCGCTGACGGGGGGCAGGATCGACCGGGTCAGCCAGCCGGAAAAGGACATGGTGGTACTGCTGATCCGTGCGGAGGGGAAAAACCGCCGCCTGCTGATCTCGGCCAGCCCCTCCATGACGCGCATCCACCTGACCGACGAGGTCTACCAGAACCCGCCGGACGCCCCGATGTTCTGTATGCTTCTGCGCAAGTACCTGATCGGCGGCCGGGTGGTGAGCGTCGAGCAGCTCTTTGGGGACCGGCTGATCCGCATCGTGATCGACAACCGGGACGAGCTGGGGGAAGAAGGGCCCCGGGAGCTGTATCTGGAGGCCATGGGCCGCCACAGCAACCTGACGCTGGTCAAAAACGGACAGATCATCGACGCCATCCGCCACGTGAGCGGGGACATGAGCCGGGTGCGCCAGCTGCTGCCGGGCCTTCCCTACGAGCTGCCGCCCAGGCAGGACAAGCTGGCCCCGGAGGAAGTGACGAAGGAAGGGCTTTTCGCCCGCCTTTCCATACAGCAGGGTCGGCTTCAAAAGGCCCTGCAGGGGGCGGTGTCCGGCCTGTCCCCGGTAAGCGCGGCGGAAATCACCCTGCGCCTGACCGGCTTTACCGACCCATCCGTAGAGGAAACGGACCTGCCTGCCTTCTGCGCCGCGGCGGAGCGCTTTTTTACCGGCCTTTCCGCCATGGGCCCGGCGGTGCTTTGCACGGACGAAGCGGGCCAGAAGATGGATTATTTCCCCTTCCTATACTTCAGCCGCCCGCCGGAAAGGCAGACCCCGGCATCCTCCCTGTCTCGGGCGATGGACCTGTTTTATTCCGGCCGGGACCGGGAGGACCGGATGGCCCAGAAGGGGGCTTCCCTCAAAAAGCAGGTCAAAACCCTGCTGGAGCGGAGCGAGAAAAAGCTCACCCTGCAGCAGGAGGCCCTGGACGAGGCCCGGGACGCCGACCGGCTCCGCCTTTCGGGCGAGCTGCTGAGCGCCCAGCTGTACAGGGTCCCCAAGGGGGCGAAAAAGGTCCTCCTGGAGAACTACTACGATGAAGCCGGGGGAAACGTCGAAATCCCCCTGGACGAGACCCTGACCCCCGTCCAGAATGCCCAGAAATATTTCAAGCGCTACCGTAAGGCCATGGCCGCCCGGAAGCTGGCGGCCGAGCAGAAGGAAAAGACCCTCGCGGAAATTGATCTGCTGGAGGAAAGCCTTCTGAGCCTGCAGAACGCCGAAACTCCGGAGGACCTTTCCGACGTCCGCCGAGTGCTGGAGGAGGCGGACCTGCTTAAAAAGGAGCGGGGCCAGCGGAAGGCCAAAAAGCCCCCGGAGTCCAGGCCCCTGTGCTTTGCCGCCAGCGACGGCACGGAAATCTTCTGCGGCAAAAACAGCGTGCAGAACGAGCGCCTGACCAAGAACGCCGACGGCTCGGACCTGTGGCTCCACGCGAAAAACATGCCCGGCTCCCACGTGATCGTCCGCCTGGATGGAAAGGAAATCTCCGAGCAGACCCTGCTGGAGGCCGCGCGGATCGCCGCCTTTTATTCCAAGGGCCACGGCGTCTCCGTGCCAGTGGACTACTGCCTGCGCAAGTACGTCAAAAAGCCGGCGGGCACGCCGACCGGCTTCGTGATCTATACCCATCAGAAAACGCTGACCATCAACGCAGGACTTTCTGACCTGGTGAAACAAAAGAAATAAGACAGGATAAATGAATGGCGGGGGAAGTGCTCCCCCGCCATTCATTTATAGATCCAACGGGATGGCGAACCAGCCGCAGGCGGTCCGGCTGTCCGGGGAAAACAGGGATGCGAGCACAATCTGCCGGACCGGGCCGGAGGGTTTGAGGGAAGCCTTTTTAAGTTCATCTTTTACCCGGAACCAGACGGTATTTCTTTTCGGCAATGCGATGTTTACACGGTAGTGGCAGATCATCTGGCGGCCGCCGGGCAGGCGTTCCACGACGTCATTGACGGGGATTCCGCATTCCTCCGCTGCCGATACCGGAACGGCCAGCCCCCAATAGGAGTCCGCCAGGCAGTCTTCGTTTTCCCGGTAGACGATCTTCCGGCAGGACTTGACCGCCGGCATCCATTCGATCCAGCGGGGCAGGAGATCCCGGATGCGGCTGTCTTCCAGGAAATCTCGGCCTTTGCTGTGGGGCAGGAAGTAAACGTCTTGCCGCTCTTCCATCAGCATGTACATGGTGCGGCCCTCCATGCTCTTCATCCACCGGTCGAAGGCCTGATACTCGCGAAGGACCGTCTGATCCCGCAGCATCCGGCGTTCGAGAGCCTGCGCCCTTTCGCCCAGGGCTTCGTGCAGGTCCTCGAGGGTCCCCTCGTAGAGCAGGTCGTGCATCTGCTGCAGGGGCATCTCGTAATTGCGCAGGGCGAAGCATTCCAGCAGCGGAACCGATTCGGAAAAAGGATAATAGCGGTACCCGTTTTCAGAGGCCTGCGCGTGAAGCAGGCCCATTTTTTCATAGTGCTTGAGCAAGTCGGGGGTTACACCCATGTTTTGGGCGTAGGTCCCGATGCGGTAGTGTTTGGTTTTCTGATTGTCCGGCATGGATTAAACTGCTTTCCCCGTCCTGCGGCGGTCTGATGAACCCTGTATTTCTTCCGCTGCCCCCTCCTGCGGCCCGGCGGAAGGGGCTTTTTCCGTCCTGCGGATCACACGGGGTATTATACCACAAATTTGCCCGATAGGAAACACAGGGCTTGTTTCGGCACCCAAAAACGGTGTTGACCTGTGGGTTGCTCCGGCCTTTATAATTGTTGTGAATACAGAAACAGCGAATGCTGTTTTCAAGGAGGAAATCCCCATGAAAGAAGTATCCCGCCGTCAATTCCTGAAGGGCGCGCTGACCGGCACCGCCGCCGTCGCCGCCGCCGGCGCACTGGGCATCACCGGCCTGAGCGCTGTGGCCGAGACCAAGAGCCTCTATACCCCCGGCACCTACAGCGCCATTGAAAAGGGCGCCATGAGCAGCGTCAAAGTGACCATGACCTTCTCCGAAACCGCCATCACCGACGTGGTGGTCGATACCTCCGGCGAAACCGCCGGCATCGGCCTGGAAGAGGGCGAGCGCCTGGCCGCTCTGCTCAAGGACCTGCAGAACAGCATGATCGAAGGGCCCATCACCCTGGACGCCAAGGCCGGTGCGACCCTGACCCGCAGCGCCGTCGAAAAGGCCGCCTATAAGTGCGTGCAGCAGGCCCGCGGCGAGATCCCGGTGGAAGTGACCGAGTCCGCCGCCGAAGAAGCCAAAGCGGCCGATTGGCTGGGCGAAGCGCCCGATGTGGCAGAAGGCGACATCGCCGAAACCCTGAGCACCGACTTCCTGGTGGTCGGCGCGGGCAACGGCGGCCTTGCAGGCGCGGCCTACGCCGTATCCAAGGGCTATGACGTGATGGTCATCGAAAAGGGCACGACTCATGCCCGCCGCCGCGGCTGGTACGGCGCCATCGACTCTGAGGACGCTCTGGCCCTGGGCGAAAAGCCGGTAGACCGTGCCGCCCTGCGCCGGGAGCTCAAGCGCTACGCTTCCGGCAAAACCAATATGAGCGCCTTCAACACCTGGATCAACGAATCCGCCGCGATGCACAAGTTCATCAAGGAATGCTATGCCAAATATGATCCGGAAGCTAAGGTGGCTGTGACAGCCGGTGAAGAAGCGGTCTGGCCGCACGCAGAAGAGTCCGGCTTCTATTTCCCGGTCTGCGAGCATTACTGGGGCCAGGCCATGGACCGCCTGGACATGTTCCAGAAGATGATCGAGGAAGCGGGCAAGAAGATCCTGTTCAACACCGCGCTTGTCAAGCTGGAGCAGGACGAAGCGGGCAAGGTGACCGGCGTCATTGCTCAGAGCGAAGGAAAGTATATCCGCATCAACGCCAAGAACGGCGTCCTGCTGGCCACCGGCGGATATCCCTGCAACCCGGACATGATGGAACAGCTGGACCCCCTGGGAACAGCCGTCACCACCTCCAACGTGGCCTGGCCGTCCGATACCGGCGACGGCATCAAGGCCGCCAAGTGGATCGGCGCCGCCATGCAGGGCGAGGCTGCTCCCATGCTGTTTGACCGCGGCATTGTCGCCCCCGGCATCGACGCAGGCTACAAAGTCACCTCTACCGGGGACAAGGTTTTCCCTGCCACCGAAGGCCAGTTCAACCTGGGCTCCCAGCCCTTCCTCAAGGTCAGCCGGGAAGGCAAGCGCTTTACCGATGAAAGCGGCACCTACGACATGATGCCCTACGCCGCCTACAATCTGCCCGGCCATGTGTACGCTTCCATCTTCGACGCCGGCATGCCGGATGACGTGCAGCGCTTCCATACCCTGGGCTGCTCCGCCCAGACCCGTTCCGATCCCCAGCGCATGCTGAAGATGTTTGATCAGCAGGTCGAAAAGGGCAACGCCTTCAAGGCCGATACCATCGAAGAGCTGGCAGACAAGATGGGCTTTGCCGGCGAAGCCAAGGAAACCTTCCTCAAGACCGTCGCCAGGTATAACGAACTCTATGACAATCAGGACGACGTCGATTTCGGCAAGCAGGCCTACCGTCTGTCCGAAATCCGCAAGCCTCCGTTCTACGGCTTCTGGATGGGCGCCTGCATCCTGACCACCCTGCAGGGCATCCTGGTCAACGAAAAGGCCCAGGCCATGAACGAAGCGGGCGGGATCATCGACGGCCTTTTCGTCTGCGGCGACTGCTCCGGCGGTTTCTTCGTCAACAACTATCCCTGCCTGATGCCCGGCATCGCCATGGGCCGCACCATGACCTTCGCCATCAAGGCGGTCAAGGTCGCCATGGGAGAAGAAGCCTGACACCTTTTCCAAATCATTTATTTCAGCCGCCGCGCCGTTGAAAGGCGCGGCGGCGTTTTCGTGGCATGCTATAGCTTTTTGCTTACTATGACAGGAAAAAGATACTGTTCAGACAAATGCCAGGCCGTTGTTTCTGTTTCAAATGCAGAAAAAGAACAGCGCGCCGCTTTTCTTTTTTCCCGGGCCGCATATAATGGGTCTATGGGGAACGTCTTTGAGCGGTCTCCATTCGCAGCTTTTTCGGAGGAACTTGTGGACTGGTCATTTATTCTTGCCCATATACCAGACTATCTGGGCGGGGCGTGGGTCACCCTGGGGTTCGGGCTGTGCGGGGTTTTGTGCTCGCTGGCGCTGGGGCTTTTGTGCTGCCTGGCGCGGTATTTCCGCGTGCCGGTTTTGCGGCAGGCGGCCGCCTGCTATATTGAGCTGGCCCGGAACACCCCGCTATTGGTGCAGCTCTTTTTCCTCTACGCCGGTCTGCCCCGGGTAGGCGTTCTTTTCAGCGCCGAGGCCTGCGCCGTCATCGGCCTGACCTTCCTGGGCGGGGCGTACATGGCCGAAGCCTTCCGCAGCGGCCTGGAAGCGGTGGAGCCGTCCCAAGCGGAGGCGGGGGCCTGCATCGGCCTGACGCCGGCGCAGAACATCCGATATGTCATTTTCCCCCAGGCCCTGGCGACGGCGGTGCCCGCCATCTTCGCCAACGTGATTTTCCTGATCAAGGAAACCAGCGTGTTTTCTGTCCTGGCCCTGATGGACCTGATGAACGTGGCGGATACCCTCCGCACCAGCGGCGGGCGCACGGTGGAGGTGCTGTTCATGCTGGTGGCGGCCTATCTGCTGATTCTTTTACCCATATCCGTCCTGGCGACCGTGGTGGAAAGGAGGCTGCGCTATGCAGGGTTTGGGGATCAACATTCTGTTTAAGGGCATCAACTTCCAGCGCCTGCTGGGCGGTCTGTGGGTGACCTTGCGGCTGGCCCTGATCACCATCGGCCTGTCCTGCGTGTTCGGCTTTCTGTTCAGCCTGTTGACGCTTTCTAAAAACCGATGGGCGAAGGCGGTCTCCCGCCTCTGGCTGGAAATCGTCCGGTTCATGCCCCAGCTGGTGCTGCTTTATATCGTCTATTTCGGCTTTGCCCGCCTGTTTGGCTGGGACGTGGACGGGGAAACCAGCGCGGTGATCGTATTTACCTTCTGGGGTACGGCGGAGATGGGCGACCTGATCCGCGGCTCCCTGACCTCCATCCCCCGGCATCAGACGGAGTCCGCCGCGGCCCTGGGCCTGACCCAGGGACAGATCTACCTCCACGTCCTGATTCCCCAGACCCTGCGCCGGCTGACGCCCCAGGCCATCAACCTGTGCACCCGCATCATCAAAACGACGGCCCTGGTGAAAATGATCAACGTGACGGAGGTACTGAAGGTGGGACAGCAGATCATCGGCCAGTTTTACCGCCAGCCCGACGCCGCCTTCTGGGTGTATTTTGTGATTTTCCTTCTGTATTTCCTGGTGTGCTGGCCCATTTCCGCGCTTTCCCGGATGCTGGAAAAGCGGTGGGCGTGAAAGGACGGTGAGGAAGCATGACAGACGCGATTCTCCGGGTGCAGGACATCCGGAAGTCCTTTGACGGAAACGGCGTCCTGCAAGGCGTCTCCCTGGACATCCGGGAGGGGGAGGTCGTGGTAATCGTGGGCCCGAGCGGCTGCGGCAAGAGCACGCTGCTGCGCTGCATCAACGGCCTGGAAGCCATCGACAGCGGGGAAATCTGGCTGCGGGACGAAAAAATATCCGGCCAGACCAAAAACCTCCACCTGGTCCGCCAGAAAATCGGTATGGTGTTCCAGAGCTACGACCTCTTCCCCCACATGAAGGTGATGGACAACCTCCTTTTAGGGCCGACCAAGGCCCTGAACCGCCCCCGGCAGGAGGCGGAGGCGGAGGCCCTGGAGATGCTGGACCGCGTGGGCCTCAAAGAAAAGGCCTACGTGTTTCCCCGCACCCTGTCCGGCGGGCAGAAGCAGCGGGTCGCCCTGGTGCGCGCGATGCTGATGAAGCCCGAGATCCTTCTCCTGGACGAGATCACCGCGGCCCTGGACCCGGAGATGGTCAGCGAGGTGCTGAACGTGGTCATCGACCTGGCCAACAGCGGGATGACCATGGCCATCGTCACCCACGAGATGCGCTTTGCCGAGGCGGTGGCGGACCGGGTGGTCTTTATCGAAGACGGCCTGATCGTCGAAGAAGCTCCGCCGGAGGTGTTCTTCCACGCCCCGTCCACGGAGCGGGCCCAGCGCTTCCTGCAGAGCTTTACCTATACGTCCAGGAGGCGTCCCTGAATCAGTTGTACCAAAAAACAACCGAAAAACAATCCGGGGGATTGACAATTTCGGCTGCTTGATGTATAGTCTCATCAACCCACCGGAGAAATGGGTTAATCGATCGGAGACACCGGTCAGAGAAAGGAGGCGGCACCATGCTGGGCTGGACGATGTGTTGCTGTATGTTCAGTTTAGGGTGTCCGTCTCGCCGGGTGCTCTGTTTGCGCTGACGCCGCAGCAGAGAATCACATGTTTCACCGCGGGCCGGGCACACGATGTGTCCGGCCCTTTATCATGATTGACATTTTGAAAGGAAGGTACTTACCATGAAGAAGCTGAATCGAATCGCTGCCCTGACCCTCGCGCTGGCCCTGCTTCTGTCCCTGACGGTGTCCGCTTCGGCAGAAGGCTTCCGCACTCTGGATGAAATCAAGGAAAGCGGCAAGCTGGTGATCGGCCTGTTCTCCGATAAAAAGCCCTTTGGCTACGTCGATGAATTCGGCGAATACCAGGGCTACGACGTGTACCTGGCCCGTCGCCTGGCGGAAGACCTGAACGTGGAGCTGGTGCCCGTTTCCCTGGACGCCCCGAACCGCATCGAATTCCTGCAGTCCTTCAAGGTGGACATCGTGCTGGCCAACTTCACCTATACCGAGGAGCGCGCCGCCCAGGTGGATTTTGCCCTGCCCTACATGAAGGTAGCCCTGGGCGTGGTCAGCCCGGACAGCGCCCTGATCACCGAGCCCGAGCAGCTGAACGGCAAAACCCTGATTGTCTCCAAGGGCACGACCGCCGAAACCTTCTTTGAAAAAAATTACCCGGAGGTGAAGCTGGCCAAGTACGACAGCTACACCGAAGCCTATATCGCCCTGCTGGATGGCCGCGGAGACGCCCTCTCCACGGATAACACCGAAGTGCTCGCCTGGGCCATCGAAAACCCCGGCTTCTCCGTGGGGATCGAGTCCCTGGGCAGTCTGGACACCATCAACCCCGCCGTCTCCAAGGGCAACGAAACCCTCCTTACCTGGATCAACGAGGAAATCGTGAAGCTCGGCGCGGAAAACTTCTTCCATGCCGATTATGAAGCCACCCTGCGCGAAACCTACGGCGAAAACGCTGACGCTGATAGTTTGGTTGTTGAAGGTGGAAAAATCGAATAAGACCGGGACGACAGGTAAAAACGAGGGGCCGCCGCAGAGGCAGATCTGCGGCGGTCCTTTGTCAGTTTTCGGTGATCAGGATGTTGACATTGGTTCCGGAAAAAAGTTCCCGGACCGCTTCTTCCTGATCGGCCTGGACGTAGATTGCTTCCAGGTGGGGGAGGGCCGTCAGGCCGGACAGGTTCCTGATCTGGCTGTGCTGGAGGGTGACGGTCTCTACCCGGGGCAGGGCGTCGGCGATGCCGGCGACGTCGTTCATTTTGAGCCATGTCAGCCCCAGATTTCGGACGCTTGGGTGAGTGCCGATCTGGCGGAGGCTCTGGAGGTTGTTCAGGCCGACGTCCAGCACTTCCAGCCAGGGGCAGCTTTCCAGGGCGGTGACGTCCGACAGCCCGCAGTCGAAGAGGCATGCGTATTTCAGCCGGCTGGCATGGCCGATGGGCTGGGCGCCGGAAATGCGCATATGCTTGAGTTCCAGGGATTCCAGGTGCCCCAGGTTCGCGATGCCGCTGACGTCCACATAGCCCTGACGGCCGATGCAGAACTTCTGGAGGTTTGGGAGCATCTGGAGGTCGTCCAGGGTGCGGAGTGGGCCTTCTTCGTGCAGCTCCACCCGCTGCTCAGAAAACTGGGCGAACTCTTTGTAGACTTCCCCGCCGTAGATGTACATTTCCCGGACCTGAAGCAGGTCCTCCGGGGAAAGCGGGCCGCTTTCCCGGCCCAGCTGCAGGCGGACCGCCCGCTCGATGAGGGGCTCCATAAACGCGGCCGTTGGAACCGGGCGAAGCCACCCGGTATACCGGCCGGCGGCAAAGCCCAGGCACAGGGTGGCAAGCAGGGCCGCGGTCAGGGCCAGCAGGGATTTGACGGGCACGGGCTTTTTCCCGCTGCCGGCCTCCCGCAGGGCGGAGCGCACCTGGGCGGCGTTTTCATACCTTTCCTCGGGAGAAAAGGCCGTGCACCGGTCGATGATCCGCTGCATCCGGCGGTCGATCTGGACGTTTGGGTTGTTCCGCACGCTGCCTGTGACCAGCCAGCGCAGCAGCACGCCGAGGGCGTACAGGTCGGTCCGGCAGTCCGTCTGCCCAAAGCCGTACTGTTCCGGCGGGGCGTAGCCCCGGGTGCCGTAAAAATAGGTGTCGGCCCCGGCCTCCTCCTTGAAAAAACGGGAAATATCAAAATCAATCAGCGCGACGGACCCGTCCGGCCGGACGATGACGTTTTCCGGCTTGATGTCCCGGTGGATGATGGGCGGCTCGTGGCTGTGCAGGACGGTGAGGATGTCGCACAGCCGGCTCCCGAGGTCGGTGATCTGCAAAAGCGTGAGCTGTTTTTCCCGGGCGTAGTCGCTCAGCGGCTCTCCCTCGATGTACTCCCTGACGATGCAGAGCATTTTTTCGTTCTGATACTGGGCCATCAGCCGGGGCAGGCCGGGGTGATCGACGTCCGCCAGCAGATCCGGGCCGGGGTGGGAGGGGAATACGCGCCGGTCGTAGCACTTGGCCACGGCCCTTTCCCCGGTGTCCTTTTTCCGCAGGAGAAAGGTCTCCTGTCCGTTGTGGCTGGCCAGGCACTCCATCTGGTCGTATTCGTCCAGGAATTCCCGGGGATAGCTGCTGTCCGCGAAGACGGACTGGATGTTTTCTTCGATGCGCTTGAGCTCCATCACTGATCCCTTCCTCCCAGGATCGGCAGGCCCAGGTCCTGCAGAATGATTTCCGTGTCCACCAGGCTAACGCGGTTGTGCAGGCAGTAAATGATGACCGTGTCCCGCTTGATGCGGGGGTAGAGCAGGCTTTTGCGGGCAACTTTCAGCATCTCCTGGGCGGAAGCGACGTCCGCGCCCATGGCGAAGGCCAGCTGGAGAACCGTGTCCCGGGAGGGCTTGCGCTTCCCGCTGAACAGCTGGTGTCCATAGGACTTTTCCAGGTTGGCGCGGCGGATGAGCTGCTCGGGCACCTCTTCGCGGCTTTTGCACCAGTTGGACAGATAGTCCGCGAACGTGATGTGCAGGTAGGCGGACTCGGTGCGCTGCAGAATCTGTTCCAGGCTCCTCTCCTGAAAGAGCAGCCTCAGCAGCTCGTCGGTGCTGATCTTCTTTTCTTCGGCCATGGCGTTTCGTCTTCCTCCCGGGATTCCGGTCCATCATAACATGAAGGGGAGGCCAAAAGGTGGGCAATTTGCCCACTCGTCAGAGTGGGCAGAGTGGAGAGTGAAGAGTGAAGAGTGGAGAGTGGAGCTTTGATATAGTTTGAAGGTAGGAGGTAGGAAGTAGGAGGGAGGAGGTGAAAAGAGTGAGGAGTTAGGAGTTAGGAGGTGAATGGTCAGATGCGGAATGTTGACATTCGGGAGGGAACTTCGATATACTGAAAATGGGACGGAGGGGGGAGATTGGACGGGGTTTCTGATTCGGCATTAACTATTTATCTCCACTCTGCGAGCGGAGCGAGCGAAAACTCTTCACTCTCCACTCTGCGGCAGAGGCCCTATAGATCCCCATTCTTTTTTAAGAACGCTTTTTTGAGGGCCTCTGCCGCTGCGGCGCTGGGCTGGGGGACGTTGTTGCGGGCGATGAAATCGGCGATTTCGCCCTGGACCTGTTCGACCTCGCGGTGGAATTCCCGGGCGGAGACGCGCAGGGCCCCGTTGCCCAGGATGATCAATTGTTCCAGGCCGTCCGAGCTGGCGACGCGGATGCGTGTGTTTTTGCCCAGCTGGCTGGTGGTCTTTTCGATGTAGGCGTCCGCCGTTTCCGCCTGGCTGGTGTAGACCACCGTGATGCCCCCGACCTGCTCCACAGAGCTGCGGCCGCCGGGCACCAAATAGGCGTCGAACACCAGGATCAGATGGTTGTTCCGCATCCCCTGATAGTTGCACATCAGGGCGATCAGGGCCTGGCGGGCGCTGTCGATGCTGGCCTGGGCGGTTTTCTTGAGCTCGTCCCAGGCAAAGATGATGTTGTAGCCGTCCACGATCAGGTATTCCTCGGGCGGCTCCGCTTCGGACGCCGGAGGCTTCGGGGCGGGGGGCTTTCGGGCCGGGAGGACGGAGCGGCTGCGGATCGGCCCGTAGGTGCGCTCAAAGATGGCCATCAGCTCCTTGTCCTCTTCCAGGGCGTCGCGGGGCTTGGAAGGCTTGGCTGGAGCGGCGGGCGGGGCGTCATCGGGGGGCGCTTCCTTGCCAAAGCCGGTCCGCACGTGCATGTGGGCGGCCGCCTCCCGCCAGGGCACCACCACGCCCGCCCCGTGGGAGCAGAACACGGAGTCTGCCGGGTTTTCAATGTCCCGCTCCGGGTCGTAGCCGATGGCCGTCACGATGGCGTCCTGCCCGGCGCAGGGCTCGTAGCCGCCCGGCCGGAGGACCGCCCGGCCCAGCCCGTGGGTGTAGGCGGCCACGTCCCGGGGGTAATGCCGCGCGGCACGGACGGGGGCCTTGCCGGTCACCAGCGTGGTGCCGCCCTCGGAATGGGCGATCTCTGCCTCGCCGCCCATCGCGGCGATGTCGGTCAGGGACCGCCCGGCGTTTTCGGCCGGCAGCCAGAGCTCCAGCTGATACCAGGGCTCCAGCAGGACGTTCGACGCCTGCATCAGCCCCTGGCGGATGGCCCGGTAGGTGGCCTGGCGGAAGTCCCCGCCCTCGGTGTGTTTTAAATGGGCCTGCCCCGCCAGCAGGGTGACGTGCACGTCGGTCAGGGGCGCGCCGGTCAGCACGCCCCGGTGCTGCCTTTCCAGCACGTGGGTCAGGATCAGCCGCTGCCAGTTGACGGCCAGGTCGTCCTCCGGGCACTGGGAGGACACGGTGATCCCGCTGCCCCTCGGCCCCGGGGACAAAAGGAGGTGGACCTCCGCGTAATGGCGGAGCGGCTCGTAATGGCCGGCCCCCTCCACGGTGTCCCGTATGGTTTCTCGGTACAGCACGCCCCCCTCCGTAAAGCGGACCTCCAGGCCGAAGCGGTCCTTGAGCTGGCGGGCCAGCACTTCCAGCTGCACCTCGCCCATGATCTCCACCTGGATGCGCCGCAGCTGGGCCAGCCACACCACGTTCAGCTGAGGGTCCTCCTGTTCCAGCTGGCGGAAGCAGGCCAGGGCCCGGTGCTCGTCCTCCCCCGGGGCCAGGGCGACCCGGTAGGAAAGCACGGGGGAAAGGGCCTGGCGCATGTCCTGCCCGCCGCCGCCCAGCCGCTGCCCGGTGTGGGTCCCCTCCGGCCCGGTGACGGCGCAGAGGGTCCCGGCGGGGACCTCGTCCGCCGCTTCAAAGCGCGCGCCCGAATACAGGCGGATCTGGCTGACTTTTTCGCCCGCTTTTCCCATCTGGGCGGGCAGGGCGTCCCGCACGCGCAGGTGGCCGCCGGTGATCTTCATGTAGGTGAGGCGCTGACCGCTAGGGTCGCGGCCGATTTTGTAGACGCAGGCGGAAAAGTCCTCCGGCCAGGTCTTCCGGGGGGCGTACAGATAAAGTGCCTCCAGAAGGGCTTCGATCCCCTCGTTTTTGAGGGCCGCCCCAAAGCAGACCGGGAAGAGCTTCCGTCCCATAAAGAGCCTCCGGGCGGTCTCCTGCCGTACCCGGCCCTCGGCCAGGTATTCCTCCAGGGCGTCCTCCCCGCAGGTGGCGATTTCTTCGTCGGCGTCCGGGGCGGCGAGGTCTACAAAGGAGCCCCCGAGGTCCCCGCGCAGACCGTTTAAGATGCGGCCCTTGTCAAAGCCCGGCTGGTCGGCCTTGTTGACGAAGACGAGCACGGGCACCCCGCCCCTTTGAAGCACCTGCCAGAGGGTTCGGGTGTGGCTCTGGACCCCGTCCGCCGCGCTGACGACGAGGACGGCCATGTCCATCACCCAGACGGCACGCTCCGTTTCGCCGGAAAAGTCCGCGTGGCCGGGCGTGTCCAGGAGGGTGAAATCGAAGTCCCTGTAGGAAAACAGGGCCTGCTTGGAAAAGATGGTGATGCCCCGTTCCTTTTCCTGGGCGTCGGTATCCAGCCAGGCGTCCCCGTGGTCCACCCGCCCCTGGCGGCGCAGCGCGCCGGACACAAAGAGCAGGGCTTCGGACAGGGTGGTCTTGCCCGCGTCCACATGGGCGACGAGACCGACGACGGACCGATGAAGGTGCATATTCATACCCCCAGGGAAAAATAATGGTTCGTAATGGGAAATGCTTACTTTAATGCGTAATTCTTAATGCGTAATGCGTAATGAATAGCTAAATGCTCAATGCCTATTCACGAATGACTAATCAACTAATCCCTATTCCCTATTCCCTAATCCCTTGTAGGCCTATCGGCCTAGAATCAGTATACGATATTTTACACTTGTTTTCAATGAAAGAGGAGGAATCCATCATGGAAAACCGGCAGCTGGAGGAGCTGTGCCGGCGGGCGGCGGACCGGAATCAGCCCCTGTTCAGCCGCTTTTTGGACCTGGACGGGCAGAAGCAGGCGGTCGCCGCCGCCCGGAAGGCCGGGGCGGAATATACGCTCTTTGGCGGGACGGAGGGCTGCGAGCGGCAGATGATCGGGCTGGGGGCCGAGGCCCCGGAGGAGGAGGCTTTTCCGATTCGGTGTCTCAAAATCTCCCCCAAGAGCCTGAAATACGGCAAGCCCCTGGCCCACCGGGATGTGCTGGGCACGGTAATGGGGCTGGGCATCGAGCGGGAGCTGGTGGGCGACATCGTCATCCGGGACGAGGGGGCCTACCTGTTCTGCGTTTCCCAGATGGCGGACTTCCTGCGGGACAGCCTGGGCCGGGTCGGGAAGACGGACACGGTCTGCGTCTTTTCAGCCCCACCGGAGGGGCCGGTGAGGACTGTGAAGGAAATCCGGGTCCAGGTCACCTCTGCCCGGGCGGACGCGGTCTGCGCCCACCTGTTCCGCCTGAGCCGGGGCGATACCCAGGAGCTGATCCGCCAGGGCCAGGTCGCTGTGGACGACCGGGTGCTGACCAAGAGCGACCACCAGCTTTCGGAAGGGGAGGTTCTCTCCGTCCGGGGCTTCGGCCGGGCGAAGATCCGCGGGGTCGAAAGCGTCAGCAAAAAGGGGAAGCTCAACCTCCTGGTGGAGCTGTACAGCTGAAGGTCCGGTTTTCATGGTCCACGGTTGTTTGCCCGCGCAAGTTTTTTCGGCTTCCCTTTCCTGCGTTCCTGTGGTATAATGCTTCTGTCTGAAAAAAAGATCCCAAAAAATCCGTAAAAGGAGTTACTTATGAATATTCATGAATCGGCAGAAGACTATCTGGAGCAGATTCTGATGCAGCTGGAGCAGAAGGGCCACGCCCGCTCGACGGACATTGCCATCGGGCTGAACGTCACCAAGCCCTCCGTCAGCGTCGCCATGAAGAAGCTGAGGGAAAACGGCTATATCACCATGGGCGCGGACAACATGATTTCCCTGACGGACAAGGGCTACGCCATCGCCAGAAGGATCTACGACCGCCACATCGCGCTGACCAAGTACCTGGTCCAGCTGGGCGTCCCCGAGAAAATCGCCCGGGAGGACGCCTGTAAGATCGAGCACGACCTGTCCGAGGAATCCTTCGCGGCCATCTGCAGCCAGATCAAAAAGGACTGACAGCGAAACCGCGGGATCCGGGGCTGACAAAACCCGGATCAGCAGAAACAAACAAGACAGACCTGCCGCAGAAGCATTTTTTCTTCGGCAGGTCTGTTTATTATGAAGATCCCGGAAGAACTTCCCAAAATCTCAAGTTGACAAAGCTCCCCGCGCCTGTTATACTCTCAACTGTTCTGAACTTTTCCCGAAAGGAGGCTGCCGAAATGTCTGAAATGTCCGTTCATGCGTTTGTATCTGTTTCTGCACGTTTTGCGCAGCCGCTGTCCATGTAGGGAAGAACCTTTTTTTGTGTGCTATCCCGGCAGCGTTCAGCGCTGCCGATTTTTTTATGCTCGTTAAGGTAGGAGGTAGCGCTCGCTTTGCTCGCTAAGGTAGGAAGTAGCGCTCGCTGCCGCTCGCTAAGGTATATACCTTCTACCTCCTACCTCCTCCCTCCTACCTAATCCCTAATCCCTCGTCCCTAATCCCTATTCCCAACTCAACCTCGAAAGGACCTCCCATGCCATCCAAGAAAAAGGGCCTGATGGGGAAGCTGCTCAGGATGAACGCCCGGTGGTTTCTCGGCGCGCTCGTCTGCACCCTCGTCTGTGTCGTGACCGATTACCTGTCCCCCCTGATCGTGGCGGAAACCCTGGATCGCTACCTGGGCAACCAGGAAAGCGTCCTGCCGCCCATCCTGCTTCGCCTGATGCCAGTGCTGAGCGACCGGGCGTACATCGTGGAGCGGCTGTACCTGGTCGGCCTGCTGATCATCCTGATCAACCTTATCAACGGCGTCGCCTCCTATTTTAAGGGCCGCCTCCAGTCCATCGCCGGGGAAAACGTGGCCAAGTATCTGCGGGATACCCTCTACGGCCACATCCAGAACCTGCCGTTTTCCTACCACGCCGGAGCGGAAACGGGCGACCTGGTCCAGCGCTGCACCTCCGACATCGATACCGCCCGCCGCTTCCTTGCCATGCAGCTGATGCAGGTGGTGAACGCGGTCACGATGATCATCGTCTCGATGACCGTGATGCTGGGAAAGAGCGTGCGGCTGACGCTGATCAGCAGCATCATGATCCCCGGGCTGTTTTTGTTCGCCTTTCTCTTTTTCCGCTGGGTCATCAAGGCTTTCACGGCCTCGGACCAGGCGGAGGGCAGGATGAGCACCGTGCTCCAGGAAAACCTGACCGGCGTCCGGGTTGTTCGCGCCTTTGGCCGCCAGCAGTTCGAGATCGACAAGTTCGGTGTCCGCGTCAAGGACCTGGCGGACAAGAACATGAAGGTCTGCAAGCTCCTGGCCGTCTACTGGGCCACCGGCGACGCCATGAGCATGCTGCAGATGATGATCACCCTGATCGCCGGCGTCTACGCGGTCATCTCCGGGAAAATCACCCTGGGCGTCATGGTCATCTTCACCACCTACACGGGCAAGCTCCTGTTTCCCATCCGCCAGCTGGGCCGCATCCTGTCCGACGCGGGCAAGAGCAAGGTGGCCCTGGGCCGCATCGGGGAGATCCTGGCCCAGCCCGTCGAGCCAAAGGAAAAGGATGTGTCGACCCCGCCGCTCAGCGGGGACATCGTGTTCGACCGCGTGACCTTCGGCTACGACCCGGACCACCCGGTGCTCAAGGACTGTTCCTTCACCATCCCTGCCGGGACGACAGCGGCCCTGCTGGGGGCCACCGGCAGCGGCAAGTCCACCATCGCAGAGCTGTTGCAGCGGCTCTATGAGCCCCAGAGCGGGCAGATCACGATCGGCGGGACGCCGATTCAAAGGGTGGAGCGCAGCTGGCTTCGCTCCCACATCGGCCTTGTGCTGCAGGAGCCCTTCCTGTATTCCCGCACCATCCGGGAAAACGTCATGATCGCCCGGCCGGAGGCCACCCAGGAGGAGGTCACCCAGGCGGTCCGGGACGCCTGCGCCGAGGAGTTCATCGAGGCCAGCGAAAAGGGCTGGGACACCCTGGTGGGCGAAAGGGGCGTCACCCTGTCCGGCGGGCAGAAGCAGCGCCTGGCCATCGCCCGCACGATCCTCAAGGAAAACGACATCCTGATCTTCGACGACTCCCTCTCCGCCGTAGATACGGAGACGGACGCCCACATCCGCGCCGCCCTGAAGGAAAGGCGCAGGGACGTAACCAGCCTGATCATCAGCCACCGCATCACCACCCTGCAGGAGGCGGACAAGATTCTGGTGCTGGAGGACGGCCGCATCGTCCAGGAGGGAACTCACGAGGAACTGATTCACCAGCCGGGCCTGTACTCCGGGATCTTCCGGATCCAGAGCGCGGCGGAAGACGAAAGCGGAAAGGAGGAATGAGCGTTTTATGTCCAGCAGCATTCAGGAACAGGATTATACGCAGAAGTTCTCCCTTTCCCTGTGGCGGAGGATTCTCAACCATACCCCGCAGTACAAGCCCATGCTGGTGTGGCTGATGGTCTGCATGGGAATTTCCGCCGTGATTGACGTGGCCTTCCCGATGATGACCCGCTACGCCATCGACCATTTTATCGCCGAAAAGACCACCGAGGGCCTGCCCGGGTTCATCGCCCTGTACGCCCTCCTCACCCTTACCCAGGTGGTCACGATCTACTGCTTCCTCTATCTGGGCGGCAAAATCGAGACCGGCGTGTGCTATGAAATGCGCTGCCAGGGCTTCCGCAAGCTGCAGGAGCTCCCCTTCTCCTATTATGACAAAATGCCCGTGGGCTATCTGATGAGCCGGCTGACCTCCGACTCCGTCCGCCTGAGCGAGACCGTCGGCTGGTCCCTGCTGGACCTGAGCTGGGGCGTGGTGTACCTGATTCTGAGCATTGCCGCGATGCTGTCGGTGGACGTCCGGCTGACCCTGCTGGTGCTGCTGGTGGTGCCGCCCTTAGGGGCCGTCAGCTGGTTTTTCCAGCAGCGGATCCTAAAGGCCCACCGGGGCGTCCGCAAGATCAACAGCCAGATCACCGGGTCGTTCAACGAGGGCATCATGGGGGCCAAGACCACCAAGACCCTCGTGCGCGAAAAGGAAAACCTCAAAGAGTTCGAGGCCCTGACGGAAAACATGCGCTCCACCTCCGTCCGGGCGGCCTCCCTGTCGGCCCTGTACCTGCCCATCGTCGTGTCCCTGGGCTCGATCGCCACCGCGATCGCCCTGTGGCAGACGGGCAACATGGCCCTGGCCGGGGCCCTCAAGCTGGGCACGGTGATGCTGTTCATCAACTATACCGTCCAGTTCTTTGACCCTATCCGGGGCATCGCCGGCACCTTCTCCGAAATGCAGTCCGCCCAGGCGGCCGCCGAGCGGGTGGTCTCCCTCCTGGAGACCGAGCCGGGCATCAAGGATACGGAGGAGGTCATCGAACGCTTCGGCGACAGCTTCCACCCCAAAAAGGAAAACTGGCCCGACATCCGGGGCGACATTGTGTTCGACCACGTGGACTTCCAGTATCAGGACGGGGAAAAGGTCCTGGAGGACTTTAATCTCCGCGTCCGGGCGGGGGAGACCGTGGCCCTGGTCGGGCCGACCGGGGCGGGCAAATCCACCGTGGTCAACCTGGTCTGCCGCTTTTACGAACCCACCAAGGGGGAGATCCTCATCGACGGGGTCGACTACCGGGAGCGCAGCCAGCTGTGGCTCCAGTCCAACCTGGGCTACGTCCTCCAGGAGCCTCACCTGTTTTCCGGCACCGTGATGGACAACATCCGCTATTCCCGCCTGGACGCCACCGACGAGGAGGTCATGGAGGCCGCCCGTCTGGTCAGCGCCGATACCTTCATCCAGCGGCTGGACAAAGGCTACCAGACCGAGGTGGGGGAGGGCGGCAGCCGCCTGTCCACCGGCGAAAAACAGCTGATCTCCTTTGCCCGGGCCCTGCTGGCCTCCCCGGCCATCTTCGTGCTGGACGAGGCGACCTCTTCCGTCGATACCCACACCGAGCAGGTCATCCAGCAGGCCATCGAAAAGGTTTTGGCCGGCCGGACCTCCTTCATCATCGCCCACCGCCTGTCCACGGTTCGGAACGCCGACCGCATCCTGGTGATCGACGGCGGCAAAATCGCCGAGTCCGGCACGCACCAGGAGCTCATGAGCAAAAAGGGCGCCTACTGGCGGCTGTACACCACCCAGTTCCGGGAGGAAAAGGAGCAGGAGCTGCTGGGAGGAAAGGAAAATATATAATGCGTAATGCGTAATTCGTAATGCGTAAAGCGTTGGCGATGCCCGGAACGGCTGCTCCATCCTCCATCCCATTGATGGTGCCTGAAACATGGCCGTTCGGGATTGGACAGACGCGGCTTCACTTTTGATTTTTCAAACCAACTGCCATCCGTACATCTTCCTTTGTATATACAGGTGCAAGCATTGACAAATGCAGGACACACCAAAGATGTAAAATATACGGAGGAAATAAACATGAGCATGATTGAAAAAGAAATGAAGATCGACCTGAATCTGGATGAACTGCTGAAAGCCGCAGGCGGCGCAGGCAATCAACCGGATGCGTTTCAGACCGCTCTTCATGAAAAAGTACGGATCCTGAACAATTACCTCTACTACCTCTATGCGAAGTATGGCTGCCCTGATTCAGGCGCAGACTATCTGATGACCATCATCAACACCGAGGAAAAAGCCCGGATCGATCAGTACACGAGTGAGATTTGCGACCTGCCCAAGCACTTTTCATAAAATCAGCAAACCCGGAAGTTCATCGTACAAACGCAAGTCTGCCATGGTCGGCCATGCACAAAGAAAGTGCATGGCTTTTTTTAACGCTGTAGCATTGCTGTGTGGGCAGACACGCTGCAGATGACCTTAAGGAAGTTTTCCTTGCAATCCTTTGATATATTCGATATACTTATTTTGAGGACATAAGATTGGAAACGAATCAGAAGCATGATCGTCCGCTTTCTGCACAGCCGGCAGAACTGGGCGGAGATCCTGAAACGAGGCTTTCCGACAGGGGAGGGATATGAATGCTGAAAAAACTGGAAAACGCCCATATCTGGAAGGACGGGGCGTTTGCTGACGAACCGCTGTACATGGAAAACGGGCGGATTGTTCCGCCGCCTGCCGAAAACGCTCCGGCTGAATCCGTCGATATGGGCGGGGCGTATCTGCTGCCCGGGCTGATCGACATCCACACCCACGGGTGCTTCGGGGTGGATGTGAACGCGGCGGACCGGGAGGGCTACGAGAAAATTTCCCGCTTTGCCGCCTCCCAGGGGACGGCGGGCTTTCTGTGCAGCATCCTGACCGACACGGTGGAGCAGACCGAGCGCTGCATCCGCATCGCCGTGGACGCCATCGAGCACCCCCTGCCCGGGGCGAGGCTGCTGGGCATCCACCTGGAGGGGCCGTTCCTGTCGCCCCAGTTCAAGGGGGCGATGCCGGAGCACCTGCTTCGCCAGGGGGACGCCGGGCTGTTCCGCCATTATCAGGAGCTGGCGCGGGGCCACGTCCTGTACATGACCGCCGCGCCGGAGGTCCCGGGCGTGCTGCCCATGATCCGGGAGATCGCGGGGGAGGTCATCATCGCCATCGGCCACAGCGCGGCCACCTATGACGAAGCCTGCGCCGCCATCGAGGCCGGGGCCAAGGCAGCCACCCACACCTTCAACGCCATGCGCCCCTTCCACCACCACGAGCCGGGTATCATCGGCGCGGTGCTGGAGTCGGACATTTACTGCGAGGCTATCACCGACGGCCTGCACCTGAACCCCGCCACCCTGCGCCTGCTGCTCAAGGTCAAGGGCTGGGACCGGGTCGCCGCCATCACCGACAGCATCATGGCGGCCGGCCTGCCGGACGGCCAGTACAAGCTGGGCGTCAACGACGTGACGGTTAAAAACGGCGACGCCCGCCTGACCCACGGCGACGCCCGTGCGGGCAGCACCCTGACCCAGGCCCGCTCCGTCAAAAACCTCCTGGCCTTCACCGGAAAGCCGCTGGAAAAAATCACCGGCCTGCTGACGAAGAACCCAGCGGCCCTCCTGGGCCTTTCCGGCCAGGGTAGCCTTACCCCCGGCAGCTTCGCCGACATCACCGCCGTCACCCGGGAGGGCGACATCCTTTCCACCATCGTCCGGGGGGAGACGGTGTATACCAGAAAAGACTAACAAAAAATATGCTGTTTCATAAAAACGTCCGACCCCGGCAGATGTCTGCCGGGGTCGGATGCTTGTAATCTGAAAACCCCACGCTAGGCGTGGGGTTCGAGAAACCTTAAAGGTATGCCTATGAAAGAAGAACTCCTTTTGCTAGAATAGACTTGCGGTCTGCCAACTGCAAGAAAGCAAAAGGAGGACATCATTAGCATGGCTAACGACTTACAAAGTTTAGCACACACAAGATGGAATTGCAAATATCATATTGTGTTTGCCCCGAAATATCGACGGCAGGTGTTTTACGGAGAAAAGAAACGTGAGATAGGGAAAATACTACGACAATTATGTGAATGGAAGGGAGTAGAAATCCACGAAGCAGAATTGTGTCCGGACCATATCCACATGCTAATAAGTATCCCACCGAAGATATCAGTATCAAGTTTTATGGGAATCCTGAAGGGAAAGAGTAGTGTACTGATCTATGAGAAATTTGGAGATATGAAGTACAAATACAGGAACCGAGAATTCTGGTGCCGAGGATATTATGTCGATACTGTGGGGAAGAACACGAAAGCAATTGCCGAATACATCAAGCATCAGTTGGAAGAAGACAAACTAGGAG
>DGRV01000011.1:0-14130 GCA_002391225.1 Christensenella sp. UBA4379
CCGGCTATGCCGGTGGATGGTTACTTAATCGGTCTTTGCGACCGTACAACCCATTTTTTCAAGAGGTGACAGCATGGACATCAATATTCTATTGGCGCTGCAGGAATTCAGGAGCCAGGCGGGGACCGTTTTGAACGATTTCTTCGTCAAGATGACTTTCCTGGGGGAACTGAATACGGTCATCGTCATCATGGCCCTGCTCTACTGGAGCGTCAGCAAGGAGCTGGGGACCTATCTGCTGATGGGCTGGAGCGGCAACCGGCTGGTGAACGGGGTGCTCAAGGTGACGTTCTGCGCCTACCGCCCCTGGATCCGGGACGCCCGCATCGTCCCCTACGGCAACTCCATGACCACCGCGACCGGGTATTCCTTCCCCAGCGGCCATACCATGAACGGCACCACGGTCTTTGGCGGCGGGGCCCTGCGCAGGGAATTTTCCAAGGCCCTGCGGATCACCCTGGGGCTGGTGGTGGCCCTGATCGCCTTCAGCCGGATCTACCTGGGCGTGCATACCCCGCAGGACATTTTGGTCGGTGCGGGCGCGGGCATGCTGGTGATGTGGGGAACCTCCCGGCTGATGCAGTGGCTGGCCGCCCATCCTGAAAAGGACCTGCTGGTGATGTTCATTGGCATCGGCCTGGGCGTGGCGATCGCCGTCTACGCGTCTGTGAAGCCCTACCCGGCGGACTACGACGCGGCGGGCAAGCTGATCGTGGACGGGGCCAAGATGGCCAACGACACCTTCAAGGGCGTGGGCTACTGCACCGCATTCCTGGTGGGCTGGGTGCTGGAGCGCCGCTATGTGGGCTTTTCCACGGAGGTTCCCCTGCCGCGGAAGCTGGCCCGGGCGGTCATCGGCCTGATGGGCTATTACGCCCTCAGCCTGATCTTTGGGGCCCTGCTCAAGCAGTGGATGCCCGGCGCGGCGGCGTCGGCCCTGTCCTGCTTCCTGCAGATCTTCTACATCGTCTTCCTCTTCCCCGCGTGCGCCAAGCGGTTTGAACAAAAAAGCGAAAAGGCGTAAACCACATTTTACGCGGTGATGCGTGAGCGGGACTCATCAGCCCCTCCTCCGTCCGGTAGCGGCACGGGGGAGGGACTGTTTTCTGTCTCCTCCCGGGTGGTGGAACGGCAGCTGCGCTGAAAGCCCGGGCCAATAAAGAAAAAGGACGCCGGCCCTTGACCGTTCGTCCTTTTTCTTTCACGATATGATTATACCCCCTGCAATGGGGGAAAGCAAGTTGAAAGAGCGTTGAAAAAACCGATTTTGGCGTTGAAAAGCCGTTGAAATCTCTGCCGAAAAAATGAGGGAAATCGGATCAATGTCTCTGTAAGATCAGGGAAACCGGAATGTTCGTGTTTTTCCGTCAGTCAGGGCTGCCGATTATTCGGGCGAAGTTGTAGAAGCCCAGATACCAGACGTTGAAGTCGTGCACGCCGGGAACGAGCTGGACGAAGCAGTTGTCCTCGTTCAGCTGGCCAGTCAGGGCGTCCAACCCCTGAACGGCGGCGTTGGCGCTGGCCAGGGCGATGCTGTCTCCCGTGCCGCAGATGCTGTAGAACACCCGGACGGGGAGGTCGGGATGGGCGTTCAGGACGGCGGCGGTGACGGCGGCCGCGTTGGAGGTCGGGGCGGCGGAGAAGGCCCCGAAGGCGCTGAACCGGTCCAGGCATTTGCCCAGGCCGAGGTTGATGGTCTGCATCCCGCCCATGGACAGGCCGGCCATGGCGCAGCGGTTCCGGTCCGAGGTGTCGACGGCGTAGGCGGCCTGCACGGCGGGCAGGAGGTCCTCCCGAAGCTCCTGGTCAAAGAGGTAATAGGGGGAATAATCCTCCGCTTTCCCGGCCCGGCCGTTCGGGGTTACCACGATGAACGGGCGGATCTCCCCGCGGTCGATCAGGTTGTCCATGATCTGCTTGACCCGGGAGCTTTTGGACGGCAGACCCCATTCCGCCTCGCTGCCGCCGATGCCGTGGCAGAGGATCAGCAGGTCGTAGGTGTTCTGCGGGTCGTAGCCGGCGGGGAGGTAGACGTAGGCGGCCTTCTCATAGAGGGCCCCGTCCGCCGCATAGTCGTGGGCCTGGTAGGAGAGCCTTTCCACCGTGCCGCCGTGTTCGCAGTTTTGCAGGTAGCGGGCGGGGATGGCGTTCTCCACGTGCCCGCCCAGCTCGGCCCGGACGGCCGCTTCGATGTCCTGGACGCTGCGGAAGGCCTGCAGGGAGGTCAGCGTGCCGCTGCCCTCCAGGACGAGATAGAGGTCGTGGGTTCCGGTCAGCTCCACGTTCCGGCGGTTTTCCTTCATCATGGGGCGGAACAGGGCGGTGGCGGCGGGAGAGCCTTCCAGACGGTCCACATAGACGCGGATGGTCAGCTCGCTCTCTGTCACCGCCTTAAAGCGCAGGATCGACGCCCCTTCCCCGAAATCAAGTCCCTTGAGTGCCAGGGGATGCTCCGCCGAGGCCGTCTCCGGCTGGGCATCCAGCTTCATTTCGTCCAAGGGGTTCAGCCCCTCCGCCCGTGCCGCGCACAGCACGAGCAGGAAAACAGACAGGCTCAAAAGCAGCTTTTTCATAGGAGCACGTCCTTTTCTATTTTTTTCTGCGAGGGTTTCAGCCGGATTTTTCAGATTTCCTGGGGAGAGGAAAGTTTGACGCTGACGTGATGGTATGTTCAGGACTTTTGCCCTGTGACTTTAAAATATGAAACGCAGGAGAGGACTGTCAGCGGGTTTCCACACCCGAGCGCGGAAATGCTGACGGATTTTACTTTGGCCTGGCCGAATAGACCCGCACGTAGTCCACCAGCATCTCGGCGGGCAGGATTGCTTTGCCGTTCTTTACTCAATTTTTGGCGGAAGGTGATCTACCACCTAATATGCAGAAGACCATTTGCCCGCGCCGAAATCATATATGCGGATCAAAGGCAGCCGCCACTTCCGAATCATACAGGTGCATGGTGATTTCGGTCAGCTTATGCTGGTAAACGGCCCTCAGGATGATCTCCCAGTTCATGGAGATATCCGGCCCGATCGTCTTTCTTATATCGGAAGCAACGGTTTGGATATTTGAATGATCCCCGCAAGGGCTGATAAGCGAAACATCCGTTTCACCGGGAGAAATCCCGTGGGCCTTTGCGGGGCTTTTCTTTGATCATCATAGCTGTCTATGCTTTTTTATTGATGAAATCAGCTGCTGATATGATTTCAGGATTTATGATATCAGATTCCAGAAAATCAAGATCCCCTGTGAGAAGAAGAGTGACATTGGCTTTTCGCGCCGCTCTCAGAATGGGACGATCTTTCACGTCCCTGATTTTTCCCTCATCATCCAGCGGGTCGTCCGGTGTTGGCACCGTCTTGATGACCTGCATGGCATGATACAGGAAAGCCTCGAGTTCTGTTGTTCTTCGCGGGAATTTTTCCTGAAACTTTCTGTGCAATTCATCCACGATATAGTCACAGACTACTGGCTCATAGGGTGGAAGGACCGCTTTTATGAAAGCTTTTGCTGCATTCCCTTGGGGAGACAGTGCGGCAGAAATGATGATATTGGTATCTATCATCACTGTCATTCCGCATCTTCCTCTCTGCGGGAGGCTGTGATCCAGGCGGCAACATCGTCATCGTTCATCAGCCCGGCGGCTTTTCCTTCCCCTTTCATCTGGGCCTGGAAACGCTGCAAAGCATAGATCGCTGAATTGACCACGCGAACGTTTCCGTCCTCTACGACAAAAGTAACACGGTCGCCGGTCGTAATCCCCAGAATATTCCGGATATTTTTGGGAATCGTCACCTGACCTTTCGCCATGACACGAGCGTCATTCACAATCGTTGCTTCCGACATGTGCGCACCTCCTCACTTGATAAAAGTAGGAAAGTAGGGATTTCCTACTTCATTGTATCACGATCTTTTTGATTTGACAATGTGGAAATCCTGCCGCAGACTCGTCCGGAACGGTTTTCAGAGACTTTTGTATGCAAAAGCACGTCCTCCCGAACGTGCTTTAGCTTCGTTGCGCTTGATGTTTTTATTGCTGTTTTCTTTGCCGTTCCGGCCCCGGCTCAGGAAGGGGCTCCCGCCGCGTCTTCCAGGATGCGCTTGCGGACCTGGAGCATCCGTTCATCCAGCCGGGCGCTTTCCTCGGCGCAGGCCTTCAGCTCCGCCGCCAGCTCCTCGGCGGTCCGGGGGTTGAGGCTCTTTTTATACCGCAGCTTGTGCTCGAGGCTTGCCCAGAAGTCCATCGCGATCGTCCGCATCTGGACCTCCACATACATCTCTTTTTTCCCGTGCTCGGTGTAGATGGGGGTCTGGACGATCAGGTGCAGGCTCCGGTAGCCGCTGGGCTTCGGGTTCTGAATATAATCCTTGCGGTTGACCAGGGTGATGTCCTCCTGGGCGAGGAAATATTTCTCGATTTCATAAATATCGTCCACAAAGGAGCACACGACCCGCACACCGGCCACGTCCTTGAGGTTTTCCCTGGCCGATTCGATGGAGATCGGCCAATGGTTCTTTTCCAGCTTCCGGATGATGCTGTCCAGGGATTTGACTCTCGAATGGATGGATTCGATGGGGTTGTGCTCGTCCCGGATGGAAAGCTGTTTGTTCAGAATATCAAATTTCGTTTCAACTCTGGTCACGGCGCACTGGTAGTCCATCAGCATGATGTACACAGGGTCGAAATCCGTATGCAGCTGATCCAAATACTGGTCCACGCTCATGCTTTCCAGGGCCTGGGTGAGCTCGTTCTCCGCCGGAACGGCTGGGTTCTGCTGACTGCTGCCGGTCATCGTCTATATCCTCCTTCATGTGAAGCAAAGCGGGTTATCCGTTCATCTGCAAAGCGCCTGCCTGCTGCGCCCCTGCCGTTCATGGGGGAACCTGCTTTTGCGTTATCGCTGCTTCCATGATACCACAACGCCCCCGGCTTTTCCAGTGAAAAATCAGACGGGAATCACTCCATACCTTTTGCAGCATCGTATCTTCCAAAGCGCCGTTTTCTTGTCCTTTCTTCCTTTCCCCGCCGTCCGCCAAAGCGGGCCCTGGTGGAACGCCGCTCCCCGGCGGCCTCCGGCGATTCCGGGAAACGGTCACGCCTTTTGAAGGATGTCCAGGGTATGATGGGAAGCCCCGATCAGATCCTGCCGTTCGCAGATGGTGAAGTGATAGTCCATCCACTGGCCGAAGGTTTCGTCGTCCATGGCGTCCACCACCTGCCGCATGTAGTTGGTTGCCCCGTCTGCGGCGACCAGCTTAATTCTCTTGACGGGCACTTCTGCATCCAGGGCGGCAATTTCTTCCGTGCGTACCATCTCAAACAAATCCTTCGGCTCGCTGATGTAATGCCAGTCGGGGGTCAGCATATGGAGGTCCGTCACTTCGTGCAGCTTGTTTTTGCCGAACACATAGGAGATGATGGTGGGCTCGTTCATGCAATAAGCGACCAGGAGATAACCGCCCGGCTTTGTCACCCGCATCGCCTCGGCCAGCGCCTGCAGCTTTTCTTCCCTGGTGTACAGGTGATACATAGGCCCAAGGACCAGGGTGACGGAAAACGAGGCGTCCGGCAAAACGGATAAATCCAGGGCGTTGCCCAGGATCGGCGTGATTCGCTCGGTCCCGTCGAGCTTCGATTTCAGTATTTCCAGATTGCGGGGGATCAGCTCCACCGCCGTCACCCGATGCCCCTGTTTCGCCATGGTGACGCTGTACCGCCCCGTGCCCGCGCCGATTTCCAGAATGGCCGGGTCAGACGTCCCGGAAAGGCACTCGTGTATATATTTCATCGTGGTCAGGTACTCCACCTGTCCGTGGCGGGAAAGAAGACGCCCTTCCTCGTCGTACTGGTTGTAATAATCCTCCAGATAGCTCATGGCTGCCTCCGATAAATCCCGGTGTCTTCAAAGTGATCATGATGCCTCTGCGTCCATGATACCACAACGCCCCCGGCTTTTCCAGCAAAAAACACCGACCGGAGCGCTTCCGGGCGGCGTCAGACAGGAGAGGCGGGCCTTATGCCACCGGCTGGATGATGTTGAAGATATTCATTTTCAGCTCTTTGATTTTGTCTTTTTCCTCGGCGGTCAACTGAGCCATCAAATCATCATAATCCTGTTCGCCGCAATGATATTTGACCAGCAGGCTGTTCATATAATCGTTCAGGGCATTGGTGGCCTCGTCCAGCGCCGCGTCAATATCGTCCAGATCGTCGGCAGCGCCGCCTGCGGCTTTCATCAGTTCATGGAGCCTGATTTCCATCAGCTCTTCTTTTTCCGTGATTTTTATATAAATTCCTCATCTTTCTGCCCCGGAGGGCGTCATTTCTGTTTTTAGGTTAAGGAAGCCGGAATGCTTCCTTCGCTTATATATACGGACGGGCAGGAAAGCGTGTCGGCTTCCGCCCTGTATTTTCCGGCAAAAAACACACCGCCGGAGCGGTTCCGGCGGCGTGGAATGGGGATGCTGATATAGATGTACAACTATTCTATCAACAGTCCATCGGAAATTCGTCCGGCGTCATTCCTTCACTTTCAGGAATCCGTCATAGAACGCGCCGGGGAAGCCAAAGGATTTTTCGGTTTTGCCGAACCTCACGCGAATGTAGGTGTTTCCGCCTGCGCCCTTTTCAATTTTGGAAACGATTCCTTCCCCAAACGCTTTGTGAGAGACCACTGTCCCTGCGCCGACATGGCTCAGATCCATTTCGGGTTTTGCTGCAGGCTGCGCCGTTGGAGCTTGGGGCTTGGGCGGCACAAAGGCCGGGTGATATGTCGGCGTAACGGGCGTCTTTGACACGATCGGCTTTTCCGCGGCTTTCGGGGAGGGCTGCGATTTGGGGATCGAATCAACGACCGGTTCGTCCTCTTCTTCTTCCTCTTCCTGCGCGGACTGTTGGACGAAATAGGGGCGGTCTGGCACATCGTTCAAATCGCGTGCAGGCGCGGCCATGGATTGCTGCTGCAAGCCCGCCATGCGCATGTATTCTTCCTTGCTGATGGTGGTGGAATACAAGCCGACCTGCGTGTCGCTGGCGTGACTGTCAATGCCCGTGTAGGTCAGGCTGGCGTCCTCATAACGCTTGAATTTGTAAACCGCGTCGTTCATCAGGCTTTCGTTGAACACATTCAGCGATACCAGCAGTTCAAAATCCTTCACTGTCAGACCGGTTACCTTGCGGAAAAGGGAAGGCTCCAGCGCGGTGATGACGTCCACCAGGCTGAACTCGCGGTAATCGGACAGATACATGAACACAGGCAGGCGCGTTGCGAATTTGATCAGCTTTTCCTGGATCATCTTTCGCTTGCTCTTATATTCCTTCTCCTCGTCCGAAAGCTCTTTCTTCTCCTTGGGGGTCAGCTTTTCTTTTTCTTTCTTGGCCTGCTTGACATGTTCGCTTTTGTTGATAATGGTCTGAATGTCCTCGTTCAGGCTGCGGAAGCCCTCAATGTTCATGAGCGCTTCCATGGCTTCCTTGTTCGCCAGCAGCTTCGCCAGGGTTTCATTGTCTACATTGACCAGCAGGGCGCTCTCCCAGCGCTTGGCAAGCAGGGTCGCGCTGGTGCCCGCCATGGCGATGTCCAGAATTTCCGCGGCATTCACCTGACGCATGGCGCTCCCGTCATACGCCAGCACAGGCAGGAATTTGATGAATTCTCCCACCTTCACTTCAGGATTGCTTTCGCCGATGTTCAGGCGGCAGCTATAGTCCGAAATCTGCCGGAGGGCGCGGTCCAGGGCAAAGTCGAACACATAACATTCCTGCTTGATGATCTCGCGCGTTCCGTTGTCGGTGGTTACTTCCCAGGGGCTTTGCACGCGGAACGCTGCCTGGAAATAGGTCTCGGGGCTGGAAAGGTTGCGCAGCATGAAGATGCCCGTCCAGGGCTTTACGGTCACGCCGGTGGTCAGTTTGCCGCAGGACAGTGTGATCGTTTTCGTTTTCAGGGGGTCTCCAAATGATTTTTCCACAGGCATGAGCGCCGCAGCGCCGATTCCCGCTTCGGCACCGGCGCACACATTGACCTGGTAATCATGATAGAAGGTGTTCTGCCTCTGCTTTAGCAGATTTGCCATGGCGTAACAACTGGCCACGTTCGGCAGAAACCAAAGCGTATGCGTCAGCACAGAGAGCAGCCGGGTATCAGAATACGGCATGGGCGATTTTTCCGCGCCCAGCTTCAAATCGTCCACGGTGGTTTCCAGATAGGAGCCGCGAATCAAGTCCAGCCACTTCTGCACATAGCTTTCGTATTTGAAACGAGCGTCCTTTCCCTTGCCCTCTGCGGCAAAGAACAGGTTCAGATCGAATTCGTCAAACTCTCCCTGCTTGGCAATGCGCTGGATGCTTTCGGGAATCTTGTAGGTCAGCATCACCATGCGCGGCAGGGAAGCATAGGGATTATCCGCCCCTTCCCAGGCGGCTTTTGCGCGCTGTTCATCGCTGTAGGTCCAGTTGTAAATCTGATCCTCGATAAACTCGCCGCTGTTCAGGGCGCGGAAGGGCGTGCCGCTTAAATAGAGATAATGGCTGGTCGTGATCGGCAGCCAGGTTTCATCGACGGCATCCCCCCGGCTGTACCCGGTCAGGTCCTCTTCGTAGGTGTCTTCATCACTTTCAAACAGCTTTTTCGCGTTATCGCGCCAGGCGCCGAAGTGATATTCATCGAAAATCACGAGATCCCAGTTTGTCAGGTGAACCCATTCGTTATTGGCTTTGATGCCGCCGGTTTCCTTGTTGACGCCCATGAAGTCCTGGAAGGAACCGAAGCAGACGATGGGCTTGTTCTTGTCGGCGTTTTTGTACTGTTCATCCATGCCGGGTTCGCCGTAGTTAAGCGGTCTGGAAATAAACTGCCAGCCCACAAAATCCACATGGGTCAACAGGTCTTCCTTCCACGCCGTCTGCACCGCGGGCTTGAAGGTCAGAATCAAAATGCGCGTGTAGCCCAGCTTCTTTGCCAGTTGGTAGGCCGCAAAGGTTTTTCCGAAGCGCATTTTGCAGTTCCACAGGAATTTTGGAATCCTGCCTGCGCCTTCCTTTTCCGCGCTCTTATAATAAGCGCAGGTCAGGTCTACCGCCTGCTGCTGTTCAGGCCGCATCTTGAAGGCGTTGGTGCGCCCTTCCAGGTTGTTCAGCTTGTGGCGTACCGTGATGACGGCGGCCTTGACCGTGCCGACGTCACATTCAAACCACTCGCCGCCCACGCATTTGACCCCCAGCGCTTTCAGCGCCGCGTGTACTTCGTGGTCGGTAAAATTGCCGCCGTCAGGATAGAGGGCACTGTCACGATAGACGATCTTGTAAGGCACTTTCCCATCGGGGCGCTTGGTGGGGTACTGCTGCGCCACGCGCTTGTCCACATCCACGGCGGTAAAGCCTACCTTCAAGCAGCCCGGATAGGTCACGTCAGAGTAGGCGTAGATCATGGGATGGGATTCGGGGCGTTGAGGGAAGAATTGTAGGTCAGGCATTATCTTCACTCTTTTCTTCTTTTGTTATAAAAGCACCTTGACGTAAGATAGTTCCGAATCTTAATTTGGCATCCAATTGTATATGCATCAATTCAGCGTTACTAAATTTGTTAACATCCGGACTTATTTCAGTACAACATAACTCATTAAGATAATATCGTGCTTCATGAAGTATTGTTTCAAAAGATGTAACCTGTATGGTAAGGCTTGCTCTGTTTGCATCGACATGTGCAAGCGATGTTTTGCGTATAGTCTCAATCTGATTTATTTCTTTTTTCTTCGCTTGAAAATATTTGGTCTTGATATTCTTTCCATAGAATTCATACAATAGATTCTTTAGATGCGGTAAAGTGTTGGCTCTCTCGTCTTTGTCAAAGCATACTTTCCATAGATTCAAACATAAATCACGTTTTAGCAATTCGCAAATATGTATAAGAGGAGAACATAAATCCTTTCTATACCCGCCATTCTCATTCTCATAATCTCTAAGAATGATCAAGTAAAATAAATCTATGTATGCAGAATGAAGCACTGCATGTATTTCATTGTATCTGTTTGCATATTCCAAATTGTCCATATCAATTACCTCGTAAATCCATTGGTCTTATCATTGTTTCAATATAATCTATTTCTTCGTTGGTCAATCTATATTTTACATAGAGTTCTTCATCGGTCCATGATTTAGTAAAATCTTGATTTGGTACAAACACAAATCCATTACGATTTATCATTATTGATGAAGTCGCTTGAAGTATTAAGAATCTTGCAAATTTTGTTTGAAGATATTTGTAAAGGTTCTCCGCTTCATTTAAATTATCGAAACTATTGATAACCACATATGTTTCTGTACATATCTCCTTTGGTTTTAGTATTTCGAGAATTGATAATACTCTGTTCTGACCATTCTTATCAGCTTTGCCGCCATGCTCAAAGAAAACACGTGAAACTATAACCTTCCATTTATTTACTATCTCATGCCCTGTGGTCACTTTTTCACTTGAAACAGGTCCTTTGCCACCATTCCAACGAAGGATCAAGTCTCCTTCCTTTTCAGGCTTCTCATAAGTCCTCAACCCAAATGGCTTTTGACTGCTGACATATTTATACAGTGTTTCTTCTTTTAGTGTCAACACCTTATTAACAATTTCTATTGCCCTATTCGAACGAATCAAAATTGGATATTCGTTTAGGTATCTTTGAACAGAATGGCGATTGTTATCTTCTACGTTAGTAACGGTACACATTCCATCATAATTACTATCGCGTAGGAAATAGCAGATACCACCAGAAATATCTACACCTGGAAAACAATCATCTGCATTGGCAAAATCCACCAGCTGAACAAGATGTCTATCGTTAAGCATAGTTTCTCTAAATTTATCTAGTCCGCGTCCACCAGAATACCATCTCGAAGGTATAATCATTACCAAATAACGGGAGTTCAGCTTTTTTGCTTGCTCGATAAATTTATTATAGATAGGAATGGCGCTTGCATTATTACCGCCATCACTCAACTGATAAGGCGGATTGCCTATAATTACGTCAAATTTCATTTTCCATATCTCCTGCGGCTTGATAGTATGGATAAACTCATACGCATGGGTTTCCATGCCTTCACGCTTTTTTTCGCCATACTCACTTTCTGACGCACCGCAAAAGGCACACTTGCCATTCACCCAGCGATGGGGCGTATTTTTGAAACGGATATTTCCCAGCACATCTTCAAACTTGCTGACCGAATACTTGCTGTTGGGATATTTGCTGCAATAGAGGCTGCGCCGGGACAGGAGGCTGGTCAATTCCGTAATGGCGATTCCGAAAAGCTGTTCCTTGTAAATATGATCGACACGCTCCTGCAAATCAGGAAACAGCGGCTCCAAACCGATCAGTAGCCGCTTGGCGATTTCGCGCAGGAAAACCCCGCTTTTACAGGCAGGGTCTAAAAACCTGGTGTTGGGATCGCTGAACAACTCCTGCGGCAGCATGTCCAGCATGGCGTTTGCCACATCCGGCGGGGTAAATACCTCGTCGTTGCTCAGATTGGCGATACACGATAAAACATCTGGGTTATATATCGTATTGAAAAACGGCTCCGTCATATTCATTCCCCCAGCGGCAAGCATTGGTAACAATCAAGAGAGAAAGTGTTATATATAGTAACACATTTTTCTTTGAATGTCACTAATAGTAGCACATATTTACCTAAGTGATAGTAAAACTCCTATTCTATTACTTAGGAGGGATCATATGAAGAACCGTTTTGCTATTCGTCTTCGTAATTACCGCGATTACATCGGAGAAACACGGGAAGAATTGGGACGTGCCATTGATGTAACGGTATCAGCTATTCGCACTTGGGAAGAAGGTCGCCATAACTGTTCATTTGATGACTTATTGAAAATAGCTGAGCATTACAACATATCTACTGATTATTTGCTTGGGCTTACACCGTTGGATGAACCAGAGAGCGCAAAAAGAGAAAAGGATCCTTTGTCTCCAGAGGATCGATACACTTTAATTCGATTTGAAGAATTTCTTCAGTTAAAATCACGCCAAAAGAAAAAATAGCCGCCGATCACGCAGTTATCCTGCGAATCGACGGCCATATTTTTATCTTAATTATTCTTTTTTTCACTCTACTGCTTTACTGTTGTATTTTCCAATAATACACCGGCGAATATTCACGAACCGGCTTCGGGATGCTTTTCCCCGTTTCCGGGTCAATCATCCAGTTGGCCATGCCGTTGGCTTCCTCCGCAAACAGGCTCAGCTGGGCCTGGTAGTTGAATTCGTCCTGGTTTTCGTTCATCAGCACATCCAGGCGGTAATCGCTGCGTTTCACGCTGCTTTTGCCGGTAAACACCCATTCGGAAAAGATGATGGGATCATCCGTATCTTCTCCCGCGGCGTTCACCTTTTTCAGCGTCAGGGCGTTGCCGCACAGAATGTTGCGGTCCAGGATATAACGGACAGCCTCGCGCACTTCCTCCCTGCATTCATTTTTACAGTGGGCCGTATAGGCTTCGTCCCAGATGCCAAAGAGGCGCTTGCGGCACTCCTCCACGTTGTCCTGCAGGATGTCCACGCCATAGATGCTGGAGGCCGCCAGCACGGCGTATTTTTCATAATCGGCGGCGCTCTTTTTGTAGCGCGCCTCCACCGCGTTCAGCTTGCGCCGAAGGATTTCCGCCAGGAAGTTGCCGTCGCCGCAGGCTGGTTCCAGGAAACGGCTGTCAATGCGCTCGGTTTCCTGCTTCACCAAATCCAGCATGGCGTTCACTTCACGTTCCGCCGTGAACACCTCGCCGTGGTCCGCAACCCGCTCCCTGGATTTTACCTGACGTTCCGTACTCATCGTTTGCCCCCGGTCGCTTTGATATATCCATGATACCATAAAACAAGATATTTCGCCAAGAGAAAACAGCGGATAGCGGAGAAGGTTCTAACCCAAATCCGCTATCCGCTGTGAATGATCAGTGAACTATTATCCCAAATACTTTTCCAGCGTCGCCCGTACCGCGCCGGGGGCGGCCAGCATTTCGGTGAACATCTGCTCCACCTTGTCGGCCAGGCCGGCGTCCTTGAGGTTCAGGCCGAAGAGGACGGGGTTTTCGAGGATCGGGGCCAGCTTGCCCTGGGCGGAAGCAGGGTCGCCCACATGGATGCCGGAAAGCTCGGTCTGGAGCATTTGCAGCATCGGGTCGGGGCTGACGGGCATTTCCTTGCCCTCGTCGTCCACCCCCAGGAGGTAGCGCAGCCAACCGGCCAGGGCCAGGGGGATGCCGGTCAGGGAGGCGGGGGAGAGGGCGGGGGAGGCGGCGTAGCTCTTCAGCGTCTCGCCGAAGCGGACGGGGATCTTCTGGCTGGTGTCGGTGGCGATGCGCTGGGGGGTGTCCGGCAGGAAGGCGTTGGGCAGGCGCTCAGAAACGACCTCGTCGATGAAGCCCTTCGGGCTGATGATGCCCGGGTCGGTCACCACCGGCAGGCCCTCCTGATAGCCGATCAGGCGGATCAGGGCGGTGAGCTGCGGGTCCTTCATTTCATCCGCGATCTTTTTGTAGCCTAGCAGGCAGCCGTAGACGGCCAGGGCGGTGTGCAGGGGGTTGAGGCAGGTGGTCACCTTCATCCGTTCGGTCTGGTTGACGGTGTCCCGGTCGGTCATGTAGACGCCGGCCTTTTCCAGGGCGGGGCGGCCGTTCGGGAACCTGTCCTCCACCACCAGATACTGGGGGCCTTCGGCGTTGACGAAGGGGGCGATGAAGGTGTGCTTGGACGTCTCCACCGGGGCCATGTCCTCGATGCCCAGGGAGGCCAGCTCCTTCTCGATTTCGGGAGCGGGGCGGGGGGTGATCTTGTCGATCATCGACCAGGGGAAGGAGACGGCGCTTTCGTCGCCCAGCCAGGCGGCGTACTCCGCCGGGGCAAACCCATTCTTCACCCAAGCGTCCGCCATTTCCAGCACGGAGGCGCGCAGCTTTTCGCCATTGTGGGAGCAGTTGTCCATGCTGACCAGGGCGAGGGGGGCTTTTCCGGCCTCATACCTTTCCAGCATCAGGGCGGCGACCACGCTCATGGCGTGGCGGGCGTGGGCCGGGCCCTCCGCCATGTCTGCCTGGGCCACGGGGAGGAGGCTCCCCTTCATGTCCCGCAGGGCGTAGC
>DGRV01000011.1:14189-14486 GCA_002391225.1 Christensenella sp. UBA4379
AGCCCTTTTCGGTGATGGTGAAGGACGCCATCTGGAGCGAGGGGCTCCGGAAGGCGGCGACCAGGCGGGCCCACTCCGCTTCGTTGGTCCGCTGGGCGCGGATGCCCCGGGCGATGGAGGCGATGACCTCCTTGTCCGTGGAGCCGTCGGCCTTGAGGGTGACCATCAGGGTCATGGAATCATGGGGATCGTAAATCTTGTCGATGATTTCGCCGTCAAAGGTTTCGGCGGCCAGGATGCCGCGGTCGGCCAGCCCCTCGTTCAGCAGCCTCTGCTGCAGCCCGGCGATAAACCCGC
>DGRV01000011.1:14583-14750 GCA_002391225.1 Christensenella sp. UBA4379
ATGGGCGCCTGTTCCGTCTTCTTCGCCATCTCCGCCCAGTCGTACTTGGGCAGACGCACGCCCGCCTTCTCCCAGGAAGAACGGGACTGGATGCCGGTGTAGTTGAGTTTCATATTTGTAGCCTCCGTTTATTTATAATGGGTAGGTAGGAGGTAGGAAGTAGGAGG
>DGRV01000072.1:0-6987 GCA_002391225.1 Christensenella sp. UBA4379
CCACCTCCTGCGTGGTGCGCATCCGCAAGCGCGTGCCCATGAACATGCTCTTCGGCCCGCCCAGCAACCGGGACGACGGCGACCGGATGATGAACCTGTTTTTTGCCAAGGAGGGCAAGCACATCATCTGCGGGGGCACCACCTCCTCCATCGCCGCCAAATGGCTGAACAAGCCCCTGCGCGCCTCCCTGGATTTTACCGGCGATATCCCGCCCATCGCCTATCTGGAGGGTGTGGATCTGGTCACTGAAGGCGTGATCACCGTGAACCGCGTGGTGGAATACGCCAAGGATTACATCGGCGAAAACAGGCGCTATGAGGAATGGAGCAGCGGCAAGGATGGCGCGTCCATGATCAGCCGGCTGCTGTTTGAGGAAGCCACCGACATCAATTTCTATGTTGGCAGAGCTATCAATCCGGCACACCAGAACCCCGATCTGCCCATCAATTTCAACATCAAAATGAACCTGGTGCAGGAACTGTCGGATGCGCTGAAAAAAATGGGCAAGCGCATCAAAGTCAGCTATTTCTAAGGAGAAACCATGCGTAAATTCGATACCAAGGTACAATACCTGAAATACAAGGTGCTGCGGGAGGTGGCACGGCAGGCCTGGAACGACACGCTGCTGGACAACATACTGGATATTCCCAAAATGATCGTGCCCGGCAAGGTGCCCACCATGCGCTGCTGCGTGTACAAGGAGCGCGCCATCCTGGCAGAGCGCGTCAAGCTAGCCATGGGCGGAGGCAATAATGCCAACATCATCAACGTGATCGACATCGCCTGTGACGACTGCCCCGCCGTGGGCTATCAGGTCACCGATTCCTGCCGGGGCTGTCTGGCTCACCGGTGCGAGGACGCCTGCCGCCGCGGTGCGATTTCCTTTGATCACAATCACGAGGCACACATCGACAAAACCAAGTGCGTGGAGTGCGGCCAGTGCGCCAAGGTGTGTCCCTACAGCGCCATCGTTAACCGCAAGCGTCCCTGTCAGAACGCCTGCAAGATTAAGGCCATTTCCATCAACGAGGACAACGCCGCCAAAATCGACGATGAAAAGTGCATCCAGTGCGGCGCGTGCGTTTATCAGTGTCCCTTCGGCGCGATCTCAGACCGGTCCTTCATCATCAACGTGATTGATATGCTGAAAAGGAGCCAGGGCAACACCAAATACAAGGTGTACGCCCTGGTGGCGCCTGCCATCGGCAGCCAGCTGAATTATGCCAAGCTGGGCCAGGTGATTACCGGCATCAAGGAACTGGGCTTCTACACCGTGGTGGAAGTCGCTCTGGGGGCGGATATGGTGGCCCAGGCGGAATCCAAGGAACTGACGGAAAAAGGCTTCCTGACCTCCTCCTGCTGCCCGGCCTTCGTGCGCTATGTCAAAACCGCCTTCCCGGCGCTGGTGCCTTATATCTCCCACAATCTGTCGCCCATGGGAACCATCGCCAAATATATCAAGGAACACGAAACCAATGCAAAAATCGTGTTCATCGGCCCCTGCACCGCGAAAAAAGCGGAGGTGCAGCTGGACGATGTGAAGCCCTGGGTGGACGCCGCCATTACCTTTGAGGAATTGCAGGCGCTGCTGGACAGCCGGGACATCGACATCACTACCCTGCCCGAGGACGTGCTGGACAACGCCAGCTACTTTGGCCGCATCTTCGCCCGCAGCGGCGGCCTGTCCGACGCCGTGGCAGAGGGCCTCAGGGAGCAGCACCTGGACGACTTCCAGCTGAAGGCCTGCGCCTGCGACGGCATCGAGGAATGCCGTCTGGCACTGCTGAAAAAGAGCAAAAATGTGCTGGATGCCAACTTCATCGAGGGTATGGCCTGCGTGAACGGCTGCATCGGCGGCGCAGGCAACCTGACCCACGGCGAAAAGAACAAGGCCGCCGTGGACAGCTATGGCCGGGAAGCCCTCGAAAAGACCATCCTGGATGCCATCGCGCCCCTTCAATAATGTTGGCAACATATACAGGAAAAGAATATCACCACTGACTATTATTCTGTCTGAGCCATGAAGGAAGCAGCGTCATCCAGTTCGTCAAAGTTACTGTCATAGATTTGACAATCTGCATAAATGCGCACAATATAAAAACATGTGGTTTCCCCTTCTTTTGATGACCCTGTGGGGATTGCTCCCCACAGGATGATGATGTCACTACCCCAGAATCATGTTACTGTTATCAGCAGAATTGCCATGGACGACTATATATCCCGATTTTCTTTTTTGTCAACTGAAACTTCCGCGAAAGCATTGCCAATCATGTATTGTTGCACCAAAGAAATCTCGCCGCAGGTGATCGCGTTTACTTGATGGAAGCCCAGAAATGTTATATAATGATTCCAGGGGAATAATCCCCGCAGTCCACAGCAAAACAGCCTCTTTATCACGCTGATAAAGAAATGATAAACTGAGGCCGTAGAGCATGGAGAATACAGATAATCTGTAGAATCAGAATCACGAGAACGAACAGGAGAAACAAAAATTAAGCTATAAGCGTTAGTTTGCATAGAGTGGGAATAAAGGCTGGAATCCTGAAACCCGCGTAAAATAAGGGTTTCCGGGCGGTCAAAGTCCCGCGTGGCAACAATTTGGCAACAAAAATCCATCATTCTGAGAATGAGGGCTAACTGATTTTGTGAAAGTCAGTTAGCCCTGTTTTGATGCAGATTTTTCGGAAGGATGGAGGTGTCATTCGTGATCATCGTCGGCGTGTTCCTGAAGTCCGGCAGCCAGGTCATCCATCAGTCTCTGGGACGGAACTTTCACCCACCGCCGGGTAGTATCGCCATCGGGGAAATTATACCGCCACTGGTCGTAGGCTTCCCGGGTAATCTCGCCCTTCCGCAGGGCGTTGGCCGCTGCCTGCCACTCGTACAGCATCCGGTGGAGCTCTGCGGCCTGCGGATTCTCACGGAAGTTTACCCGGAGACACACATCGCCGTCAGCTTCCTCCACATGGAAGCCGTAGCGGTCCTCCAGCGTGAAAAGCGTGTGCATGAGGCCGACGTAGGAATCGATATCCGGCACCGCGATGGCGTGAGGCGAGACGCCGAATATGGACGCCATCTGTGCTGTCAGATCGGCCTTCGGATTGCGGTCCTCAGACTCATACTGCGCCATGCGCACATCGGCGGAGGAAGCCGGGAAGCCCAGCAGCTGCCCGAGATATCGCTGCGTCATCCCCAGACGCTTGCGGAAGCGGCGGATGCGTTCACCAGTGGCCATTGGAAGATCTCCCTTCGTTTGGATGGTCACAGTATAGCAGATAAGTTTAGTAAAATCAAGTTCTGTTTAGAAACATGGAGGTCAAGATGAATGAACCCTTTCTCACAGTGACGGAGGCGGCGGAGCTCCTGCACATCTCCAAATCCCATGCCTACAAGGTGATCCGCCGGCTAAACCAGGAGCTGAAGACGCAGGGTGTGCTCACCATTTCCGGAAGGATCAGCCGGAACTATCTTCTGGAACGGACAGCAGCGCCGAAGCGAAAGGAGGCGGAAGGCAATGGCAGTGTATAAGGACGAGAAATCCGGAACATGGCGGGTGATCTACCGCTATACAGACTGGACCGGCGAGCAGAAGCAGACCTCCAAGCGGGGCTTCACCACCAAGCGGGAAGCACAGGCCTGGGAGCGGGAGCAGATGAGCTCCCTCGGGAATGCACTGGACATGACCTTTGCCAGCTTTGTGGAGCACTATACGGAGGACATCAAAACCCGGCTCAAGGAGAACACCTGGAACACAAAGGATCACATCATCCGGACAAAGCTCGTTCCCTGGTTCGGGAAGCTGAAGATGAACGCCATCACACCACAGCTGGTGATGAGCTGGCAGAATGAGATGCTCCGCGCCCGGGACAAGACCGGCAATCCCTATTCCCCGGTCTACCTTCGCACCCTGCAGACCCAGCTCACCGCCATCTTCAACCACGCGGTGAAGTACTACGGCCTCCGGGAAAACCCCTGCCACAAGGCCGGGCCGCTGGGCAAGAAGAAGACAAAGGAAATGCTGTTCTGGACGAAGGAGGAATACCTGAGGTTCGCCGACGCCATGATGGATAAGCCGCGATCCTTCTATGCTTTCGAGCTCCTGTACTGGTGCGGCATGCGGGAGGGTGAGCTGCTGGCGCTGACCCCGGCGGACTTCGATCTGGAGAAAGGCACGGTGACCATCAGCAAGAGCTATCAGCGGATGCATGGCGAGGACATCATCACCAGCCCGAAGACGGAAAAGAGCAACCGCACCATCACCATGCCGGACTTCCTGACGGAGGAGATCGACGAATACCTCCGATCCCTGGGGCACATCCATCCGAACGCCCGGATCTTCACTTTCACGAAGGATTATCTCCATCACGAGATGAACCGCGGGGCAAAGCAGGCCGGCGTCAAGCGCATCCGGATCCATGATCTCAGGCACAGTGCCATCAGCCTGCTGATCGACATGGGATTCAGTGCCATCGCCATTGCGGATCGGGTGGGTCACGAGAGCATCGACATCACCTACAACTACGCCCATCTCTTCCCTTCCCAGCAGACGGAGATGGCGGCGAGGCTAAACATGGAAAGGGGAATCTGATATGTCGGCAAAAGTCATGGACGCACATGGACGCTGGCGCAGCGTGACTGTCGCCTTCCGGGTATCGCCGGAGGAGGACAGCCAGATCGAGGCGCTGGTCAGACTCAGCGGTCTGACCAAGCAGGATTACATCCTGAACCGTCTGCTGAACCGGGACGTGGTGGTGCAGGGGAATCCGAGGGTATACAAAGCACTGCGGGATCAGCTGGCTGCCGTGCTGGCGGAACTGCAGCGGATCGAAGCCGGGGAAAACGTCAGCGACGAACTGACTGACATCATCCGGATGATCGCCGTCATCCTGGGCGGCATGAAGGAGGAAAGGAAATGAACATCACCTATCACCAGAACGGAGACTACCTGCTGCCAGACCTGACGCTGGGTGATCAGCCGGCAGCACCGCTGACGAAGTATGGCCGGATGCGGATGCGGTTCCTGCAGGAACACAAGCCCGGGCTTTACAGCCATCTGATCCTGTCCGGAAAGCTGTATCAGCACCTGGTGGAAACACAAGAGGCGGCACAGGCCCGGATTGACCGAATCGTCGCGGAGATGGCGAAGAGCGCCGGGGTCGACGAGAAGCTGAAGGCACGGGATCAGATGGCCTGGGTCGGCGCGATGAACGCGATCCGGCAGCAGGCGGAGGAGACTGTGCTGGAAGAATTGATCTATAATTGACGAAGTGCCCCGTGGCTACGATGTGGTCACGGGGTTTTTCTATTCCCAAAATCGCTACAAAGCATCAGAAAATCGCTGTCCAGTACGGGTCATCCACCCGAGGCGATGGCTCCTTTGGAGAGTACTTGACAAAAGCAATAATGCTTAGTATAATCAAGATAAGCAATAATGCTTAACTTTGAAAACGAGGTGACCCACATGACGTAGCACAGAGAATCCGGACCTTGAAAACTGCATATTCCATCGACATCACGCAGCACCTTTGAACCAACCCAACCAAACAAAGGAGGACCACACAACGAGCAAGACATTCATCACCGTGGCGGAGGTGGCGGAGATCCTGAGTATCTCCAAATCCTACGCCTACAAAATCGTACACAGGCTCAACGAAGAGCTGAAAGCAAAGGGCTATCTGACCATCGCAGGCAGGATCAACCGGGACTATTTCCTGGAGAAGACCTGCTACCAGCCCGAAGCCCGGGCATCGGACAGCCTGCCGAAAGGAGCCCCGATCTCCTGATGCCGGTCTACAAAGAAGAGAAAACCAATACCTGGCGGGTCATCTACCGCTACACCGACTGGAAGGGGGAACGGAAGCAGACCTCCAAGCGCGGCTTTGCCACCAGGCGGGAGGCCCAGGCCTGGGAGCGCGAGCAGCTGAACAAGGTCACCGCGGATGTGGACATGACCTTCGCCAGCTTCATCGACCACTACGCCGAGGACATGAAAACCCGCCTGAAGGAAAACACCTGGAACAACAAGGAGCACATCATCCGGACAAAGCTGCTGCCGTACTTCGGAAAGTTAAAGCTCAGCAGCATCACCCCGCAGCAGATCATCACCTGGCAGAACGAGCTGATGAACTGCAAGGACGAAAACGGGAAGCCCTACTCCCCGGTCTACCTGAGAACCATCCACACCCAGCTCAGCGCCGTCTTCAACCACGCCGTCCGGTACTACAAGCTGAAGGAGAATCCCTGCCAGAAGGCCGGCGCCATGGGCAAGAAGAAAGCCCGTGAAATGAACTTCTGGACAAAGGACAAGTACCTGCGGTTCGCCGGGGCGATCCGGGACAAGCCCATGGCGTACCACGCCTTCCAGATGCTGTACTGGTGCGGCATCCGGGAGGGCGAGCTGCTGGCGCTGACCCCGGCGGACTTCGACTTCACCCGGGAGACGGTCACCATCAGCAAATCCTATCAACGGATCAAGGGCCGGGATGTGATCACGGATCCGAAGACGGAGAAGAGCAACCGGACCATCACCCTGCCGGACTTCCTGGCGGCGGAGATGCGGCAGTACATCGACTCCCTGTATGGGATTCAGCCGGATGAGCGGGTCTTCCCCTTCACAAACAGCTTCCTGCATCACGAGATGGACCGGGGCTGCAGACTCTCCGGTGTGAAACGGATCCGCGTCCACGACCTCCGGCACTCGGCGATCTCCCTGCTGATCGACATGGGCTTCTCCCCACTGGCCATCGCGGACCGGGTCGGGCACGAAGCCATCGAGATCACCTACAATTACGCACACCTCTTCCCCTCCAAGCAGCAGGACATGGCGAAGCAGCTCAGCCAGGCGATGAAGGAACCATCGGTACCGCCTGACAGACCGCCAGATGCCCCCAAACTCACCCTGGTCAAAAACGAAAGCGCCGCATGAGCGGCAGAAAGAAGGAATGCCCCATATTGACCCACACGAACCCCACCAACCACACGCCCAC
>DGRV01000072.1:7080-11051 GCA_002391225.1 Christensenella sp. UBA4379
GGCTATGGCAACATCAAGACGGCCAACACCTGCTTCCGGGCAGGTGTGACCGCATGGGACAAGGAACCGCTGTTCCGCACGGACGCCCTGTTCCGGAACGGCGTCTGGTACACCATCGGCCAGGAGCACAAGGAATTCAGTGCCGACAAAATGATCGATGAGGACTACTACATCCTGACCCTGGCCGCCGTTGCGCGGGAACTGTCTCTGGCGCAGCTGACGACAGCGGATGTATATCTGGCCGTAGGCTTGCCCCTGACCTGGGTAACCGAGCAGAAGGCCAGCTTCCGGAGATACCTGACGAGGGAGAAAGAAATCATCTTCTCCTTCCGCGGTGTCCGCTATGACATCCGGATTGTCGGCTGCGAAGTCTTCCCCCAGGGCTTCGCGGCGATCGCGGACAAGCTGCCGGAGCTCAAGGGCAGCACCATGCTCTGCGACATCGGCAACGGGACCATGAACATCATGACCATCGTGGGCGGCAAGCCCAATCCTACGAAGTGCTTCACCGAGAAGTACGGCACACACCAGTGCATGCTGGCGGTCCGGGAGCAGCTCATGCGCCGCTTCGGATCCGCCGTCGATGAGGAAATCATTGAGGAGGTTCTCCGGACCGGCACCGCTGATATCGGAGATAAGTATCTGGCCGTCATTGAGGACACGGCCCGGCAGTATGTCGCCGGCATCATGCGCCGGCTGCGGGAGCACGAGTATAACCCGGAGCTCATGAGGCTGTACATCGTGGGCGGTGGCGGCTGCCTGATCCGGCACTTCGGGGAGTACGATCCGAACCGGGTGACCATCAACGACGACATCTGCGCCACGGCCAAGGGCTACGAGTACATGGCCCACATGAAGCTGAAGAAGGCGGCTGCACCGTGAGCGACCGGATCAAGCGCATCAGCCTTCGCCTGAATCTGGACAACCCCGAAGAGGCGCAGGCGTGGGAGCACCTCCGGCAGGCGGACAGCAGCCTGCCGGGGTATGGCTCCCGCAACCAGGCCATCGTCACAGCCATCAACGACCACTTCTCCCGGACCGGAAGCGAGGACAGCACCCTGCGGAGAATCGAGGACACCATCCGACGGACGATCAGGGAGGAATTCAGGGAGTACCGCAATGAACCGTACGAGTCAGCACCGCCCACGGGCACCACTTCACCGCAGGAAGCATCCAGCGACGATCATGACGACAACTGGGCCGACGTCGAGGCTTTCCTGGACGCCTTCTGACCCTGGCATCACCGGTGATGCCGCATTCCCCATCGGAAGTGATGCCAGCCTGATGCCATGGCATCAACCATTATGCCAGCGATTCCATTCCATTGATAAGTTCTTCCCCATCGGTTTCAGGGGGGCGCTCTGGGCAACCGGGGCGCTCCTCTCACAGGGGTCACGGAAGTGCGCACTTCTATACTGTTTGCAACAGTATCTCCGTGCGCCCTCCGGGGGACCTGCCCGCCGCACCGGATGCGGCAGGCAGGTGCGGAGCTTCGCTCCGTCCAAGGGCTGCGGCCCTTGCGCCGCAAAGCGGCTATCCCGGGGACGACGGGGCTGCCGGGGTGCGGGGCCACGGAGATCGGGAGACCGGAAGGACGGCATACGAAACCCATAGGCACAACGATATACGACAATCAGAAAGGAGACCACAACCATACCCAAGGTAACCACAGAACAAATCACCACCGCCGAGGAACAGCTGGCCCAGGAGCAGCACCGGCTGCAGCGGATGGAAAACCGACAGAAGTACCTCGGCGACAAAACACGAAAGCAGCGAGCCCACCGGCTGATCACGAGAGGCGCTGCCGTGGAGAGCGTCTTTCCCGATGTGAAGGACCTCTCCGAGCCGGAGTTCTACGAGCTGGTGGAGCATGCCTCGGAGATCCCGGCGGTCATCAACCTGGTGATGGACGCGGCTGAAAAGCACAACCAGGCCGCAGCGAAAAAGGAAGTGAGCTGACATGGCACAGTATCACTTCCATGTAACCCAGATCAAACGCAGTGCCGGTCAGAGCGCCATCGCCTCCGCTGCCTATCGCGCCGGAGAACGACTGTACAGCGAATACTACGGCGAATGGAGCGATTACACCCGCAAGGGCGGCGTGCTCCATTCGGAGATCCTTCTGCCGGAGAACGCCCCGACAGCCTATGCTGACCGGCAGACACTCTGGAATGCCGTAGAGCAAAAGGAGAAGCACAAGAAAGCCCAGCTGGCCTACAGCTTCGACATCGCCCTGCAGAATGAGCTGTCCGAGGAGGAGAACATCGCCCTGGCCCGCCGATTCGTACAGGAATGCCTCGTCAGCAGGGGCATGATCTGCGACCTGGCTGTCCACCGCCCGGATCCGAAGGAGGTGAAAGACCCGAACCCGCACTTCCATGTGATGGCCACCATGCGGCCGCTGAACCCGGACGGCAGCTGGGGCGAAAAGCAGCGCCGGGAGTACGTGCTGGACGAGAACGGCGAACGCATCCCAGACGGCAAGGGCGGCTATGTCTTCAACGCCGTGCACACCACCGACTGGCACACACCGGAGACGCTGGAGGCATGGCGGGAGGCCTGGTGCCGGATGGTGAACGAAGCCTTTGAACGGAAAGGCATCGAAGCCCGGATCGACCATCGCTCCTACGCTGAGCAGGGCGTGGAGCAGATCCCCACCGTCCACGAAGGTCCCATGGTGCGGGCCATGGAGGAGCAGGGCATCCGCACCGATAAGGGCGGACTGAACAGATGGATTCAGCAGACCAACCGGATGATCGCCGCCCTGAAAGCCAGCATCACGAAACTGCTCAACTGGATCAGAGCCGCGAAAGAGAGGCTGACGGAAAAGCCTCCGCAAACCTTGCGGCAGATGCTGGCGGACTATTATCAGGAACGCAGTGCCGGAGCCTGGAGCAAAAAGGCGAAGGTCGGCAACGCGAAACAGTTCGCCGATGCGCTGCTGTACCTCTCCGAGCACGGCATCGAAACGCTGGATGACCTGGAAGCCCTGCTGGATCGGATCGCCAGCCAGGCCGGCAGCCTGAAGGATCAGATGAGCGCCAGCGCCCAGCGGGTCAGCGATCTGGATGAGATGATCCGGCTGGGCGAAACCTTCCTTCGGACTAAGCCCATCGTGGAAGAATTGAATAGCATCCACTGGAAAGGTCGCCGGGAGAAGTTCCAGGCTGCCCACGAGGCGGATCTGCGGGCCTTCCAGGCTGCGCGACGAGTGCTGAAGGAGCAGTATGGGATTAGCGACGCGAAGGGGATCGCCATTCAGGAGTGGAAGAAGGAGAAGGCCCAGCTGAAGCGGGACCGGGAGAAGATGTACGAGCGGTATGCCCCCCTGCAGGACGAGTTGGGCCAGCTGCTGATGGTGAAGCACTGCGTGGAGATTGCGGTGAAGGGCGAACAGAAGCGGACCAACGAAGAGCGGCAGCTCATGCCATAAGGAGAGCGTATATATCGAAACGGTGATCCCCGCCAAATGCCCCATGCGTGAAGCGCTGATCCGCGCAATCAGCCGTCAGACGCAAGGGGCGTTTTCCGTATCCCGGCGACAGCCGGAACCGGGGTTGGCGCAGACAACCCCACAACCCCGGCGCCCTGCGCCGGTTTGCAGGGGATTGGGGGCGGAGCCATCCAACAAGCTTTGTGCAATTCTGCCAGAATTGCCCTGCTTGCCACTATTCTTTCACCCATTGAACAGGTAAAATGATTGCGAAAGCGAAGTATAAAAGGATACTTATTAAAAGCCCGAAGTAATAGCATATCACCATAGCCCGTCGGTCAATGATGATCGGCGGGCTGTTTCTTTTGCAATTTGACTTAGATTTCACATTCCTTGTATTTTTGATTTCACATGGCAATCCTAAAATGATAACTGTACCAAGGAAATCCAAAACACAAACAGTTGTCTGAAAGGAGACATTGAAATGAAAAAGATGATTACAATGATGATGGTCGCAGTTCTGGCTCTCTCCATGCTT
>DGRV01000105.1 GCA_002391225.1 Christensenella sp. UBA4379
TGACTTTTAATAGTTAGTCTCATTTTCAAATTGTCTAATTACCTAAATAAAGCTTTCATGAATTGTGCTGAATCTCAGAATAACTCAATCTAAATTTTGTAGCAGAAGGTTTTGACTCGTAGACGCAGATTCCCAGTTTTTTACATATTTGAACAATGTGATGTTTTTGCATTGGCTGAATCAAAGGACCCATATACACAGCTGAAGCATATGGAAAATCAATAGTCTGATCACTAATTGAATACAATCTTGGATCTTCATTATCCTCAAAAACTCCGCCTTCACTCCATTCTAAATGCATGTATACATATGGTACAATCAAGCGCCATTCTTCTTCATGCATCCAATGATTTGATTTTATTAAAAACATAGAAATGATATCTCGCAGGAATTCTAAATCGCAGGAATCAGGATTTTTTTTCATTTCTGATAGTTCCGTGATAGCAAAATGCAGGCAGTGATTTGTTGCATATCTTTCTTGCTGATATACGACAGGAAAAAGGTGAGCATAGTAGCCGGGATGGCTGCTCATATCACGAAGATCATATTCGATACATAGCCCGCTGAAGTTATCGGCATACGTACCCCATAACAACATATTGTCAAAACTCTCGGCAAATGATTTTATATATACCAAGTCACTCAAGCCTGTGAAATCCGCTTGTGTTTTAGCGTCAATGTGCCCTGATAAGCCTTCAAATATATCATTCATCTTCCCGATTTCAGAAAGATAAATGGTCTGAGTTTCTAAGCCTCGTATGCTGTAATAATTCGCTGGTACATATCTATATAATTTTGGTATGTTTCTTCTGTTCTCTATTATCCAATCAGAGAATTCACGCAATTCAAAATCAAATATACTTTCACGATTTCTATTGATCAAGTCTTTAAGCCGTTCTCTAAAGCACATGCTGTAATACCTCATTTCTCTTAAGGCTTGCTTTTTGATTGGAGAAGACTTTGTATTAGCATATATCTACAAGATATATTATATACTAAGAATGATCATTTGCAAAGCGAAAAATCACTGTAGTTTCTGACCGGAGGATAAGAAAAGCAAAATAGGAAAGGCAATCCTCGACGAAATGCGTTGGAATTAGGGTATGAAACTTAATTCTCACTCAACAGTTAAAAGGAGATCTCTTTATGAAGTATCCTGGCTATTTATTTACTGGTCTGGTTGTCATTAGTTTTCGCTTCCTGCGAATTCTCGTTGTTGCATAGGCAAAGAAATCACATTTTGAGATTCTGACTCGAAGATGTGGAATACAGTTCATAAAATTATTTATGCTATTCAAAAATCACCATTTTCAGATTCATGTTCGTTTTTGTTTTTATAAAGATGACAAGCCCGCCGCAGGCCAATCCCGCGGCGGGCTTTTGATGATATGATCTTGTCTCAGCATCCGTTGCTGATGACGGGCTTCTTCGCTTTACGCTTCCACCCGGATGCTCTTTTTGCCGGTGAGCTTTTCGGTGAGCGGGTCGGGCTGGCCGAGGCCGATGTGGAAGACGGGCTTGCCTTCGGGGACGTGTTCGCCCTGCTCGTTATAGACCAGCACGGCGTCCGCGGGGACGCGGAGGGAGACTTCCGCTTTCCGTCCGGCCGGTACGTGAACGCGGCGGAAGGCGACGAGGCGGGGATGGAGGGGGGCGTTTTGACTGCCCTCGTTTTCGCAGTAGACCTGGACGACCTCGTCCGTATCCATTTTGCCCTGGTTGGACAGGGAGGCGGTCAAGGTCCAGCCGTCCGGGCCCTGTTCCTTGCGGACGCCGGTCACGCGGACATCCCCGTAGCTCAGGCCGTAGCCGAAGGGGTACAGGGGGGTATCCTCAAAGTAGCGGTAGGTGCGGTTCACCATCCGGTAATCGGTAAAGGAGGGCATCTTTTCCAGCTGCTCGTTGTGGTAGAAGGTCACCGGCAGCTTGCCGGAGGGGGAGACCCTGCCCAGCAGGATGTCCGCCGCGGCCCGGCCGCCCTGGGCGCCCGGATACCAGGTCAGCAGCACGGCGTTTGCCTTTTCGCCGGCCGCGCCCAGATCGATGGCGGAGCCGGCCATCAGGCAGATCACCGTGGGCTTGCCGGCGGAAAGCACCTTTTCCATCAGCCTGCGCTGGGCCGCCGGGAGGAGGAGGGACAGCTTGTCGTCGGACCCTTCGGGGTTGCCGGTGTCCTGCTGTTCGCCTTCCATGGTTTCGTCCAGGCCCACCACCAGGACCACGGCGTCGCTGTTTTCGGCCACGGTCAGGGCTTCGGCAAAGCGGTCGTCCTCATACTGGGAGAGGGGCTCATCCTTGGGCTTCCACAGGCAGCTGCCCGTGGAGCACAGGACGCGGACCTTCCCGGCCAGGGCGTCCTGCAGGCCTTCCTGCACGGTGATGTAGCGGGAGGCGGTGCCGTGGTAATTGCCCATCAGGGCGCGGCGGCTGTCCGCGTTCGGGCCGATCACACCGAGGGTTTTGATCTTGCTGATGTCCAGCGGCAGCAGGCCGTCGTTTTTGAGCAGCACCATGGATTCCCGGGCGGCCTGCTCGGCCTTTTCCAGATGCTCCGGGCACTCCACGACCGTATAGGGGATGCTGTCATATTCGCTGCCCTCGCCCATGATGCCCAGCAGATACCGGGTGGTAAAGAGGCGGACGGCGCTCCTGCGGACGGTCTCTTCGCTGAGCTTGCCGCTCATCACGGCGGCGACGACCTTTTCATAGGTGCAGCCGCAGTTGAGGTCGCACCCCTCATTGAGGGCCAGGGCGGCGGAGGCAACCGGGTCCTCCGTTACGTGGTGGCCGTCGTGGAAGTCGCGGATGGCCCAGCAGTCGGAGACGAAATGGCCTTCAAAGCCCCACTCGCCGCGGAGCCTGCGCTGCAGGTCCTTGGAGGCGCAGCAGGGCTCGCCGTTGGTGCGGTTGTACGCGCCCATGACGGACTCCACCTGGGCTTCCTTCACCAGGGCCTCGAATGCGGGCAGATAGGTTTCCTTCATGTCCTTTTCGGAGGCCACGGCGTCAAACTCGTGGCGGAGGGCTTCCGGCCCGGAGTGGACGGCGAAATGCTTGGCGCAGGCGGCGGTTTTGAGGCCGTCCCCGTCCCCCTGCAGGCCCTCGGCGTAGGCCACGCCCATCCGGGAGGTCAGGTACGGGTCCTCCCCGAAGGTCTCCTGGCCGCGGCCCCAGCGGGGATCACGGAAGATGTTGACGTTCGGGCTCCAGAAGGTGAGGCCCTTGTAAATATCCCGGTCGCCGTGGGCGGAGGCAGCGTTGTACTTGGCACGGCCCTCGGTGGCGGCGATGCCGCCCAGCTCTTTGACCAGCTCGTCGTCAAAGGATGCGCCCAGGCCGATGGACTGGGGGAACATCGTCGCCGCGCCGGCGCGGGCTACCCCGTGCAGGGCTTCGTTCCACCAGTTATACTCAGGCACGTTCAGCCGCGGGATCGCCGGGGCGTTGTAAATCAGCTGGGACGCCGCTTCCTCCAGGGTCATGCGGCTGACCAGGGCTTCCGCCTTCTGTCTTGCTGTTTCGCGGTTCATAGGCTGCACTCCTCCTATCCTCCATGCTTCCGGGCAATTTGCCGGACAAAAAATACGATTCAGGATTGAGTATACCATATTTGCCCCCGGACGGCAACCGAAAGGGCCTTTGAGCGCATCAGATGGTGAACAGGGGGAATGAAATGGAAAACCGGAGTTCATGATGCCTGCATTTCATTGCAGGTTTCCCATTGAACCTTCCGCCCGATTCTGTTATACTGGTGGTAAATCAAAGGATGTTCGTCAACCGTTTTTTTGACCGGGAGGTGCCATATGCTTCATCAGAATCCGCTTCAGTCCGACCTGGATACCAGCACCCGTTTTATTACCGCCGGGGAAATCATGCTTCGCCTGACGCCGCCCAATTACGAAAAGATCCGCATGGCGTCCTCCTTTGAGGCGAGCTACGGCGGCAGCGAGGCGAACATCGCCCTGGCCCTGGCCAACCTCGGGATCGATTCCACCTTCTTTTCCGTCGTGCCGAACAACTCCCTCGGGAAAAGCGCGGTGCGCTGGCTGCGCTCCAACGACGTGCACTGTACACCCGTGATCCTCTCCACCCCGGAGCAGACCCCCACCCACCGTCTGGGCACCTATTATCTGGAAACCGGCTACGGCATCCGGGCCAGCCAGGTCATCTACGACCGGAAACATTCCGCCATTTCGGAGTTCGACTTCTCCCAGGTGGACCTGGACGCCCTGCTTTCTGATTTCGACTGGCTCCATTTAAGCGGGATCACCCCCGCCCTGTCGCCCAGCTGCGCCCAGCTGATTCTGGACATGCTCCGCGTGGCCCATGAAAAGGGGCTGACGGTCTCCTTTGACGGCAACTTCCGCTCCTCCCTGTGGACCTGGGAACAGGCGCGGGACTTCTGCACCCAGTGCCTGCCCTATGTGGACGTCCTCTTCGGCATCGAGCCGTACCACCTGTGGAAGGACGACGGAGACCACAGCAAGGGGGACTGGAAGGACGGCGTGCCGCTCCAGCCGGACTACGAGCAGCAGGACGAGATCTTCCACCATTTCGTGGAAAAGTACCCGAACATTTCCTGCATCGCCCGGCACGTCCGCTACGCCCATTCCGGCTCGGAAAACAGCCTGAAGGCCTTCATGTACTTTGAGGGGCACACGTTTGAAAGCAGGCTCTTCACCTTCACCATTCTGGACCGGGTCGGCGGGGGAGACGCCTTTGCCTCCGGCCTGATCTACGCGATGATGAAGCACTATAAGCCCATGGACATCCTGAACTTCGCGGTAGCTTCCAGCGCCCTCAAGCACACCATCCACGGCGACGCCAACATTACCGACAACGCCGAAACCATCCGAAACCTCATGAACATGTCCTACGATATCCGGAGGTAAGGCCCCGTGCGCGGGAACGGCAGAATCTCTCAAAAGAAAACCCGGAGGAAAGAGCGGTGAACATCGAAACAGAACGGCTGGTGATCACGGAGTTCAGCCCGGAGATGGCGCGGGCGGTCCATGAAAATTCGCTGGACGAGGACAACCGGCGCTTTGTTCCGGACGAGGTGTTTGAAACGGAGGAAGACGCGGCGGAGACCATCCGTTTCCTGATGTCGCAATATGGCCGGACGGAAGGCCCTCTGGTCTATCCTGTGCTGACCAGAGAGGGCGGCGAAAACGTCGGTTACGTTCAGCTGGTTCCTCTGGGGGACGGCCGCTGGGAGATCGGTTACCACATTGGAAAGCGCTATACAGGCCGCGGATACGCAACGGAAGCGGTCCGGGCTTTTCTGCCGGCGGCGGCGGACATGGCCGGAGTCAGCGAAATAGAGGGGGTCTGCCTGAAAGACAACGCGGCTTCCCGGCGCGTCCTGCGCAAATGCGGGTTTGAAAAGGTGCTGGAAGGGCTGGACGAATACCAGGGAGAAAGGCGGGAAATCTTCCGGGGCGTCTGGAGAAAAGAAGACCAACCTGATCAGCCGAAATAGATAACACACGAGGACGCCGGGCGTTTGGCCCGGCGTCCTCATGCGTTCAGGAAAGAAATGTTATTCAGCCTCCCGGAAGAATTCCCCGGTATATTGGACGCGGCCCCCGCCGTCCAGGGCGGAGCACAGGGTAAATTGGTCCGGGTCCAGGAGCTCGTACTGTTTTTCGTTCAGGTTGGTGATGATCTCGCAGCGGTCGGCTCCGTCCCGGTAGCCGATCATCACATAGGAGAAGTCGGTCAGGCTTCGGAGGGCCTGGACGTCGCTTTCCCGGGGCAGGGGCAGGACGCCGCCGACTTTTTCCCGGTCGTACCCGGTCTGCGGCCGGTAATTCCGCAAAGAGAAGCGGGGTGTAAAGCCGAACAGGTCCACCAGGGAGGCGACGGTCGGGTCATAGAGACCGCAGTTTTTGACGCTGCGGCAGTTCAGATGGTTCAATCCTCTTTTTTGACCAGCCCCACGAGCTCGCCGATACACTTTTCAAGATACCCGTAGACGGTCTGCAATTCCTCCTCCGTCACGTGCTCGTAGGTTTTCTGGACGGCGGTGTACAGGCAGGCGTTCATCTTTTCCACGAGGGACCGGCCCGTGTCCGTCAGGCGGATGTCGTAGCGGCGGTCGTCGTCCGCGGCGCTGGATTTGGTGACCAGGCCGTTGGCCAGCAGCTTGTTTACCCTGCGGGTTGCGGTGGAGGGGTTGATGCCCAGCTTCCGGGAGACATAGGCCATGCTGACCGCGTCCTGCCCGCTGTCGTCCACGACGGAGAGGAAGGCGAAGTCGCCGTAGGCGAGATCGTCCCGAATGCCGCTTTCCCGGCCCAGCTGGAGGATATATTTTTCGCCCAGCTGGCTGAACAGCTGATGATACCGGTCCGTCAGCTCGTTGAGCTTTTTGCACCGGGGGTCAAGCTGCATGGACATAAATAAGATCTCTCCTTATCTGGTCTTTCCGCTCAGGACAGGGCCTGGTCGATGGCCCGGGCGGCGGTCTTGCCCGCGCCCATGGCGGAAATCACGGTGGCCGCGCCGGTCACGGCGTCGCCGCCGGCGTATACGTTTTTGCGGGAGGTCAGGCCGTCCTCGGTGACGACGATGCCGCCGCGGCGGTTGACTTCGAGGCCTTCCGTGGTGTTCTTGATGAGGGGGTTGGGGCTGGTGCCGATGGCCATGACCACGGTATCGACGGCCAGCTCAAACTCGCTGCCCGGAATTTCGACCGGACGGCGGCGGCCGGAGGCGTCCGGCGCGCCCAATTCCATTTTGATGCAGCGGATGCCGGTGACGAAGCCGTTTTTGGGATCCCGCGGGTTGTCCGGGTTCTGGTAGCCCAGGATCTCGGTGGGGTTGCACAAAAGGCGGAAGTCGATCCCTTCCTCCTTTGCGTGCTCGACCTCTTCCCTCCGGGCGGGCAGTTCTTCCATGGAGCGGCGGTAGACGATGTAGACGTGCTCCGCGCCCAGGCGAAGGGCCGTGCGGGCGGCGTCCATGGCCACGTTGCCGCCGCCGACCACGGCCACGTTGCCGCCCTTCATGATGGGGGTCTTGGGGTCGTCCCGGTAGGCCTTCATCAGGTTGGAGCGGGTCAGAAACTCGTTGGCGGAATAGACGCCCTTGAGGGCCTCGCCGGGGATGTTCATGAAGTTGGGCAGGCCGGCGCCGGAGCCGATGAAGACGGCCTCATAGCCCATCTCAAACAGCTCGTCCACCGTCAGGGTCTTGCCGATGATCACGTTGGTCTGGATGTCCACGCCCAGGGCGCGCAGGGTGTCTACCTCCCGGGCGACGATGGCCTTGGGCAGACGGAACTCGGGGATGCCGTAGACCAGCACGCCGCCGGCGGTGTGCAGGGCTTCAAACACGCTGACCTGATAGCCCTTCTTGGCCAGGTCGCCCGCGCAGGTCAGGCCCGAGGGGCCGGCGCCGACGACGGCTACCTTGTGGCCGTTCGGGGCGGGGCGTTCAGGCTGCTGAGTGCTATGCTCGTTGTGCCAGTCGGCCACGAAACGCTCCAGCCTTCCGATGCCGACCGGGTCCATTTTGGCCTTGACGTGCAGGGTGCACTGGGCCTCGCACTGGCTCTCCTGCGGGCAGACGCGGCCGCAGACGGCCGGCAGGGAGGAGGAGCGGGTGATGACCCGGTAGGCGGCTTCGTAATCGCCCCTGCGGATTTCATTGATAAAATCGGGAATCTCGATGTTGACCGGGCAGCCGGAAACGCAGGGCCGGGCCTTGCAGCTCAGGCAGCGCTTTGCCTCGTCCTGGGCGATCTCCGCGGTATAGCCCAGGGCGACCTCGTTAAAATTGTGGGCGCGCACCTCGGGAGCCTGGGCGGGCATTTCGTTTTTCTTCGGATTGACAGCCATGGGTTCTCCCTCCTTACGCTTTCTCAAACAGCCGGCAGGCCTCTTCGTAGGCGTGCCGCTCAAAGTCAAAGTACATGCGGCTGCGGCTCATCGCTTCGTCGAAGTCGATCTGGTAGCCGTCAAAATCCGGCCCGTCCACGCACGCAAACTTGGTGACGCGGGTCCCGTCCTCCTGGACGAGGGTCAGCCGGCAGCCGCCGCACATGCCCGTGCCGTCGATCATGATGGGGTTCATGGACACGGTGACGGGCACCTTGAAGGGCTTGGCCGCGGCCACGACGAACTTCATCATGATCAGCGGACCGATGGCGATGACCATGTCAAAGGGTTCGCCCGCTTCGAGCATTTCCTTTAAGGGAATGGTGACGTTGCCGTGCCGGCCGTAAGAGCCGTCGTCGGTCATGACGATGAGCTGGTCGGAGCATGCCTTGAATTCGTCCTCCAGGATCAGCAGGTCTTTATTTCTGAAACCGATGATGCTGGTCACCTTCGCGCCCAGACGGTGGAACTCCTGGGCTACCGGCATAGCGATGGCGCAGCCCGCCCCGCCGCCGATCACGCAGACGTTTTTGAGCCCCTCGGTATGGGTGGGGACGCCCAAAGGCCCGGCAAAGTCCTGGATATAATCTCCCTGCAGCTTATGGTTCAGGGCCTCCGTGGTGGCGCCGACCACCTGGAAGATCACCTTGACGGTGCCCTCTTTAGGGTCCGTCCCGGCGACGGTCAGGGGGATGCGCTCCCCGTCCTCATCCACGCGCAGGATGATGAACTGGCCCGGCTTGGCCTTGCGGGCCACCAGCGGCGCCTCGACTTCAATCTGAGTGACGGTGGGATTCAGCTCCCGGCGTCTGACGATCCTGTACATAAAACCTCCATGAAACAATGCGTGATGCCGCCATGGGGCATCAACGGTGTTGAGGCGGCTTTGCCGCTACGGGTAATAATTATAGGAAAAAAGGATGAAAAATGCAAGAAGTGCGAGCGGAACTTGCGAAACGGTGTGTTTTCTTTTTGTATTTATTCTGTATATCTTTGTTTTTTTCTTGCATTTCGCCCGGCAAACTGATACAATTCTCTATGTTCAAATTCAAATTCTCCCGCCTGTAACGGGCGGAGAAGATCATTTTTTATGGAGGTTGACCCATGAAAAAGTTTTTGTCTCTTCTCATGGCTGCGATGCTGGTGCTGAGCTGCGCGAGCATTGCCACCGCCGAAGCCGCCGGTCCGGATACCTATTCGATGATTGCGAACTTCGACATCACCACCCTGGACTATGTGTATAACAACAAGTCTTCCAACGGTGACTATACCAACAACTTTATCGAAGGCCTTCTGACCCAGGACAGCCATGGTACTCTGATCCCCGGTATGGCTACCGAATGGTCTGCTAATGAAGATGCTTCCGTCTGGACTTTCGTCATCCGCGATGACGCTGTCTGGTCCACCAACGAAGGCGAAGAATATGACGCCGTCGTGGCGGAAGATTTCGTGACCGGCCTCAAGCACGCGGCTGATTCCAAGTCCGAAACCCTCGGCCTGGTCGCCGACCTGATTGTCGGCCTGCGCGCCTATTCCGAAGGTACCGGCACCTGGGAAGATGTCGGCATCAAGGCGGACGGCAACAAGCTGGTCTACACCCTCACCGGCCCCTGCGGCTACTTTGACGGTATGACCACCTATTCCATTCTCTGGCCCATCAATGCTGAATTTCTCGCATCCAAGGGCGCGGACTTCGGCGCTGTGACCCCCGATTCCATCCTGTACAACGGTGCTTACATCCTGTCCTCCCTGGTTCCCGCTCAGGAAGTCCGCTTTGACGCCAACCCCAACTACTATGATAAGGACAACGTCCATGTCCAGCACGTTGTGGTGAGCTACTATGACGGCCAGGATCCCGCCCAGAGATTCAACATGTTCGTCAACGGCGAAGTCACCTCTACCACCGTCAACCAGGCCCTGCCCGAAGTCAAGGCCAAGGCGGATGAAATCTATGCTGACAACCAGTATATCAGCATGACCACCGCCACTTCCTTCTGGGGCGCTTTCAACTGGGACCGCCGTATGTACAACCTGTACAACGATCCCTCTGTTTCCACCACCTCCAAGACCACGGACGCCCAGAAGGCTGACACCAAGGCCGCGATCCTGAACGCCAACTTCCGCCGCGCCGTGTACGCCGCCTATTCCGCTCACGCGGTTGAAGCCATCACGCTGGGTGAAGAACTGGCTGACGGCCCGATCCGCAACACCCTGGTTCCCTACACCTTCGCTACCACCTCTGACGGCCGCGCCTACGGCTCCATCGTGACCAAGTACGCCGAAGAGCTCGTGCCCGAATATGCCGGCATCGACCTGACCGATGGTCACGATGCCTGGTATAACCCCGAACTGGCCAAGACCTTCATCGAAAAGGCCAAGGCCGAACTGGGCGACACCATCAGCGAATGGCCTGTGCATCTGGACGTGCCGGTCTACGCCGCCAATGAAAACCAGAAGAACATGCAGCTGGCGATGCAGAACGCCATCGAGTCCGCGATCGGCGACTACGTGAAGATCGACCTGCAGTTCCTGGAAGGCAATTCCTCTGTGTACTACAGCGCCTTCTACAACCAGCCCGACGGTATCTCCAACTCCATCGACCTGGTGTTCGGCGCCGGCTGGGGCCCCGACTACGGCGACCCGCTGACCTACCTGCACTGCTTCGACATTCACGACGGCGACATGCTCAACTACTCCGGCATCAACTATGAGAGCCAGGGTCAGGACGACGAGCAGAAGGCCGTGCTGAAGACCATGGGTCTGGAAGACATCCAGGCTGTGGTGGATCAGGCGACCCTCGCCAAGGGCGATGAGCGCATCGAGCTGTTCGCCAAGGCGGAAGCCATGCTGCTGACCGGCGGTATCCTCCGTCCCTACAGCACCAGCGGCGCCAACGTGGCTGTCAGCAAGGTGAAGCCCTTCACCGCCGCCTACGGCATGTATGGCCAGGCCGCGTACAACCAGGTTCCGTACTTCAAGTACATGGAGCTGCTGGATGCGCCCGTGCTGACCGCTGATTACAACGCCGCGAAGGCTGCTTGGCTGGCCGGCGAATAATTCCCGTCAAAAGCCATACAGTTTTAAAAATGAAACGAGAGAGCCAGACGATGTTCTCTGGCTCTCTCGTATCCTTATTTAAGGGGTGGGCCCGTTGAAAAAAGGGTATATCTGGAAACGCCTGCTGCGGTCGATGATCTCAATCCTGATCATCATGCTGATCGTGTTCACGATGGTGTACACGATGGTCCCGCGGGAAAACATCTTCTTTGAAGACAGCACGTACCGCAAGCTCGGCGGCAAGTCTGACGACAAAACCGAATACGTCTATTCCACCTGGCAGAAGCTGGGCTATTTGGACTATGTGCGGATCAACGATTACTGCCTGACCCTCTACGAGGCAGGCAGCGAGGACATGGTCCGGGCGGTCAGTCCGGATTCCCAGGAGAGCCAGGATTTTGTCGCGCTCTATACATCCAAAGGATATACGGTAGACAAGTACCTGCAGTCCGGCAGGTACTACGCCTACAAGGACATCCCTGTCATCAACCGCATGCTTTCCTGGCTGGGCAGCCTGATCAAAATCGACACGCCCTGGTCCGTGCAGGACCCGGACAACCCGGACCTGGAGCGCAAGCTCTATTTCGGCCGCACGCCTACCGGAGGCGTCGCCCTGATGGGCAGCGGCACCACCCACAAATACCTGCTGTATACGGACAGTCATTTTCCTTTTATCCACCAGAACATCATCAAGCTGAATTTCGGCACCTCCTATCCGACCTATCAGGGCCTGGACGTGATTTCTGTTCTGTTCCAGACCCAGGGCACAGAGGTCAAACGGCATGTAGTCTTTGAAACGGGTTACGAAGCGGATTCGGGCATCAACTTTGGCTCCCTGCGCTACAAACCTGTGCTCGACCGCATGGATAAAAAGAAATTTACGGACCATTACGCGGCCTACGATGTGCGCAAAAACCAGCCTTCCATGATCGGCACCTCATTCATCATGGGCATTTTCGCCCTGATGATGGCTTACCTGATCGGCCTGCCGATGGGCGTACTGATGGCCCGCCGCAAGGACAAACTGGCGGACAAACTGGGCATGATCTATATCATTTTCATCATCGCCGTGCCGTCCCTGGCCTATATCTACGTGTTCCGATATATCGGCACAACCGTTTTTAACCTGCCCTCAGTATTTACGACCTACGGGCCGGAGGATATCCGCAGCTGGATCCTGCCGATCATCTCCCTGGCCCTGCCGTCCATCGCCAGCCTCATGCTGTGGACCCGGCGCTACGTGGTGGACCAGATGAACTCGGACTATGTGAAGTTCGCCAAGTCCAAGGGCCTCAACCAGCGGGAGATTTTTGGCCGCCACATTTTTAAGAACGCCATTATCCCCATCGCCCAGGGCATTCCCGCTTCTCTGGCGGGTTGCATCACCGGCGCGATCATCACCGAGTCGATTTACTCCGTCGGCGGCATGGGCAAGATGCTGCCCAACGCCATCAATCAGTATAACAACGTCATGATCGTGGCGCTGGCGTTTATCTTCTCCAGTGTATCGGTTCTGTCCGTCCTGGCGGGCGACATCGTGCTGACGAAGGTTGATCCGCGGATTTCGCTGAGCGAGAAAGCAGGGAGGTCATGATGGACATGCTGAATAATCCTGTGCAGGAAGAAAACCTGGACAATCTGTTTGAACGGGCAGATTTTGACGAGCTGGAATCCGAGCGCATTGCCGCGCCACGGTATTCCTACTGGAAGTCCGTCTGGAAGACGTTTTTTAAGAACAAATTTACCGTGGGCGTCGCCGTCCTGCTGCTGCTGATCATTGGCTTTGCGCTGATCCAGCCGCTTCACTCCGGATACAGTCCGGTGCTGACGCCCAATATTAATAATGCTTCCATGAAGTTCCTCAAGCCCAGCGCGGAGCATATTTTCGGCACCGACCACGTGGGCAACGAGGTCTTTGACGCCGTCTGGGCCGGGGCCCGGAACTCCATCATCATCAGCTTCGTCTGCACGGCGCTCAACATGCTGATCGGCATCCCCATCGGCGCGCTGTGGGGCTTTTCCAAGAAGATGGACAAGTGGATGATCGAGGTCTACAACATCATCTCCAACGTCCCCTTCCTCCTGCTGGCGATGATCCTGTCCTACGTGCTGGGCGCCGGCATGCGCTCCCTGATCATCACGATGACCTGTACGGAGTGGATCTTCGTGGCCTATTTCATCCGTACCCAGGTCATGATCATCCGCGACCGGGAGTACAACATGGCCTCCAAGTGCCTGGGTACGAAGACCTGGACGATGATCTTAAAGAACATCCTGCCCTACCTGATCTCCGTCATCATGACCTACGTCTCCCGGCAGATTCCCTCGCTGATTTCCTATGAGGTGTTCCTGTCCTACATGGGCCTGGGCCTGGGTACCACCAACGCCTCCCTGGGCCGGACGATTTCCCTGTACACCTCTTACATGAACGGGTATCCCCACCTGTTCTGGATTCCCGTGGGCGTGCTGGCCCTGATTTCGATCTCCCTGTACATCGTCGGTCAGAAGCTGGCCGACGCGGCCGACCCGCGCACCCATATTTAAGGAGGGAACAGACACATGGCAGACGAAAGAAAAATTGTTCTCTCCGCAAAGGACATCGAGGTCAAATTCCGCGTCCGTGATAATTACCTGACGGCCATCCGGGGCGTATCCCTGGACCTGTACGACGGGGAAACCTTCGCCATCGTGGGCGAAAGCGGCTCCGGCAAATCCGTCTTTACCAAAACCTTCACCGGCATGCTGGAATCCAACGGCACCATTTCCAAGGGCTCCGTGATGTTCCACGGCCAGGACCTGACCAAGCTCAAAACGGACAAGGACTGGGAAGGCATCCGCGGCGCGAAGATCTCCACAATCTTCCAGGACCCGATGACGTCCCTGAACCCCATCCGCACCATCGGTTCCCAGATCACCGAGGTCATCGAAAAGCACCAGGGCATTTCCAAGGCGGAGGCCAAGGAGCAGGCCGTTCAGATGATGGAGCGGGTCGGCATCCCCAACGCCAGGGAGCGCTTTGACGAATATCCCTTCCAGTATTCCGGCGGCATGCGCCAGCGCATTGTCATCGCCATCGCCCTGTCCTGCCATCCCGAGATCCTGATCTGCGACGAGCCGACGACTGCTCTGGATGTGACCATCCAGGCCCAGATCATCGCGCTGATCCGCAGCCTGCAGAAGGAGCTCAAGTTCACCACCCTGTATATCACCCACGACCTGGGCGTCGTGGCCAACGTGGCGGACCGGGTGGGCGTCATGTACGGCGGACAGATCATCGAGTACGGCACCGTCAACGAGATCTTCTACGAGCCCCAGCATCCTTACACCTGGGCGCTTTTGTCCGCCCTGCCGCAGCTGAGCGAAAAAGGGCAGGACTTGTATTACATCACCGGCACGCCGCCTTCTCTGTACAACGAAATCAAGGGGGACGCTTTCGCCCCCCGCAACCCGAACGCTTTGAAGATTGATTTTGTGAAAGAGCCGCCCTTCTTCCAGGTGAGCCCCACCCACTTTGCCAAAACCTGGCTGCTGGACCCCAGGGCGCCGAAGATCGAAAAACCGGCCGTTATTCAGAACCTGCACGAAAAAATTGCCAAGATGACCGCGAAAGGAGGGGCTTTCCATGTCCGGACAGAATGACCGCGAAGTGCTGCTGAGCCTCAGGAATGTGGAAATCTCCTTTGACGTAGGCGGCAAGCACAAGTTCAAGGCCGTGCAGGACGCTTCCTTTGACATCTACCGGGGGGAAACCTTCGCCCTGGTCGGTGAGTCCGGCAGCGGAAAAACCACCATCGGCCGCGCCATCATGCGGATCAACCCGCTGAGCGCGGGCGAGATTCTCTTTGAAGGCAAGCGGATATCCGGCAAGCTGAGCAAGCAGGACGACATGAACGTCATCCGCAGCATTCAGATGATCTTCCAGGATCCCGCCGCTTCCCTGAACGAGCGCGCGACGATCGAATATTGCGTTTCGGAAGGCCTGTACAACTTCCACCTGTATAAAAACGAGGAAGAGCGCATCGCCAAGGTGGACCGGGCGCTGGAAGAGGTCGGTCTGCTGCCGGAGCATAAATCCCGCTATCCCCACGAGTTTTCAGGTGGCCAGCGCCAGCGCGTCGGCATCGCCCGGGCCCTGATCATGGAGCCCAAGCTGGTGGTGGCGGACGAGCCGATTTCCGCCCTGGACGTGTCCATCCGCGCCCAGGTGCTGAACCTGATGAACAAGCTCAAGAACGAGAAGGCCCTGACTTACCTGTTTATCGCCCACGACCTGTCCGTCGTCCGCTTTATCGCGGACCGCATCGCCGTCATCCATCTGGGACGGATTGTGGAAATCGCGGAAACGGAGGAGCTGTTCGCTCATCCCCTGCATCCCTACACCGTGTCGCTCTTAAGCGCCGTCCCCATGCCGGACCCGATCATCGAAAAGCAGCGCGAGCCCATCGTCTACACCGAAACCACGGAGGAAAAGACCGGCCCGGATTACGAGATGCGCGAGCTGCTGCCCGGCCATTTCGTCTACTGCAGCCCCGAGCAGGGGAAAGAATACCTTAAACAGCTGGAAAATCAGTAAAAGATCACCGCGAGCAATGCGGACACGGCGATCAGGATGATCCCCGTCAGGAAAGGATAGTTTGCGCTGTCCTTTCTTTTTTGTTCCTTGTCGTCCTTGAAGGCGGCGAAGGTCTTTTTGTCGCCCGCCTTGAGGCTCCGCCGGGCGATAAATTCGGTGATGTCAAAATCCCCGTGCCGGGTCAGGTTCCCGATGATCCCGAGAATCAGGAAAACAAACCCGGTAATCGTCATCGCGTCGATAAATTTGAGCAGCTTCTGATCCGACGTGATCAGGGCGATCACCGGGTAAATCAAAGCGGCCGAGAGATAAGGCAGCAGAGCCTTCAATTTAAACGGGCGAAACCGCATATGGCCAGGGACGGGGCAGAACGCCCGTCCGCCTCCTTTCAAAAGATGAGGGGATATTGCAGAGCAGATTCTGCAACACCCCCTCTTTTGACAAGAAAATAATTATCATAATTCGATGTACGAGAGATTGCCATATTAAAAGCTCTGGGAGGTTTGGAGGGGCCGCAGCCCCTCCATTAAAAATCCGCAGCAGCGGCATGTACGGTGCGGGGTTCTGAGCGCCCGGA
>DGRV01000035.1:0-5534 GCA_002391225.1 Christensenella sp. UBA4379
CAGATGACCTTCGGCTTCAGCCGTGACGACGCCGGCAAGTTCCTGCCTGCTTACTATCAGAACAAGATCTACGAATTCGATCCCTTCGCCCGTTTGGACACCGTGGGCGTCGGCAAGCTGATGAAGATGGCCGTCAAGATGGGCCATGAGAACAACGCCTCCATCCACTGCGGCATCTGCGGTGAGCACGGCGGCGATCCGTCCTCCATCGAGTTCTGCAACGAGATCGGCCTGAACTACGTCTCCTGCAGCCCCTTCCGCGTCCCGATCGCCCGTCTGAGCGCCGCTCAGGCCGCCATCAAGGCCAACAAGGCCGCCAAGGATGCTGAGAAAGCCGCTGAAGAAGAGATCGACGCCAAGGTGGAGGCCGTGAAGGCCACGCTGAAGGACGCGGCTGACAAGCTCAGCGCTGCCGCTGAGACCGCCAGCTCCGAACTGAAGGACTTCGCTCAGGCTGGATTTAAATCCCTCGCGGCCGGCTGGGAAGAGTTCAAGAAGACCTTCAATCAGGAACGGAAATAATTTTTCGAACCACTGATTGACCTAAAAACCAAAGCAAAGGCGCGTCCCGAAATGGGGCGCGCCTTTTAAGTTGATTTGTCACCGCAGTTCTTCCAGGAGCGTTTGAACCCGGTAGGTAGCCAGCTCCTCCCGGGACATCCGTTGAAGATCTTCCGCGCTGATCCAGCGGTAGGCGGAAGTCTCCCCTTCCTGGAGGATGATCCCGTCCTTTGCTATATCCGTCACGCACAGGTACTCCGCGTAGATGGTATGGCGTTTTCTGTCAATGATCCATCCGAGGTGGGTCAGCTTCCCGGTTACGCCCGTTTCTTCCCGGAGCTCCCGGATGGCGCAATCCAGCGCCCCTTCCCCCTGCAGGGCCGAGCCGCCGGCAGAGGCCTCCCACATGCCGCCCAGATGCTTGCGCTGATCCCGCTGCATCAGCAGGAAGCTCCCGTCCGTATGCCGGACCAGGATCTCGCTGACCAGGTGATACAGCCCTTCGGGAACAGGTTCCCCCCGGATCAGGGTCACGCCGTCCACTCGGTTCAGGTGTTCGTCATAAGCGTCCCAGATTTCCATCACTCTATCCTCATTCATTTAGCCAATGCGGAGGACCACCGGTTCTCCAGGGGAAGAAATCAGCCCTTCCTCCACCAGGACGTCCCTTCCGGTCAGAAGATCCCGGTACGTGCCCTCCGGCAGGTCCGCGTTCAGGAGGCCGTTTTTCCCCTGAAGGCTGACGAAAGCGAGGAGCTTTTCTTCCCCGCGCTGATAGCAAATTTTCACCCAGTCGTTCGGGAGGGCCTGGAGGCTGTAGACGCCTTCGCTGAAGATTTCCTCTTTTTTGAGGGCGGTCAGCCTGCGGATGAGGGCGGACAGCGGGGCTTCCCCCTCCATGCGGACGGGGTCTGCATCAAACAGGCCCGGCCGGTGAACCGGCTCCCACTCCTGGCCGTCATAGAGCAGGGCCGCGCCTTTCTGCAGGAAGTTGAAGACCAGCCAGTTCCTCCTCGCCTTTTCGTCCGGAATCATAAAGGCGGCGCGGGGACGGTCGTGGTTTTCAAGATTCCTCAGCTTCACGTAATTGTCCGGATAAATACATTCCTGCCTCTCCAGGGCGGCGATGTAAGCGTCCAGGGGTTCCTCTCCCTTTAAGTAGCGCCGGTAGTCGTCATACACGTCGTAATCGTAGCAGATGTCGAAGGCCTGGTACATTTCCGCGTCGCTGTGGCAGACGATGCCCTGGTTCCGGTTATAGCGGACGAAGCCGGGCTCCACCGATTCGGCCAGCCAGATGCAGCCGGGCCGGACCTCTTCTACCGCCCAGCGGGCGTCCAGCCAGAAGTTGAGCGGGACCATCGGGGCGACGTCGCAGCGGAAGCCGTCCACAATGTGGGCCCACATCTTCAGCGTGTCGATCAGGTAGGCGGAGAGACCTTCCCGGTCAAAGTCCAGGTCGATGACATCGGACCAGTCTCCGACGTGGTTGCCGAAGGAGCCGTCTTCCTTTCGGTAGAACCATTCGGGATGCTGGCGCACCAGCACGGAATCCGGCGAAGTATGGTGGAAGACCACGTCGATCATCAGCTTCATGCCCTGACTGTGGATCTCGTCGGCGAGGCGCTTGAAGTCCTCCAGAGTGCCGTACTCCGGGTTCACTGCCCGATAGTCCGAAATGGCGTAGGGCGAACCGAGCGTGCCCTTCCGCTGTACCTTCCCGATGGGATGGATGGGCAGCAACCAGATCGTATCGACGCCCAAGGAACGGATTCTCGCCACGTCCCGGCGCACCGCTTCGAAGGTGCCCCCGTGGTTGCGGACAAAAATGGAGTAAATCGTCATATTCTTAAGATTCATGCCTGTGTCCCCCGTTTCATCTGTCATTCTGACGCTTCGATTATATCATTCTCCCCGGTTCGTGTACAGAATAGGAAATGATTTTTTCTTCCGAACCGTGAAAAAACGGGGATTCCTTCTTTATTCTTCCGGATCATGTGATATAATAGAAGGGTAGAAATACTGAACCAGAAAACGCCGGAAGAGGAATCACCGATCTATGAACCGCTGGACCGCCAGACTGCTGACTATTTTCCTGCTTTTCGCCCTCCTGCTGTCCCCCGCCGATTTTGCCCGGGCCGACGGATTTCCCATCCGCCAGGGAGCCCGGGGGGAGGACGTCGCCAACTTAAAGGAGCGGATGTTTGAGCTCGGATATTTTCAGACCACCAAGTTCAGCCCCATCTACAACGACACCACCGCCAAGCGCGTCCGACTGCTGCAAAAGCAGAACGGCCTGCCCGAAACCGGCGAGGTAGACGAGGACTTGTGGACCCTGATTTTTTCCGAGGATTGCATTTCGGCAAACGAGCCGGCCAAGAAGGCTGAGAACGACGACGCTACCGAAATCTCCGTCACCGTCCGGGACGACCCGGAGGCACCCTATGAGGTGCCCGGCGCGCCGGAACGGGACGAGCGCGGGTTTTTGACCGGCGGAGAGGAATTCACCACAGCCGATCCGGACGCGGGCTTCTGGGCCTATCTGTCCGGCACGCTGCAGGTGGTCATTCATCGCTATGAAGACCAGGCGCAGAAGATCGTATGGTTTGAGACCGACGTGCGCACCGCCGGAGAAGAGCGGATGCGCCCCCTGCTGACCGGCGGCTCCTGGCAGCAGCCCAGGAAAATCGCCCGTGCCAACCAGGCCGTCCTGGCCTTCTCGGACGATTTTTACAGCTACCGCAAGTATAACAAATATACCGTAGGCATCGAGATCCGGGACGGAAAAATCATCTCAGACAAGACGAAGCGCCCCACGTCCAGCGGCTTTCCCAAGCTCGAAAACCTGGCCTATTTCCCGGACGGCTCCATGAAATGTTATGACGCCCAGGCCCATACCGCCCAGGAATACCTGGACATGGGCGCGACCGACGTGCTGGCTTTCGGCCCCATCCTGGTAACGGACGGGCAGCTGGGCGAACACATGCGGCCCACTCAGGAAGAAGCGAAACAATACGGCTATTACCACTACCGGGAGCCCCGCTGCGCCCTGGGCATGGTCTCCCCCGGCCACTACATCGTTTTGACCGTCAACGGGCGGCAGAACCAGTCCAAAGGGGCGTATCTGGACTGGCTGGCCTGGAAAATGCTGGAGCTGGGGGCCCAGGAAGCCCTGAACCTGGACGGCGGCGGCACGGTAGCCCTGATTTTCATGGGAGAATCCATTAACGTGAAAGCCACCACCTCGCGCAACACATCCCACCTGATGAGCTTTGGCACCTCTGAGCTGGTGCCCTCAAAATAAAGGATTATGGAGGAGAATATGATTGCCATTGCCTGCGACCACGGCGCTGTGGAACTGAAAAAGGAAATTGAAGCGATGCTGGATGAAATGGGCCTAAGCTATCAGGACTTTGGCACAGACAGCCATGCTTCCGTGGATTATCCGGTCTATGCCGAAAAGGCCGCACGGGCTGTCACAAGCGGTGCCTGCGACCGGGGCATCCTGCTCTGCGGAACGGGGCTGGGCATGTCCCTGGCGGCCAACAAGGTGCGCGGCATCCGCTGCGCCCTGTGCGGGGACTGCTACTCCGCCGAAATGGCCCGCCGTCACAACAACGCCAACATGCTGGCCCTGGGGGCCCGGGTGATCGGGCCGGAGCTGGCCAAGAAGATCACCCAGATCTTCCTGACCACGGACTTTGAAGGCGGCCGTCATGCCCGTCGCGTCGGGATGATCGACACCCTGGACCAGGGCGGAACGCTGAGCGAAGAATGATCATTGCAAGGAGAAAGGCATTATGAAAGACTATAAGCTGGTCTATCTGAACAAAGGTCTGTCTGTCACCCGCGAAAAGGACATCGAAAAAGCGGAAGAGATGATCAACCAATATATCAGCCAGGGCTGGACGCTGCAGCAGGTCGCCACGCCCGCGGACGGCGCAGGGGCGATGATCGGGATTTTCTACAAGGAAAGCAAGCTGTAACCAGTTACAGCTTCGATAGGGGGACACGTCCCCCTATCGGGGACCCCCTCGGATTTGCCTCTCGGACCTTCGGTCCTCCCGGGCGGCAAATCCGCAAGGAAAGAATTTTTGCTCTCGCGGGGCAAGCTCCGCTTCGCAAAAATTCATCCTCGCACCGCACATGTCGCTGCTGCGGATTATACTTGGAGGGGCTGCGGCCCCTCCAAACCACCCCGAGATTGCATGTTTCAGTCATTCCTTCCTTATTTGACTGAAAAAGTGAATTTTAATGATAAAAAGTGGCTGTTACAGATGTAATGCAACAGCCACTTTGTTATGTAAGATCGAATCAGAACTGCTGTTTTTCTTCCAGGAAAGCTTTCAGCTCGCTGATGGGCAGACGAATCTGCTCCATGGTGTCACGGTCGCGGACGGTGACGGTCTGGTCCTCCTGGGTCTGGAAATCGACGGTGATGCAGTAGGGCGTGCCGATTTCGTCCTCCCGGCGGTAACGCTTGCCGATGGAGCCGGTATCGTCATAATCCACAGAGAAGTATTTGGTCAGCTCGGAATACACTTCCGTTGCCAGGTCACCCAGCTTGTTCTTCTGCAGGGGCAGGACGGCGGCCTTGAAGGGCGCCAGAGCCGGATGCAGATGAAGCACCACGCGGGTATCGTTCTCGCCGACTTCTTCCTCGTCGTAGGCGTTGCACAGGAAGGCCAGGGCCATACGGTCCGCGCCCAGGGAGGGCTCGATCACGTAGGGGATAAAGCGCTCGCCGGTGGTCGGGTCGATGTACTCCAGGTTCTGGCCGGAGACCTCCTGATGGCGGCCCAGGTCGTAATCGGTGCGGTCAGCCACGCCCCAGAGTTCGCCCCAGCCAAAGGGGAAGAGGAACTCAAAGTCGGTCGTCGCTTTGGAATAGAAGGCCAGCTCTTCCTTGGAATGGTCGCGCAGGCGGAGATTTTCTTCCTTGATACCCAGGGACAGCAGCCAGTCCCGGCAAAAGCCGCGCCAGTAACTGAACCACTCCAGATCTTCCCCGGGCTTGCAGAAGAACTCCAGCT
>DGRV01000035.1:5583-10024 GCA_002391225.1 Christensenella sp. UBA4379
TCCAGCTCCATCTGCTCGAACTCGCGGATGCGGAAGATGAAGTTGCCGGGGGTAATCTCGTTGCGGAAGGATTTGCCGATCTGGCCAACGCCCATCGGCAGCTTCTTGCGGGTGGTGCGTACGATGGACTTGAAGTTGACGAAGATGCCCTGGGCCGTCTCGGGACGGAGATAAATCTCGTTGGAGGAATCCTCCGTGACGCCCTGGTGGGTCTTGAACATGAGGTTGAACTTGCGTATGCCGGTAAAGTCCTTCTTTCCGCAGGTCGGGCAGACGATTTCGTGCTCGGCAATGAAGGTTTCGTACTGTTCGTTCGTCCAGCCGTCGGCCTGGATTTCTTCGCCGTGGGCCTTGCCGTAATCCTCAATCAGCTTGTCGGCGCGGAAGCGGGCCTTGCAGGCCTTGCAGTCCATCAGCGGGTCGTTGAAGGTGCCCACGTGGCCGCTGGCCACCCATACCTGACGGTTCATCAGGATCGCGCTGTCCAGACCGACGTTGTATTTGCTCTCCTGGACGAATTTCTTCCACCAGGCTTTTTTGACGTTGTTCTTGAATTCCACACCCAGGGGGCCGTAGTCCCAGGCGTTCGCCAAGCCACCGTAAATTTCGCTGCCGGGATAGACGAAGCCGCGGTTCTTGCACAGGGCCACCAGTTTGTCCATGGTCAGTTTATCACTCATATGTTTAAAATCCTCTTTACTTCAGTTATTTACCGGCCTGTACCCTGGCCAGGGCGCGCTTGAGCTTGGCCTCGGCGACAGCATAATCCACATCCTGACGGCTCAGCTTCTGCAGCTGCTCCTCCGCGGCCTGCTGCGCGCGTTTGGCGCGCTCTATGTCGATGTCCTCCGCCCACTCAAAGGTGGTGGCGATGACGCGAACCTCGTTGTTCTCCACGCTGAGCAGACCGCCGTTGCAGGCGGCGCTGCGCTCTTTCCCGTCTGCGAAAATCACCTTCGCCTCACCGATCCCGAGCGGGGCGGCATAGTCGATATGATTAGCCAGGATACAGATGTCCCCGTTGACGGTGCGCAGGATGACGCTCTGCGCTTCCCCGTCATAGACCATCCGGTCCGGCGTCACAATCTGCAGATGAAAGGTCGCCATGTTTACTCACCCTTCTTGGCTTTCGCCACAGCTTCCTCAATGGTGCCGACAAAGAGGAAGGCGCTCTCCGGCAGGTCGTCGTGCTTGCCCTCGATGATTTCCTTGAAGCCGCGGATCGTCTCCTTGAGGGGGACGTACTTGCCCTCCATGCCGGTGAACTGTTCGGCCACGGAGAAGGGCTGGCTCAGGAAGCGCTGCACCTTGCGGGCGCGGGAAACGATCAGCTTGTCCTCGTCGCTGAGCTCGTCCATGCCCATGATAGCGATGATGTCCTGCAGTTCCTTATAGCGCTGCAGGATGCTCTGGACGGAGCGGGCGACCTCGTAATGCTCCCTGCCGACGATTTCCGGGCTCAGGATGCGGCTGGTGGATTCCAGCGGGTCGACAGCGGGATAAATGCCCAGGGAGGAGATCGAACGGCTCAGAACCGTCGTTGCGTCCAGGTGGGCGAAGGTCGTGGCGGGGGCCGGGTCCGTCAGGTCGTCTGCGGGCACGTATACGGCCTGCACCGACGTGATGGAACCCTGCTTGGTGGAGGTGATGCGCTCCTGAAGAGCGCCCATTTCCGTCGCCAGGGTGGGCTGATAGCCCACGGCGCTGGGCATACGGCCCAGCAGGGCGGACACCTCAGAGCCGGCCTGGGTGAAGCGGAAAATGTTGTCAATGAACAGCAGAACGTCCTGGTTCTCCCGGTCGCGGAAATACTCCGCCATGGTCAGGCCGGAAAGGCCGACGCGCATACGGGCTCCCGGGGGTTCGTTCATCTGACCGTAGACGAGGGCGGTCTTGTTGATAACGCCGCTTTCCTTCATCTCGTTGTACAGGTCGTTGCCCTCGCGGGTACGCTCGCCGACACCGGCGAACACGGACAGGCCGCCGTGCTGTTTGGCGACGTTGTTGATCAGTTCCATGATCAGAACCGTCTTGCCGACGCCGGCGCCGCCGAACAGGCCAATCTTGCCGCCCTTGGCATAGGGGGCGATCAGGTCGACGACCTTGATGCCCGTTTCCAGGATCTCGGTGGAGCTTTCCTGTTCCTCATAGGAAGGGGCGGGACGGTGGATGGGCCAGCGTTCCTCCGTCACCGGGTCCGGCTGGTCGTCGATGGCCTGGCCGAGGAGGTTGAAAATGCGTCCCAGGCAGGCGTTGCCGACCGGCACCGTGATGGGACTGCCCGTATCGACCGCCTTCAGGCCGCGTACCATGCCGTCCGTCGCGTTCATGGAAACACACCGGGCCACATTGTCCCCGATGTGCTGAGCCACTTCGGCGACGATCTTTTTATCGCCGTTCATGATCTCAATCGCGGAAAGCAGCTCGGGCAGATGGCCGTCTTCAAAACGGATGTCCAGAACAGGCCCGATGACCTGTACGACCTGACCGATGTTTTGTGCGCTCACGTTGTGGTGTACTCCTTTCCTGCCAGTGGATGGTGTTTTGAATATGGTTTGCTGTATCAGTGCTCCGCGCCGGCCACGATCTCCGTGATTTCCTGGGTGATCGCGCCCTGGCGGGCACGGTTGTATTTAAGGCTCAGGCTGTCAATCATTTCCCCGGCGTTTTTGGTGGCGGAATCCATCGCCGTGCGGCGGGCGGAAACCTCGCTGGCGTAGCTGTCGCAGATCGCGCTGTACAGCCGCCCGGCCAGAAAATCCGGGATGACGGCGGCCAGGGTTTCGGAGGCCTCCGGCTCGTAGACGGTGGACACCAGACGGGGCTTTTCCTCCTGCTCCGGCTCGATCGGCAGCAGGCGGTCCGCCCGGACCTCCTGGGAGAGCATGTTCTGGAAGTTGGTGTAGATTAAAAGCACCTCGTCAAACTGCCCGGCCAGATACCCGTCCGTCAGCATCTTGGCCAGACGGTAGCACTCGCTGACCGAAATGCCCTCCACGTGACCGTGGTCCGCGTTCAGCATCGGGATGCCCAGACGCTGGTATTTTTCGATGGCCTTGCGGCCGATCGGCAAAACGCACCAGGGCTTTCCCTCAGTCTCCTGGGCAACGCGTTTGAATACATTGTTGTTATAGCCGCCGGCCAGCCCTCTTTCCCCCGCGACTACGACCACGCAGGTGTTTTTGACTTCCCGGTGATCGGCGAAAGGAACCTCTTCCCCCGCGCAGCTGCGGACCGCCGCGCGGATGGCGGCCTCCGAAATGGCGGCGTAGGGTTTGCTGGCTTCCATGCGTTCCTTGGCGCGCCGGAGCTTGGAGGTGGCAACCAGCTGCATGGCTTTCGTGATCTGCATCGTGCTTTCGACGCTTTTGATCCGCAGCTTGATGTCCTTCATGGACGATCCGGCCATGGCAATGCCTCCTTAACCCTTTGTTTTGAGGAAATCAGCCGTAAAGCTTTCCAGCGCGTGCTTGAGTTCGGCTTCCGTATCGGCGTCCAGCAGGCCGGTGGTACGGATCTTTTCCAGCACCTGGGGATGCTGGGCGGCCATCCGCTCGTACAAGCTCTCCTCGTATTCCGCCACGTCACGGACCTCCACCTGTTTGAGGAAGTCGTGGGTCACGGCGTAGAAGATGCAGACCTGGTTTTCGACCGCCACGGGGCGGTTGCGGTTCTGCTTGAGCACCTCCACGATTCGGGCGCCCTGGGCCAGGCGGGCCTTCGTATCGGCGTCCAGGTCGGAGCCGAACTGGGCGAAGCTCTGCAGCTCGCGATACTGGCTGTAGAGCAGCTTGAGGCTGCCGGCTACCTTCTTCATGGCCTTGATCTGGGCGTCACCGCCCACGCGGCTGACGGAAATACCCGGGTCAATGGCCGGCATGACGCCGGAATGGAACAGCTCCGTCTCCAGGAAGATCTGACCGTCGGTGATGGAAATGACGTTGGTCGGAATATAGGCGGAAACGTCGCCGGCCTGGGTTTCGATGATGGGCAGGGCGGTAATGGACCCGCCGCCGTACTCCGGCGCGACGCGGGCCGCGCGCTCGAGCAGACGGCTGTGCAGGTAGAAAACATCACCCGGATAGGCTTCGCGTCCCGGCGGGCGGCGGATCAGCAGGGACAGGGCACGGTAGGCCACCGCGTGCTTGGAAAGGTCGTCGTAGACGATCAGCACGTCCTTGCCCTGGTCCATAAAGTATTCGCCCATCGCGCAGCCGGAATAAGGCGCGATATACTGAAGCGGGGCCAGCTCGCTGGCCGTCGCGCTGACGACGATGGTGTAATCCATCGCCCCAGCCGCCGTCAGCGTCTCCACCAGCTGGGCGACCGTCGAGCGCTTCTGCCCGATGGCGACGTAGATGCAGATCACGTCCTTGCCCTTCTGGTTGATGATGGTATCCATCGCGATGACGGTTTTACCGGTCTGGCGGTCGCCGATGAT
>DGRV01000035.1:10116-61312 GCA_002391225.1 Christensenella sp. UBA4379
ATCATGCTGTCGATGGCCTTGATACCGGTCTGCAGCGGGACGGACACCTTTTTGCGCTGGATGATGCCCGGCGCGTTGCGCTCGATGGGGCGGAGTTCGCGGGAATCCACCGGGCCCTTGCCGTCGATGGGCTGACCCAGGGCGTTGACCACGCGGCCGATGAGCCCCTCGCCGACCGGGACGGAAACGACCTGACCCGTCCTCTCCACCGTATCGCCTTCGCGGACGCCTTCGTCCGAACCCAGCATAACGATGGACACGGAGTTTTCCTCCAGGTTCAGGGCCATGCCGTATTCGCCGTTGCCAAAGCGCACCAGCTCGTTGGCCATGCACTGATCCAGGCCCGTGGCCCGGGCGATGCCGTCGCCGATGGTGATGATGGTGCCGGTATCGTTCTGGGCGATCTTATTGCCGTAATGCCTGATCTGTTCCTTGATCAGTTTGGAAATCTCTTCTGGTTTCAACTGCATATCTGTCTGTCACCGCTTTCACAAAGATCAGTCTGCTTTGATCGCCTGCCGGATATCGCCCAGGCGGTGGCGGATGGTGTTGTCGTAGCGGCGGCCGTCCATTTCCAGCAGGACGCCGCCCAGCACGGAAGGATCCGTATTTTCCTTGAGCTGAATCTCCTTGCCGGTCATCCGGCGCAGCTTGTCGATCAGTTTCCGGCGCTGGTCCGAAGAAAGCGGCTTGGCCGTCGTGACCACCGCTTCCGCGATCTGGTGATCCGCCTGATAGCTTTCCCGGTAAGCGCTTTCGCAGCTTTCAAACTCGTAAACCGCGCCGCGCTCCACCAGCAGCTTCACAAAATTCAGCACATACGGATGCACCTGACCTTGAAGCGCCTGGTCTGCCACGCTGACCCTTTCCGCTTTGGGAATGGACATGTTGGACAGCAGACGGATAAAATCAGGATTCTGCCGGAAAAGGATCTTCAGTTCTGCCAGCTGAGCCAGTACGTCTTCCGTAATGCGTTCTTCAGCGCACAGGGCGTACAGCCCGTCTCCGTATTCTCTGCCGAATTCCGTCAATTGTTCTCACCAACGTTCCTGATGAATTCATCCACAAAGCCGTCGTAATCCCTGGGGCTGATTTCCCGCTCGACCACCTTGGAAGCGATTTCCACCGCCAGGTCGGAAATCTCGCTGCGGACATCCTGCAGCATCTTCTTTTTCTCCTGGGCGATTTCCTCATTCGCCTTCTGCTTGATGCGGCTGGCCTGGGCCGACGCTTCGGAAACCATCTGATCGCTGCGCTTCTGCGCCGTCTGTACAGCATTTCTGACCAGGCCGTCCGCCTCTTCCCGGGCGGAAGCCAGCCTTTGCTCGTATTCCTGCTTCATCTGCTCAGCCTGCGTCCTCGACTGATTGGCGTCCCCGTAAATCCGGTCCACCTGCGCCTGCCGCTCATCCATCACCTTCTGAACCGGTTTAAACAGAAACTTCTTCAGAATTCGATAAATGATCAGCAGGTTGATCAGAGAGATGACGATCTGCCAGATATTGACAGAAATAATATCCAATGACTGTACCATGCTCTCTTATCTCCTCGTACAGATCAGCGGAACATGAACCCGGCAAAACGCCGTCTTCATCTCCACGCTTCACGTTTCACACCGCCAAAGAGGCTTTGGCGTCAAGTTCCGTCAGACGCCGCCGATGCCGAAAGCGGCCATCGCGCTCTTGAAAACGCCGACAAAGATGTTGGGGGCGACAAAGATCAGCAGGATACCGATGACCAGACCGTACAGACCGGTGGTTTCGGCGATGGCGCAGCCCATGATCATCGTGGACGTAACAGCGCCCTTGCTTTCAGGCTGACGGCCGATGGCCTCGCAGGCCTTCGCAACCGCGTTGCCTTCACCGATACCAGGGCCGATACCGGCGATCAGAGCCAGGCCGGCGCCGATGGCGCAGCCCATCAGAATCAAACCTACAGCCAGACTTACGTAATCCATGGAAGTACCTCCTAATTATCTTTAAGACCCTTATTCGGGCCTTCAAAGCATCGTTGAACTCAGGCGGCCGCTTTCTTCCGCCTTGCCAGGCGGGCGTTGTAGGCGTCCTCGTCAAAGCCGGTGGCGATGTAGAGCATCGTCAGCATGGCGAAGATGAACGCCTGCATCAGGCCGCTGAAAATGTCAAAGTAGAGGGACAGAACAGCCGGAAGGCCGATCTGCAGGAAGGGGAACTGGCCCAGCACGCCCGGCAGCCACCCCAGCACCAGCTTGCTCAGGCCCTGCAGGGCATAGGCGATCAGGGTGGAGATGACCACGCCGGACAGCACGTTTCCGTAATGACGGAAGGACATTGAAACCGGGGTCGCCAACTCGCCGATGATGTTGAAGGGAGCGAAGACCGGCACCGGCTCAAAGAAGCCCTTGACGTAAGGCCACAGGCCGCCCTTCAGCTTGTAGTACGTGATCAGGATAAAGACGATGATGGCCCAACCGGCGACGATGTTCATATCCGACGTCGGCGGGAAGAGCCCCAGCAGGCTGGACAGGCTGGAAAAGGCGGAAAGCGCCATGATGCCCGCCACAAAGGGTGCGAAGGCCATGAACCTTTCCCCCATGTTGTCCCGGATCAGGTCGTTCACCTTGGTGACGATCCATTCCGCGACCAGCTGACGCTTAGAGTTCGGGACCACCTGGATGCCATGGGTCAGGTACAGGCACAGCCCGAAGATCGAGATCATCACAGCCAGGGAATTGAACTGGGAGGCGGTAATCGGCAGATCCATCAGCGGCATGGGGATGGTGAAATAGATCAGCGCGCCGGAGATGGAAATCTCGTCGGAATGCGGCGTCGTCAGCACCTTGAGCGCCATCACGGCGACAAAGGGCAGCACCATCATCAGGATCAGCAGGATATCCGTTACACGCGCCCGCGTGTCTTTGTTCACGTCTTGATCAGCCTCCTTCACCGCGTATCCGGGAACCGGGCACGCGATGTGGTCAGGATTTTAACATGGTTATTCGCGGCGGACGGCGAGGCCAAATGCTCACCGGTTCAGAAAACGGATCACGATGCCGGGGAACAGCAGCGGAATCAGCACCGCGTAGATATTAAAGCAGGGCAACAGAGCGCCTAAGACGGCGACCAGGCCGAGGCCGAGCATTCGGAAGGTGTAGGACAGGCGGACGCGATCCCGTCCGCGCTTGGCCCCTTCGCTCAGCGGGGCTTCCGCGGCCGCTTCGCCTTCTTGTTGGGCCGCGTCCGCTTCCCCCTCCTCAGGCTCCGGCGGCAGGGGCTTCATATCGTCCGCAGCCTTCTGCACGGTCAGCGCCATCAGGAAAAAGTTGGCGATCCCGGCCGACGCGCCTAAGATGGCGCCGGTCAGCACCGTCCAGTCAAACTTGCCGATGACCAGGAAAACGCCCACCATCAGCGCGGTCAGGATGCACACGCCGACGGCCACGGCTTTGGTCTGTTCCCGGACGGCAGGCTGTATCTTCATGGGTCCGATCAGGCCTTCCTGTGTTATTTGGTGCCAAAGAGGCGGTCGCCGGCGTCGCCCAGGCCGGGAACGATGTAGCCGTGCTCGTTGAGCTTCTCATCCAGAGCCGCCACATAGATGTCCACGTCCGGATGCTCGGCGCGGACGCGTTCGATGCCTTCGGGCGCGGCAATCAGGTTGACCAGGCGGATGTTGTTGCAGCCGCGCTGCTTGATGAAGGTAATGGCTGCGCTGGCGCTGCCGCCGGTGGCGAGCATCGGATCCAGCACGATCAGCTCGCGGTGTTCGGCGTCCTCGGGCAGCTTGCAGTAGTATTCCACCGGGTTCAGGGTTTCCGGGTCGCGGTACAGGCCGATATGGCCGACCTTCGCGTTGGGGATCAGGCTCAGAATGCCGTCCACCATGCCCAGACCGGCCCTGAGGATCGGGATGATGCCGATGGGCTTTCCGGCCAGCATCTTCGTCTTGGTCGTGCAGATCGGGGTCTCCACTTCCACTTCTTCCGTCTGGAGATCCCGGGTCACTTCATACACCATCAGCATGGCGATTTCATCCAGCAGCTCGCGGAAATCCTTGCAGCCGGTTTTCTTGTCGCGCATGATGCTCAGTTTGTGCTGAATCAGCGGATGATCAAATATGACGACCTTGCTCATGTTTTCCTCCCTTTCACGCAGGACAAAATTGTCCTTCTCCTGCCCAGGTCAGGGCGCATGCCCAGATACATTCATAGCATTATAACCTTTTTTCAGGCGTTTTGCAAGCCCGGCGGGAACCCATTCCCTTCTTTTCGCTTGCTTTTTTTTCTTCTTTGTTATACCATGCAGATAAAGCCTCTCTGCCCGCCGGTTCTTCATAGAATGGACCGCCCCGGGCCGGGCGTTTGCGGGGCCGGAGCGCCGGCCTTTTTCTTGAAATTCAACCGTTGTATCACGGAGGTGCATTCCTATGCAGGATCTGGACCGTTACGTTTCCCCCTTTTCCACCCGGTACGCCAGCGACGAGATGCAGTTTCTCTTTTCCGCCCGCCACCGGGCGGAGCTGTGGCGCAGGCTCTGGGTTATCCTGGCCGAAACCGAGCAGGAGCTCGGCCTGCCCATCACCGACCGGCAGATTGCCGAAATGAAGGAACACCTCACCGATATCGACTTTGACCAGGTGGCGGCCTATGAAAAGGCCCTCCGCCACGACGTGATGGCCCACATCCACGCCTTCGCGGACCAGTGCCCGGAGGCCGCGCCCATCATCCACCTGGGCGCCACCAGCTGCTACGTCGGGGACAATTCCGACAGCCTGATCATCCGGGACGCCCTGTCCCTGATCCACGCCCGGCTGATCGCCGTCCTGCGCGCCCTTCGTTCCTTCGCGGAGCAGTATAAGGCCCTGCCGGTCCTCGCCTACACCCACTTTCAGCCCGCCCAGCCCACCACCCTGGGCAAGCGCGCCTGCCTGTGGATGAACGACCTGGTCACCGACATCCGGGAGTGCGAGCAGCTGATGGCTTCCCACCTGCCCCTTGGCTGTAAGGGCACCACCGGCACCCAGGCCAGCTTCCTGGAGCTGTTTCAGGGGGATTATGCGCTGGTTCGGAAGCTGGACGACCTGATCGTCCGGAAGATGGGCTTTACCGCCTCCCAGCCGGTGGCCGGCCAGACCTACAGCCGCAAATGGGACGGAAGGGTCCTCTCCTTCCTGGCCCAGGTGGGCGTAACTGCCCACAAGTTTGCCGCCGACATCCGCCTGCTGGCCCACGAAAAAGAGGTCGAGGAGCCTTTTGAGGCCAAGCAGGTCGGCTCCTCCGCCATGCCCTATAAGCGCAACCCCATGCGCTGCGAGCGGATGGCCGGCCTGTCCCGTCATCTGATCCTGAACGCCCAGAACGGACTGATGACGGCCGCCGAGCAATGGCTGGAGCGCACGCTGGACGACAGCGCCAACCGCCGCATTTCCCTTTCGGAAGGGTTCCTGTGCGCGGACGCCGTGCTGTCCCTGTTCCTGAACGTCGCCTCCGGCCTGACCGTCCATGAAAAGGTCGTCCGCCGCCACCTGATGGACGAGCTTCCCTTCATGGCGACGGAAAACCTGCTGATGGAGGCCGTCCGCCAGGGCGGCGACCGGCAGAAGCTCCACGAAAAAATCCGCGTCCAGTCCGTCCTGGCCGGGCAGCGCGTCAAGGACGAAGGAACCGCCCCGGGCCTCCTGGAAGCCCTGGCGGAGGACGACGATTTCCCCCTCACCGCCGATCAGATTGACAGCCTGCTGGACCCCGCCCTGTACACCGGCTGCGCCTGCCAGCAGACCGAGGCCTTCCTCGCCGAAGTCGTGGACCCGCTGCTGACATCCAGCGCATCCGAGCAGGCCCCGGTGCGGGAAATTGACGTCTGAGCGTTTGTCTTTCAGCGGAGGTCTTGTTGATGAAACTATACCTGTGTCCCAATCTCTTTACCCCGGCCCAGGTCCAGGCGGCCCTTTCCTGCCTGGACGTGCTGACACGGTGCTGGCACGCCGAATGTTCCATGGCGCCTGAAACCGCTCAGAAGCTGGCCGGGTCCGCTCCCGGGGAGATCTCCTCCTTTTCCCCCGGGGAAGCGGATTACATCCTCGCGGTCGGGGGAGACGGCTCTGTCCTGCGGGCGGCTCAGACGGCCGTCCGGGTGCAAAAGCCGCTGATCGGCGTCAATATGGGCCGGCTTGGGTATCTGTGCGCTTTGCCGATGGCTGCCCTCCGGGAAAACGGGCCGGAGCTTTTGAACCAGCTGAAGCTTTCCCGGCGGGCCCTGCTCCGCTTTTCCCTGAACGGGCAGGAGCATTTCGCACTGAACGACATCACCGTGGTCAAATCCCGCTTTGGGGAGACCATCGAGCTTTCGGTGCAGAGCGGCGGCACGAACGCCCGCTGGATCGGCGACGGAATCATCCTGTCGACCCCCACCGGCTCCACCGCCTACAACCACTCCGCCGGCGGCCCGGTCATCGCGCCGGACGTTTCGGCCTTCTGCGCTACGCCCATCTGCCCTCACTCGCGGGACGCCTCCCCCATGGTGTTCAGCGACCGCAACATGATCCGCATCGACCTGATCCGCTCCCCGGCCAATACGGCGGAAATTTTCAGCGACGGCGTACACGCCGGAGATATTTCCAGCCACCTGCTCATCGACCGGAATCCGCTGGATTTACTTCTTATGATCTCCACTCCTTCATAAGGGGTTCAATGACCATCCCGATCCGGTTCCTCCCACCCCATTTACAATCCCGGGAAAGTGGCAGAAATGTGGTAGATCCTCCGATCCGTTCCCTCCCGGCTTGTCTTTCGGCCAAAACCGGGCTATAATAGGATTGTTCATTTAGGAGGATAAAAAGATATTTTTGTCTTCCTCTTCGGGATGATGATTTCCACTCTTTTTTGAGAGGTTCGGCTATGACGGTAAAAGGGAGACTCAACAAGGAAAAGATCAGGAATCACCTCGCATATGATTTCTGGAAATACCTGCTGCTGGCGTTGGGCGTCTGGTTCGGGGTGGACCTTCTTTTCACCACGACCGCGTACCGCTCCCCCCAGGACAAGCGGGTGGACGTGGAGATCATGAGCGCCACGGTGACGGACGACCTGATGGCTTCCTTCTTCCAGCCCCTGTGGCAGGAAGCCGTGCCGGACATGGAGCTGGTGGAAGGCACCATCCTGACGCCCATGAGCGACGAGGACATGTATTCCGGCATGGTGCTGTTGACCCGCCTGGCCGCCGCGGACGGAGACATTTATATGCTGCCCGCCTCCAAGTTTAAGGCGATCGCCACGCAGGGCTGGTTCCTTTCTCTGGACGAGCTGGTGGAAAACGGGGCCATCAACGCCGAGGGCATCGCCCTGGATTCCTGCCGCCTGACCGTGGTGGACGAGGAAACCAAGACCGCCCAGACCCATCTGTACGGCATCCCGACGGATACGCTCTACGGCTTCATGGACGGGCTCCAGTATGACAACCGGGGCAGCGTCATGGCCATCGTCGTCAACAACGGAAACGACGACGCCGTCATCCGTTTCTTCAACGCCCTCCTGCAGGCCGGGCGCGGCGAAATGCCGGAATGGCTGCAGCAGTCCGTCGAGCAGGAGGAGAATCCGTCATGAACGCCCTGTCCCCCATCGGCCTGATCGACAGCGGGGCCGGCGGCATCAGCGTGCTGAAGGAAGCGGTGCGGCTGATGCCTCAGGAGCGTTATCTCTTTTACGGGGATCAGAAAAACGCCCCCTACGGAACGAAATCCAAGGAAGAGGTCCTGGCGCTGGTGCGCGCCGCCGTTCAGTATCTTCTGTCCAGGGACATCAAAGCCCTGGTGCTTGCCTGCAACACCGCCACCGCCCGCGCCGCCAGAGAGCTCAGGGAAGAGCTCACCATCCCCGTGATCGGCATGGAGCCGGCCTTAAAGCCCGCTTCCTTCCTGTACCGGGGTGGGAAAATCCTGGTGCTGGCAACCCCGGGCACCCTGTCCAGCGAAAAATACGGCCTTCTTTCCTCCCGCTGGGGGCAGCACGCCGTCTCCGTCCCCTGTCCGGGGCTGATGGAATTTGTGGAAGAAGGGGGCTTTGACGACCCCGCCCTCCTCCGGTATCTGGAAAACCTTTTTGAACCCTGGCGGCAGAGCCAGGTGGACGCCATCGTCCTGGGCTGCACCCACTACGTCTTCCTGAAAAGCCTGATTCAGCGCTTTTTCCCCAACACCCCGGTGCTGGACGGAAACGAAGGCACCGTCCGCCAGCTCCAGCGGGTGCTGGACAGCCGCGATCTGCTCCTTCCCCCCGGGGAAACAGGCAGCGTCACCATCGAATCCAGCGGAACAAGCGAGCACCTGGCCGTCCTCCACAGATTATTTGAACTCCCAGGCTAAAGCGGGAACCGCCATAAAATACATCATCCGCTGCAGATCAGTTTCTGCAACGGATGCTTTTTTATAAAATTACAGCCCCGGAGCTGTTCGCTCCGGGGCTTGGGTGCGGCTGTCAGCCGCGAATGTCTTTTAATAGTACAGCGTGTAGGCGGAGGAGGATACGTTGGCATCCAGCTTGCTTTCGCCCGCGTCGTTGAACGCGGCCACCCAGACGTAGTACTTGGTGACGGCCTTCAGACCGAAGATCGTCATGCTGGTGGCGCTGGGATCCCGAACCTCGGCATAGGCGACAGCGGAGTTCGGGTTGTTCACCGTGTTGTAGTACAGCCTGTAGCCTTCCACGTCGGGAGAGGGAGAAGAGGTCCAGTAGACGGTGATCTTGCTCTTGGACACAGCGCTGGCGGCAACCGTCAGGGGCTGCAGCGGCGGATAGACCACGACGATGGGGTTCATCACGTCCGCGTAAGCGCGGTTGTCAGCCGTCATCTCGCACTCGCCCACTTCGTTGACGGAAACGACCCAGAAGTAATAGCCGAAGTTGGCGTTCAGGGTGTTGACCGTGATGTTGCGTGCTTCGGGGCCGGTCTTGGCGTACAGGGTGGAAGCGGACGGATCGCTGGTGATGCCGTAGTAGATGGAGAAGCCGGTCAGATCCGTAGAGGTGCCGCGTTTCCAGGTCACCTGGGCGGAAGTGTTGGACAGTCTCCTAGCAGCCACGTTGAGCGGCGGATCCGGCAGATCGCCGGACACGACCGGAACGATCGGGTAGGCCGGGTTGCCGGTGGTGGTCACAACCGCGCGGACGTAATTGTCCATCAGGCTGATACCGCCGTCGTCATAGGCGACGACCCAGATATAATACCTGGTGCCGGGTTTGAGGTCGGTCATGATCGCAGAAGTCTTGTTCGCGTCAGCGACGATCTGGTGCAGCTTGGCGTTGGAGGCCAGGGACTGGGTGGAGTAGTAGATCATGTAGCCGATGACGCCGGGAGAAGGAGACTTGGTCCAGGTCAGCTTGACGCTGGAATCGCCCAGGACGGTGGCTTTCACGTTGCTGGGAGCTTCCGGCGGGATCATGTCGGTGTTGGCCCACATGGTCTTGCCGGTGGCCATCACGTGGCTGTTGAGGCCGCTCTCGCCGGCGGTGTTATAGGCGCTGACCCAGACGTAGTAGTTGGTCATGGGATCCAGGCCAATGATGGTGAAGGACTTCTGGGTCGGATCGACAATGCCCGCGAGGGTCGCCGTTGCCGGGTCGCTGGACTTGCTGTAGTAGATCTTGTAGCCGTTCAGCTCGTCCGCAACCACCTTGCTCCAGCTCACGGTCAGGATGCTCATGCCCGCGCCGGTGATGTTCACGTTGTTGGGCTGCGGCGGGATGACCGCGCTGACGGTGAGCAGGGCCGCGTCACTGTAGACAGTGCCGGAGCCGTTCTTCACCATGCAGCGGAACTGGTAGCCGTTCATGTACTTCTTCGCCTGGAAGACCAGACGGTTGGTGTTGGCGCCCTGCCAGATGGCCGTGTTGTTCAGGGTGACCCACTTGACGCCGTTGTGATACTGCCAGGCGTAGGAGGTCGCGCCGGTGGCGATGACTTCCATGGCGACCGTGGCATTCACAGGCACGTTGCGGGAAATGGGCTGGGTGACGATCACCGGCATCCCCATGATGCACAGCTTTGCGGGGGCGGAATAAGTGGTTCCGGCGGCGTTGCTCACAGCGCAGCGGAAGTAGAAGTTATTGTAGTTGGCGGCGGCCTTGAAGCTCAGGTTGGAAGCATGGTTGCCGACCCAGTAGCTGCCGTTGGTCAGGTTGCCCCAGGAAACGCCGTCTGTGCTGTACTGCCACTGATAGCTGGTCGCGCCGGTGGCGGTGATGGCGAAGGTCGCCTTCTGGCCGATGTTCACGCAGACGTCCGTCGGATCCTGCAGGATGTTCGGCAGGGCCAGCAGGGACAGCTTGGCGGCCGTGGTGTACACGTAAGCGCCGGTGACGGAGTTGGAAACCTTGCAGCGGTACTGATACGCCGTCCAGACCAGCTCAGCGGGCACGATCAGGGTATCCGTATTATAGCCGGTCCAGGAGGTGGGCACGTTGGAATAGGTGGTGGTGCCGATGGGCGCCATTTCCCACTGATAGGTGTCGGCGTTTTCCGCGACGACCGTGAAGGTAGCCGTAGTGCCTTCGCCGGCAACCTGGTCCTTGGGCTGCTGCTTGATGGAGATGCCCATGGCCAACGTCAGCTTCGCGGCGGCGCTGGCAGTGGTGCCGGCGTCGTTGATCGCCAGGCAGCGGAACAGATAGCCGTCGTGGCGGTCCATCGTGGTAAAGGTCAGGGTATCCGTCTTATTGCCCTTCCAGAAAGAGCCGTTGGTCAGGTTGACCCAGGTGATGCCCCCGTTGGAGCTGCACTGCCACTGGTACTTGGTCGCGCCGGTCGCAGTGATGCTGAAGGTGACGGGATCGCCGGAGGTGACGCTCTGATCCGTCGGATCGGTCACGATGACCGGAGCCTGCATCACGTGCAGGGTCACAGCATCGCTGTCAACGCTGACGGGCACGTCGTTGGAGACCTTGCAGCGGATCATCATCCCGTCATGCGAGGCGGCGACCAGGAAGGTCAGGGTGTCGGTCTTGTTGCCCTTCCAGTAGGAACCGTTGGACAGGTTGGACCAGGTCGCGCCGTTGTCCTTGCTGTACTGCCACTGATATTTGGTGGCGTTGATGGCGACCAGGTCGATGGTGAGCTCGTCATCCACGAAGCAGGTGATGTCCGCGGGGCCGGGCTGCACGATGATTTCAGGGGTCGCCGCTTCCTTGATGTGGAGGGTGGCCCAGTCAGTGTATTCGGTGCCGAAGTCATCAGTCACGGCGCAGCGGAACTGATAACCGTCAAAGCCAATACGGCCGTATACCCTCACAACCGCCTTCGTGGTGTCTGACCAGTCGGCGCCGTCCGTCATATTGGTTTCGGTGTCGGTTTCCGACTTTCTATACTGCCACTGATATTTGACCGTGCCAGAGCCGGAGGCGGCGGTCTGGAAGAAGCCGAGCTGATCCTTGCTCAGCGTCAGGTCGGCGGGCTGGAACGTGATGACGGGGCCGGTGCCCAGCTTCACCTGAGCGCCTTTGGAAAAGACGGTGACGGAGGAGCCGTCGCTGGTCAGTGTGACCGCGCAGCGGACGTACATATTATCATATGTATCCTTCATCTGGAATTTCAGGGAGTCGGTTTTGTTGCCGATCCAAAAGCTGCCGTTGGTCAGGTTCTTCCAGGGCTCCATGTTGTCCCAGCTGTACTGCCACTGGTACGTCAGGGTGCCGGAACCGGTCGCGGTGATGAAGAAGGCGGCGGTATCGCCGGCTTTCTTGGTGACGTCCGTGGGCTGGAGGGTGATCGTCGCGGGGGTCAGCCTGGGGTTGGCGTCCGCCGTGATGAACTCTTCCACTTCTTCGGTCTGAGCGAAGGGATCGCTCAAATCGGCGATGGGTTCCACCACCGAAAGCTCATCCTCTTCGGGCTCTTCCACAGCGGGTTCTTCCGCCGCGGGTTCTTCGGCCGCGGGCTCCTCAGCAGGGGCCTTGGCTTCGCCGACGGTCAGGACGGCTTCCCGGCTGTAGGCGGTGCCGGCCTGGTTGGTGGCGGCGAGGCGGAACAGCCAGCCGTTCATGCTTTCCTTGGCCGCGAACAGGACACGGGTCGTCTTGGGGCCGGTAAAGTCCTTGCCGCAGTCCACCCAGTTCGCGCCCTGGTCAACGCTGTACTGCCACTGGTAGGAATCGGCGTCCTCGACGTCCGCTTCCATGACGGTCAACTTGCCGGGCTGGACCTGGCGGTCCTTCGGCTGGGCGATAAACACGGGCAGGCCCGCCACGGCTTCAGGGGCGGTTTCGCCTTCCTGCGCTGGAGCGGTTTCCGAAGAAGCGTCCGCCGCGGGTTCTTCCTGAGCGGCAGCTTCTTCATTTTTCTGCTGGATCAGTTTTTCCCGGATCAGCTGAACTAAATCAGATGAAGAACCAGAGTCTCCCTCTGCCAGTCCGGCGGGGACACAGCCCAGCAGCAGACAGAGCGCGAGTAGACACGCTAACAAACGATGTTTGGTCATGTTTGATCCTTCCTTTCTATCAGGGTCATGATACAGTACAATATTATCATTTTCCAACCCATAAGACAATGAAGATTCTATTAAGAAAGATGAACTTTTTCAATCCGCCATGTAACGCTTTTGTGTTTTTTGACCGCCTATGTCCATGTTTTTTCCTCTTTAATCAAAGTTATTTTTTATCCCATCTTTTTTTACGCAAACGCTGACGCCGAAGGATTTTCTGCGTATAATAAAAGGAAGGGCCCCTTCCGGCACCCTGATGTTACCCTGTGTTCACAGACCAAAGCAAAACATGACGCTCCAAAAAAACTTGAAAAGAGGGTGAAAACATGCTCAAACGAATCCTTTGCGCTCTGGTGGCTCTGTCCGCCCTTTTCTCCTGCTGTGTAAGTCCGGCGGAGCAGCGCCCGCTTGCCATCCCCTGCCCCGCCTCCCTGGGAGACCCGGAGCACCAGCAGGTGACGGCGGAGCTGTATTCCGCCGTCGTTCAGGGAACCGGCTATACCGATGAGCTGGCCCTGGACCTGCACTGGCCCGAGTCCGTCTCCGTCCGGACCGACTATCAGATGATCCTGGAGCCCGTCGAAAACGACGGTCAGAAGGCCGTCTACCGCTACCGGGGAGACATCATCCGCCGCGCCTTTGACGAAAACGGGGAGCTGACCCAGGAAAACTGGGAGAACCGGGAAGCCAGGGGTGAAGCCGTCTTTTCCCTCGAGGAGGACGAGCGGGTGGTCCTGCGTCTGACCGATGAGACCGCCAAAGAACTGAACGAGCTCAACCTTCAGGTGGTGGAAATGCCGGCCCCCACGGCGGACGATATGGCCCGGGAGGTATTCCTTCCCCTGGCCGGGCTGGAAGACGGCAGCGCCGGGGCAAGGCTCAAAGCCGCCAGGCTCGCCTCCGCCCTCATCCGCTTCGCGGTCCAAAACCGCCTGTACGCGGTCAACCCCACGAAGCTCACCGCCAGCATGGTGGAAAGCCTGTCCGGCCTTCACTGGAGCGAAGACCAGTACAAGGACTTCGCCCTGAATGAACAGGCCGTCAGCGGCATCATCAACGTGATCGCCGGGATCGACCCCGCGGAAGAGGAAGATTTCGCGGCCGTCCGCGCCCTGATGGAGGATGCCGGGGTCTGGGAAGCGATTACCTCCCTCCAGCTCTGCGGCCCTGATACCTACTCTGTCGCCGCCCTCACCGGCCAGCTGAACAAGATCAAAAGCATGTCAGAGGGCTGAACTTAAAAAACAGCACAGCAAAACCTCCGGCCTCCTGAAAAGCGCCGGAGGTTTTGCTATGTGTATCAGCCTGATTTTTCAGGGCATCCTCGACACAAAGTCATTCCAGCCCATGGAAGAAATCTGGCTTCTGGTATACATGGTTAAGTTTGCTGTTCCGGAAGGAAAAGATACCGAAGTCTGGTAAAGCGTCTGGTTGCCGGTGATCCTTTTCAGGATCGGCGTATTGAGCGTGGTGTACGGATCGCTGTCCGAATAATACTGTTCGACGAGGACTTCTTCCTTTCCCAGGTACAGGCCGCTCAAAAAATAATACTCCGTTTCATAGCTGCCCATGTTCCCGTCCCTGCAGAACAGGCCCGGGAAGGAGGAACCAGGCATATAGAACAGCGCGCTCTCCCGAAAGCCGATCTCCCCCAGGTACAGAACGTTCCCGCCGGAACAGGTATAGACGTGGTTGGTCCGGCCCGCCATGGAATCTTCCCCGTTGGAGATGATCAGCTCCGGGATGCCGTTTTTGTCCATGTCATACAGGGCGAAGGCGATCTCGTACCAGCCGGTCGTCTCGGTATTGTAATATACCTGATCGGAGGAAAGATACCTCCGGTTCTGGACAAAAGCCTGATACGCCTTGGACCACCCGGCCGAAGCGGACGGCTGGGTGACCGGCGCCGTTTCTCCCTCCATGGGAATGGACTCCAGCGGCAGGGTACCGCTGTCAAAGCGCTTGTAGCCCGTCCACAGTACCCTGATTTCATTCCGGTATGGAATTTCGCACTTGACCCACCAGATGCTGTTCCGCTTATCCCACGCCCGTGACAGGACCCTGATGTACTGGCCGGCCACGTTGTAGGTGCCCTTCTCATTGTACGTCGTCCCCGGCCCGTCCCGGGTGGCGAGCTTCTGTTTGGCCAGGCCCCAGAGTCCGGCCGAAGAAGAAGACTTCGGCGCTGCCGTCTGCGTCTTCCCGCCGCCGGGATATTGAGCATCGATGGGGATGGACTCCAGCGGCAGGGTGGAGCTGTCAAAGCGCTTGTAGCCCGTCCACAGCACCCGGATTTCGTTCCGGTACGGAATTTCGCACTTGACCCACCAGATGTTGTTCCGCTTGTCCCACGCCCGGGACAGGACCTTGATGTACTGGCCGGCCACGTTATAGGTGCCCTTTTCATTGTATGTCGTCCCCGGGCCGTCCCGGGTGGCGAGCTTCTGGGTGGCCAGGCCCCACACCCCATCCGCCCTGGCGGGCACTGTCAGCAGGAAAAGCAGCAGCCAAATACTCAGAAGCAAACTTGCCCGTTTTCCGATACTCCGTTTCATGATCCTCCCTCCAGTCTGATTTAGTTCATGCTTTAAATTAATTTATATACTCCGGTATGTTTCCACATGTTTCAATATTGTCTTTGTATATATTCTCTGAGGACAGACAGAAAACCTTCCTTGAGCGTTGTAAAATTTGCTTATCGGGATTTTGACTGATTGGGCGGCTGGGCTTGAGGCCTATTGACAGCGCGCCGGCCCGTGCTATAATCTTGATAGTGTTCATCAAGAGCACAAACAAGGAGGACCATATCTGTGAAAAAAATGCTTTCCATTCTGCTGATTTCCTTGATGCTCCTGAGCGGCTGCTTTGCCTGCCAGGCCGAATCCGCCGACGTTTCCGCGCTGAAGATTTCCGCCCCCAGCGGCGCTCCCGCCCTGGCGCTGGCCACCCTAGCCGTGGAAGCGCCGGACCAGTATACCTTCGTGCTGGCCGATACCATCGCCGCCGAATTCTCCAACGCGACCGCCGACTTTATCATCGCCCCCATCAACGCCGGCGCGAAGCTGTACAAGGCCGGCAAGTCCACCTATAAGCTAGGCGCCGTCATTTCCTGGGGCAACCTGTATTTCGCCTCCCGGAAGGCGGATTTCAGCCTGGAGGACGTAAACGGGGCGGAAATCACCCTGTTCGGCGAAAATACCATCAATGCCTCCGTCGCCCTGTTCGCCCTGGAGCAGAACGGGTTTAAACCCGCCAGCGTGAACTACCTGGCCAGCGCCGCCAACACCCAGCAGCTCCTGCTCACGGATGAGAACGCCATCGTCGTGACCGCCGAGCCCGCCCTGACCGCCGCCCGGATGAAGAACGACCAGATCACCGCCATCTCCCTGAACGCCCTGTACAAGGCTGTCACCGGCTTTGACGGCTACACCCAGGCCGGCCTGTTTGTCAAAGCGGAGCTGATCGAAAAGAGCCCTGAGACTGTGAACGCCTACCTCGCGCTGGTGGCTTCTTCCTGCGAAAAGTGCGCTTCCGACGTAGACGCCGTGGCCGACGCCGCCGTGACGCTGGAGATTCTCCCCAACGCCAAGGTCGCCAGGTCCGCCATCCCGGGCTGCGCGATCCGCTATCTGTCCGCCAAGGACGCTAAAGAACAGGTGGAGCGCACCGCGAACATCGACCTGACCCAGTTCGGCGGCGCTGTGCCCGCGGACGATTTCTACTATGGGGCCGAGTAAGCGCGAAAGCCACATACAACAATCACTGACTTTTTGCCTGGGGATCATCCTGATCGGCTGCCTGGTGCAGGCAGCCGGCTGGATGAAGAACGACCGCCTGGTGTTTCCGGACGTGCCCGATATTCTCCGGGCATTCTTTCGTTTGCTGGGAAATCCGGAAACCTACCGGAAAATCTGGGTCACCCTCTGCCACCTGGTAGAGGCCCTGGCCCTGTCCACCGTGATCGGCGTCACCGTCGGCATGCTTGAAGGGCTCAGCCCCTTTGTGCGGAACCTGCTGAAACCCCTGATGATCTTCCTGCGGTCCATCCCAATGATCGTGCTGGTCGTCATCATCATGGTGCTGACCCGGTATGAGCGGGTGCCGCTGATCGCCACCTCCCTGATCCTGATTCCGCTGATCAGCGAAGCGGCCAGCGAAGGCTGTCAGAGGATCGAGCCGGAGCTGATCGACGTCTACCGCATCAACAGCGGCTTTACCCCCCGCATCTTCTTCCACGTCTATCTGCCCCTGACCGCCGGGTATCTCCGTCAGGCCTATATCAGCGCCGTGGGCATGGGGCTCAAGCTGGCCGTTTCCACCGAATACCTGGTGCAGACGAAAAACTCCCTGGGCAAAGCCATCCATACCAGCAGCTATTTTAACGAGTACGAGGACATCTACGCCTACGCCCTGATCATGATCGTCCTGGTGCTGCTGGTAAGCGCCCTGCCCAACCTGATCGCCCGGCTCTGGCGGCGGCTCAGGCCTTCCCCGTCCGAATCCGTTTGAACGGTTCTAAAGAGGACCTGATTGATATTCAACACAAAAGGAGGAAGCGCCATGAAAACCCTACTGATCGGCGGCACAGGTACCATCAGCGCCGCCATCTCTGACCTGCTGGTCCGTCAGGGCCACGACCTGTATCTGCTCAACCGGGGCAGCCGTCGGGAACGGATGCCCGAAAAGGCCCATCTCCTGCAGGGCAACATGGACAACGAGCGGGAAATCGCTGCCCTGCTTTCCGGGCAGACCTTTGACGTCGTCGGGGAATTTATCGGCTTCGTGCCCGAGCAGGTGCAGCGGGACGTCCGCCTCTTCTCCGGAAAATGCGGGCAGTACATCTACATCAGCTCCGCCTCCGCCTACCACAAGCCCGTGCGCGATTACCGCATCACCGAAGGGACGGCCCTGGCCAACCCTTACTGGCAGTATTCCCGCAATAAGATCGCGTGCGAGGACTATCTGATGGCAGAATACCGGGAGAACGGCTTCCCCGTCACCATCGTCCGCCCCAGCCACACCTATGACGACCGCAGCATGCCGGTGGGCATCCACGGGGCCAACGGCTCCTGGCAGGTGCTCAAGCGGACGATGGAAGGAAAGCCCGTCCTGATCCCGGGCGACGGCTCCTCCCTGTGGACGCTGACCTATAACGAGGATTTTGCCAAAGGCTACGTCGGCCTGATGGGCAACCCGCACACCATCGGCGAGGCCTTCCAGATCACCTCCGACGAAACGCTGACCTGGATGCAGATCCACGAAACCATCGCCCGCCTGTTGGGCAAAAAGCTGGTGCCCTATACCGTCTCCTCCGATTTCCTGGCCTCTGTCGCCCCGCAGTACGACTACCGCGGCGGCCTGATCGGGGACAAATCCTGCAGCGTGGTCTTCGACAACAGCAAGCTCAAAAAAGCCGTGCCCGGCTTCTGCCCGAACATCCGCTTTGAGCAGGGGGCGCAGAAGGTGCTGGACAACGTGCTGGCCCATCCAGAGCTGCAGCGGGAGGACCCGGACTTTGACCGCTTCTGCGACCGGGTCATCAACGCGCTGGAAAAAGCGAAACAGGAAGTCCTGGAAAACGCCTGAAAAAGCTGAATCAAGTGCCACTCCGTCCCGGCCCATCGGCCGGGGCGATTTTCTGATTCTAAAGTGAAATCAAGGATTTCCGCTGCTTCTCCCCCATATGTAAAAACCAGAGATTTTCCGGTTGACAAACCCGTGAAAACGGGTTATAATACGTCTTGTGCTTAGGGGAATGGTGTAATGGTAACACGTGGGTCTCCAAAACCTTTGTTGAGGGTTCGAATCCTTCTTCCCCTGCCAGGAAAAGCAGTCCGTCTTTGGACTGTTTTTCTTTTAGCTCATACGGCAGACGCTTTATTTCCGTGTCTTTCCGATGATATTAAAGACAGCTAATCTTTTTCTTGACAACCGTCCTTCCCCGTCCTATAATACCCGCAGGAAGTGATTCTTCGGGGCAGGGTGAAATTCCCGACCGGCGGTAAAGCCCGCGAGCCGTTACGGCTGATCCGGTGTGATTCCGGAGCCGACAGTACAGTCTGGATGGAAGAAGAGGTCAGGCCTGCACGCGCGGGCCGGGTTTCCGAATTCAATGTTGCGCTCCGGAGGATTCCTCCGGAGTTTTTCGTTTGAAAGGAGCCCCATGATGGAGGCGGTCCGCCGAAGCGCTCGCGTGAGGACGCGCGTCAAACCCTATCTGTACATCCTGCCGATGTCGGCGCTGGCCCTTTTGTTTGTCTATTATCCGTTTTTGAAGACGGTGATCTATTCCCTGTCCGTGGTCAACGCGAAGGGGGAAATCGTTTCCTTCGCCGGCCTGTCCAACTTTGCCTATCTGTTTGGCCGGAGGGAGTTTAAGGCGGCCCTTTCCAACACGCTGACGCTGGCCTTTATCAACGTGCCCGTGACGCTGGTCATCACCATCGCCCTTGGGTACCTGGCCAGCAGGAAGCGCTTCCTCTCCCCCGTCTATGAGAGCATGTTCGCCCTGCCGGTGGCGGTCTCCATGTCCGCCGCGGCGCTGATCTTTAAGGTGCTGCTGAACCCGACCGCCGGCCTGGTCAACTACCTGTTCCACCTTGACTTCGGCTGGTATCAGGACCGGAATACGGCCATGGCCGGCATCCTCCTGCTGACGGTCTGGATGGGCATCGGGCTCAATTTCCTGCTGTTTTTAAGCGCCTTCCGCGCCGTGCCGCAGGACCTGGCCGACTGCGCCTATCTGGACGGGGCCAACGAAGCGCAGACGTTTTTCCGCATCCGCCTGCCGCTGATCGCCCCGACCATTCTGTACGTCAGCTGCACCAACATGATTCAGGCTATGATGACCTCCGGCCCCATTCTGGTGCTGACCCAGGGCGGGCCCTCCCGGTCCACCACGACTCTGGTCTACATGATGTATACCTCCGGCTATTCCTCCGCCAACTACTCCCTGGCCGCCTGTGTCTCCCTGGTCACGTTCGCTTTGACGCTGGTGATCACCCTGGCCCTGTACGCCCTCCAGGAAAGAAGGAGGGATTCACAGTGAGCTTGAAAGCAAAAAGGCGCCTTCAGAGCGCTCTCGTGCAGGCCCTATGCCTGGCGCTCGGGGCGGCCGTGGTGTTCCCGGTGGTTTACGGTTTCCTGGGCGCGTTCAAAAAGCCGGCCGAGTTCGCCGCCTGGCCGCCGGGCTTCCTGCCGGACAGCTTTTTAAACACCGAGAACTTCCGCTACGTCTTTCAGGCCGCGCCGATGCTGCGCTACCTGTTCAACTCCCTGCTGGTGGCGACGGCCGGGTCTGTTCTGAGGCTCTTTTTCGCCCTCCTGGCCGCCTACGCCCTGACCTTCTTTGAATTCAAAGGAAAGAAGCTGTTTTTCATCCTGATGATGGGGACGATGATGCTGCCCGGCGACATCGTGCTGATCACCAATTATCAGACGGTCTCCGCCATGGGCCTGACCAACACCTACTTAGGGCTGATCATCGTGTCCCTGGTCGGGGCCAGCCAGATGTTCATGCTTCGCCAGAGCTTCCGCCAGTCCCCCGCCGCCCTGCGGGAGGCCGCCTTCCTGGACGGCTGCGGCGATCTCCGCTTTCTCTTTTCCATCCTCCTCCCCCTGTCCGTGCCGGTGCTGGTCACCCTATTCCTGCAGAGCTTCGTAGCCCTGTGGAACGTGTACCTCTGGCCCCTGGTGATCACCAGCGTGGACAGCATGCGCACCGTGCAGATCGGCATCGCGATGCTGACGACCTACGACGGGACCAATTTCCACACCGTCCTGGCCGGGGTCACCATCGCCCTGATCCCGATTTTTCTCCTGTTCCTCGTCCTTCGCCGCCACATCCACTCGGCCATGACTGCCGGAGCCCTGGTCGGCTGAGCAGGGCTGGCGCTGGAACCAACTCCATGTTTCCCCATCTCATTTATCTTACAGGAGGCTGCTATTATGAAAAAAACGCTCTGTCTGCTTTTGACCCTGTGCCTGACGCTCTCCCTGATTCCAGCCTTTGCGGAAAACGGGCCGGTCGTCATCACCTTCTGGCATTCCATGACAGAAGAAGCGAAAGAACTGCTGGACGGCTATGTGGCCGATTTTAACGCCACGATCGGGGCGGAAAAGGGCATCCGCGCGGAGGCTGTTTTTCAGGGCTCCTACGCCGATTCCGTCACCAAAATGAACAGCATCCTTTCCGCCCCCGGCCATACGGACGAGCTGCCCGACGTCATGCAGCTGGACGCCACGGGCAAAGCGTCCTACCTGCAGGCGGAGGCCGCCTGGACGGCGGACGACATGGCCAAGGAATACCCGGACACGGACTTTTCTGCCATGCTCCCGGCCGCTCTGATGAACTGGAACCTGGCCGGCGTCCAGCTGGGCCTCCCCTTTGCGACCTCCACCACCGTCACCTATTATAACAAAACGGCCCTGGGCGAGCTGCCCCTCAATACCCTCAAGGATATCGCGGCCCTCAAGGGACAGGTCAGCGAGACCACTTTGGACGGGGCGGACATCACGATTTACGCCTCCGTTCCCAACACCCCCCTCCTGGCCAACTGGCTGGGACAGCTGGGCAGCGACGTCGTCAGCAAGCAAAACGGCTCCGAAGGCATCGCCGATTCCCTGGCCTGCGTGGAAAACGGGGCCCTGCTCACCTTCCTTCGGGCATGGAAGGACCTGTATCTGTCCGGTGCGCTCAAGAACGTCTCCGCCGACCGCGAGGCCTTTGCCGCCGGCAGGCTGCTGGTGATGACGAACTCCTCCTCCTCCATCGCCCAGACCCAGGCCCTGATTGGGGACAGCTTTGAACTCGGCGTCGCCCCCTACCCGCGGGTCAACGAGGCAGCGGCCTCCGGGGCCACGGTGTCCGGCTCCTGCCTGGTGATGTTCGACCACGGGGAAGCCCGCCGCGCGGCCGCCCGGGAGCTGGTCCAATACCTGACCTCCCCCGAAATCCAGGTTTCCTTCGCCATGGGCACCGGCTACGTGCCCTCCAACGCCCTGGCCGCCGAAAGCGCCCAGTGGCAGGACTTCGTCCGCGAGCATCCGCTCTATGACGTGGCCCTCCGGCAGATTCTGGCCACCCCGGCGTCCATGCGCAGCGTCACCGTCGGCCCGTCTGCGGATTTCTACTACACCATTATGAACGATGTTTCCGACATGCTGGAAGACGACCTCACCCCGGAAGAAACCGCCGAAATCCTGGAAGAAGACCTGGGCGGCCTGCTGTGGCAGTACGTCCGGGCGAACCCCTGAGGAAAGCGCCATGGAAATATCCACATCCACAAATATCTGCGCCTTTCAGCGGGGGCGGGAGCGGCTGCCGGTGGAGTTTTCCATCGAGACCTGCGCCAGGGCCGGCTATCGGGTGCTGGACATCAACTTCTGCATGGCGATGAACCCGGACTCCCCCCTGCGGGGAGACGGGTGGGAGGAATACGTTCGCTCCGTCGGCCGGTTGGCCGATCGCTTCGGCATCCGCTTTAATCAAAGCCATCTGCCCTATTACGACGTAGACATAGAGCGCGGCACGGAAAAGGCGGCCATGATGGAAAAGCTGATCCGGCGCTCCATCATCGGCTCTGCCATGCTCGGGGCGAAATGGTGCGTGACCCATCCCTTCACCGTGTGGGAAGCCCAGGGAGACACGGATGCTTCCCTCCGGCGCAACCTCGATTACTACGGGGAGCACCTGAGAACCGCCCGCGAATACGGCGTAGGGATCGCCCTGGAAAACGACTTTGAATACTACCGCGGTCAGCCCCGCAGGCGGGTATACTGCGCCTCCATGGAGGAGCTCACCCAGCTGTGCGACGGGTTTCACGACCCCGCCGTCGGCATCTGCTACGACTTCGGCCACGCCAACCTGACCGGCGGCTTTCACCGCCATAACCTGAACCTCCTGGGCAGCCGCCTGAAAGCCGTCCACGTGCAGGACAATCACGGGGAGCTGGACGAGCATCTGCTGCCCTTCTTCGGCTCCATCGACTGGAAGGAGGCCATGGCCGGCCTGGCGGACATCCGTTTTCCCGGCGACCTGACCTTCGAGGTGCAGGAATGGAGCCGCTACCTCCCCCGGGATCTCAAATACATCGCGGCGGAGCAGTCCCTCGTCGTCGGCCGGAAGCTGGTCAGCTGGTACGAAGCATGCCTGCAGGAAAGGTAAGAAATCATGCCCTTTGAAATCATCCGGAACGATATTACGAAAGTGCACGCGGACGCCATCGTCAACGCGGCCAACTCCTCCCTCCTGGGCGGAGGGGGCGTGGACGGGGCCATTCACCGCGCCGCCGGCCCGGAGCTTCTGGCCGAATGCCGGACCCTGGGCGGCTGCGAAACGGGCGACGCCAAGGTGACGAAGGGATATCGCCTGCCCTGCAAATACGTCATCCACACTGTCGGCCCCATCTGGCAGGGCGGAACCCACAGAGAAAAAGAGCTGCTGATTTCCTGCTACCGCCGCAGCCTCGAGCTGGCGGATCAATACGGGTGCCAGAGCGTCGCCTTCCCGCTGATTTCAGCCGGGGTATACGGTTACCCCAAAGAAGAGGCCTTCCGCGTCGCGCAGGATACCATCCTGTCCTTCCTGAAAGACCACGAGATGGCGGTGACGCTGGTGGTCTATGACGCCGGTTCCTTCGCCATCAGCCGCCAGCTGTATGACGACATCCGCGCTTATATCGACGACGCCTATGTCGGACCAGATTACGAAAGGCGGGAAAAAGCCAGGCGCATCGACAACCGGCCGGAGCCTCCACTTCCGACTGACACGGCGGATTTGGAAATCAAAGCATCCTTATCGCGGCGAAAAAGGAACCTCTTTGATTTTATCCGGCCCGGGAAGAAAAAAGATGTTCCTGCCCCTGAAAAGGAAGCCAAAGAAGAGGCGGAACAGAAACCGCCCACTGTCGCTCACCCCGCCGCCCACCGGCCGCTGGAAGCTTCCCACCTGCTTTGGGAGGAGGATTTCAGTTCCGTCTCCCCTGCCCTTCAGGACTACCTGAACCAGCTGGACGAAGGCTTTCGGGACATGCTGCTGCGGAAAATCGACGAAAGCGGGATGACGGACGCCGAATGTTATAAAAAAGCCAACGTAGACCGAAAGCTCTTTAACAAGATCAAAAACCAGGCGGAATATAAGCCCGGCAAGAGCACCGTGCTCGCCTTCGCCGTGGCCCTGGAGCTGCCGCTCTCCGAAACGGAGGACATGCTGCGGAAGGCTGGCTTTTCCCTCTCCCACAGCAGCCGGTTCGACCTGATCGTGGAATACTTTATCCGGAACGGGCAGTATGATATCTATCAGATCAACGAAGCCCTGTTCGCCTTTGACCAGAAGCTGCTGGGATCTGCGTGACAGAAAACCAATGATATAACGCACAGGGAGGATCAAAACATGTACAGCCAAGACGTGGAAACTGCAAAATCCTGGGCCGAAAGGCTGCACCAGGGGCAGGTGGACAAGGCAGGCCAGCCCTACATCGGCCATCCTGCCCGCGTAGCCGGACGGCTGGAGACCAAGGAAGCCCAGGTAGTCGGCTGGCTGCACGACACGGTCGAGGATACGGGACTGACGCTGGAAGAAGTGGAGGCGCAGTTCGGCCCGGACACCACCGCCGCCCTGGACGCCGTCACCCGCCGGCCCTGGGAGGACTGGGACGCGTATCTCCTTCGCGTCAAGGAAAACCCGGTAGCGGCCCAGGTCAAAATCAGCGATCTGATTGACAACAGCAACCTGAGCCGCATCCCCCGCGTCACCATGAAGGACATCAAGCGCCAGGAGAAGTATAACAAGGCCCTGCAATTTCTGATGTGCTGATACTGATTTACATCTGAAACATGTTTCAGATGTAAATCAGTATCATTTGTCGCTTTCCGGGCGACCTTTTTCCTCTTTGTTCCTGTTATGATCGGGGTGCAGGATGAGACCTGCGAAAACCACCACCAACAGAACAGGGAGGAAAAGAAAATGAAAAAGAATCTGACTGAAATGGTGTTCATCCTGGACAAAAGCGGATCCATGCAAGGGCTGGAGCAGGATACCATCGGCGGTTTCAACAGCATGATCGAAAAGCAGCGCGCGGAAAAAGGAGAGGCACTGGTTTCTACCGTGCTGTTCGCCAACGAAAGCGCCGTCCTCCATGACCGGGTGGACATTCAGAAAGTAGAGCCGATGACCGAACGCCAGTATTATGTAGGCGGCAGTACCGCCCTGATCGACGCCATGGGCGGGGCCATCCGCCACATCGGCAACATCCACAAGTACGCCCGGGAAGAGGACGTGCCGGAGCATACCGTCTTCGTCATCATGACGGACGGCATGGAAAACGCCTCTTACCGCTACTCCAGCAGCGAGGTCAAGCAGATGGTGGAGCGCCAGAAGGAAAAATACGGCTGGGAATTCCTGTTCCTCGGCGCGAACATCGACGCTGTGGAAACCGCCGCTGAATACGGCATCCGGGAAGAGCGGGCCGTCACCTTCCGCAACGACCCCAGAGGGCAGCGCCTGAATTACGACACCGTGAGCAAGAGCATGTCCCGCATGCGCCGCAACGCGCCTCTGCAGGCCGACTGGAAAGCAGAAATTGAAAAAGACATGAAGGAACGAAGATGAATACCAAATATGAAGAGATCAATGAGCAGGGGCATAATATCCGCTGCAAGCTGTACTATAACGACCTGAACGCCGTCCGCAAAGCCATACTCTTCTGCACCGGCTTTGCCGGCCACAAGGACAATCAGGCGGCGTTCAGGTTCGCGGAAAAGGTCCTGTCCAAGCATAAGGATACGATGGTCTTTGTTTTTGACTGGCCGGCCCACGGGGACGACGTCAAAAAGAAGCTGAGCCTCACGGACTGCGATACCTATCTGACGCTGGTGCTGAGCGAGCTCAAGGATCACTTCCATGCGGAAAAGCTGTTCGCCTACGCCACCAGCTTCGGCGGGTATCTGGCGCTCAAATACATTCAGGAGCACGGGAATCCCTTTGCAAAAATCGCTCTGCGCTGCCCGGCCGTCAACATGTACGATACCCTGACCCGCGCCATCATGAAAAACGATGAGGCGGACTGGCTGAAAAAAGGGAAGGACGTCCAGGTCGGCTTTGACCGCAAGGTCACCGTGACCCCCGGCCTGCTGGAAGAACTCCAGAGCTATGACGTCCGGCAGTTTGACTATCTGGACTACGCGGAGGACCTGCTGATCCTCCACGGGACCGCCGACGAAGTGGTGCCCTTTGACGTCAGCCGGGAGTTTGCCGAAAACAACCTGATTGAGTTCATCCCGGTGGAAAAAGCGGATCATCGTTTCCAGAACCCGGTTCATATGAGCCTGGCCACCAAATATGTGATGGAGTTCTTTGATCTCCAGAATCAGTGAAACCCATACCAACAAACAATCAAAAAACCGCCTGGCACGGAGATGAATCATCTCCCTTGTCAGGCGGTTTTATATATCGGCCTAATTATTTGGCCAGCGCTTCCTTGGCGATGTCGACCAGCTGCTTGAAAGCGTCCGCGTCGTTGACGGCCAGGTCAGCCAGCATCTTGCGGTTGACTTCGATGTTCTTCTTCTTCAGGCCGTTGATGAACGTGGAATAGCTCATGCCGTTCAGACGGGTGGCGGCGTTGATGCGGGTGATCCACAGACGGCGGAAGTCGCGCTTGCGCAGTTTCCGGCCGATGTAGGCATAGCGCAGAGAACGGCGGACCTGTTCACTGGCTGTGCGGTACTGCTTGGATTTCGCGCCGAAATAGCCTTTCGCCAGCTTTAACACCTTGCGGCGTTTCTTATGAGCATTGACTGCCCTTTTAATTCTTGCCATGACAATAACCTCCTTACTGGCTTATGGCTTATTTGTAGGGAATCAGCGTGCGGATGGTAGCCGCTTCCGCTTTGTTCTGCAGGGTGCCGCCCTTGCGCAGATGACGGATGCGCTTGGTGGTCTTCTTGTTGAGGATGTGGTTCGCATTCATCTTTTTATGCTTCACCTTACCCGTTTTGGTCAGAGAGAAGCGCTTGGCTGCACCACGGTGCGTCTTTTGTTTCGGCATAATCAATTCCTCCTTCCAGGAATGGTGATCGGAAAGCGCCTGCCGTAAAGGTTGCCCTTTAGACGCCTTCCGGCCAGGCCGGCTGAAACCGGCCCGGTGAGCTTCAAGCCTGCGCCGCCGGGGCTTCCGGCCGCGCGGGACGTTCAGCCTTGGGGGGCTTTTCCGCTGGTTTGGGCGCCAGGATCATCAGCATGTTGCGGCCTTCCATGGTGGGCCTGCGCTCGACGACGGCGTAATCCTTCACCCGCTCGATAAAGTCGTTCATCACCTGCATACCGATTTCAGTATGGGTGATCTGACGACCGCGGAAACGGATGGACACCTTGACCTTGTTCCCGTCCTGCAGGAACTTGACCGCGTTGCGCGCCTTGATGGCCACGTCATTTTCACCGATGGTGGCAGAAAGCTGCACTTCCTTGATTTCAATGACCTTCTGGTTTTTCCGCAGCTCCTTTTCCCGCTTGGACTGCTCGTAGCGATGCTTGTCGTAGTCCAGCAGCTTGCAGACCGGCGGCTGGGCGTTGGGAACGATTTTCACCAGATCCAGTTCCGCCTCTTCCGCCAGTTCCAGCGCCCGACGTACCGGGACAATCCCCAGCTGAGCGCCGTCCGCGCCGATCAGGCGGACCTCACGGTCACGAATTTCCTCATTGATTTGCAGTTCCGTGTTGATGACGATGCACCTCCAAATAAAAATCAGCGGGCATAAACTACCCGCTGACAGAATGACACAAATCACCTGGTTTGCCATAGACCCGTACAGCTTGAGCCGGACGGAGAGAAGCGGGTAGCTTCTGCTTTCACAGCGGATATATTACCATGATCCGGGATTTCTGTCAATCATTTTTTTGAGTTAAGTTGCACAGAAGGGTCAATATCTCACCTTTCCCTCGGCGACCGCCATTAAATGAAGGCCGTATGGGCTTTTGCCGTAGGCCCTGGCGCTCTCCATGAGCCGGGAACGGTCGATAAACCCGTTGATATACGCGATTTCTTCCGGCGCGCTGATCGTGATGCCCTGGCGGCTCTGGATCATCTCCACAAAGTTCGCGGCCTGCAGCAGGCTGTCCATCGTTCCGGTATCCAGCCAGGCAAAGCCCCGGCCCAGGAGCTTGACATCCAGCAGGCCGTCCTCGAGGTACATTTCATTTAAGGACGTGATCTCCAGCTCTCCCCGGCCCGAGGGCGTCACCAGCCCGGCCCGGCCGCTGACGCCGGCAGGGTAAAAATAAAGCCCCGTCACGGCGTAGCTGCTCTTTGGTATCTTGGGCTTTTCTTCGATACTCGTCGCCCGGCCGTTTTCGTCAAAAGCGACCACCCCAAAGCGCTCCGGGTCGTTGACATAATAGCCAAAGATCGTGGCGCGGCCGTTTTCCTCCGCGTTCCGGACCGCGGCTTTCAGCATCGCTCTGAACCCGTTGCCGTAAAAAATGTTGTCGCCCAGGATCATGGCGCCGGGGCCGCCGTTCAGGAACTCTTTTCCTAAGATGAACGCCTGCGCCAGGCCGTCTGGCGAAGGCTGTACCCGGTAGGAAAGGGAAATGCCGAACTGCCTCCCATCCCCCAGCAGCGCCTGAAAGCGCGGCGTGTCCTCCGGCGTGCTGATGATCAGAATCTCCCGGATGCCTGCCAGCATGAGGGTGCTGAGCGGATAATAGATCATCGGCTTATCGTAGACCGGAAGCAGCTGCTTGGAGGTCACTTTCGTGAGCGGGTACAAACGAGTGCCGGAGCCTCCGGCGAGTATGATACCTTTCATTCATCCGCCTCCGCTGTTCATATCGTCCGCATCCGGTCAGCGCGAAAAAGTCTCCCGGACGCCCAGCCATCTCTGGTCCTTTTCGGAAAGAAGGAGCGGCGCGCCGTCCACTTGATATCCTTCGGCGGACGCTGTGCCGGCATATGTTCCCTCCAGCTTCGGCCAGGCGATCCCAAGGAACGGATCGTTCCACGCGATCCCGCCTTCGTCATCAGCGTGATAAAAGTCGTCGCACTTATAGCAAAGCTCAGCTACATCAGAAAGCACCAGAAAACCGTGGGCAAAGCCCTTGGGAATCAGGAGCTGCTTTTTGTTTTCTTCCGAGAGCAGTAGGCCAGAGTACCTGCCGAAGGTCCGGGAATCCTTTCTCAGGTCCACCGCCACATCGAACACTTCGCCCCGGACCACCCGCACCAGCTTGGTCTGCGGATAGCGCTTCTGAAAATGCAGCCCGCGCAAAACCCCTTTAACAGAAGAGGACTGGTTGTCCTGAACGAACGCGCAGTTCAGCCCTTCCGCTTCCATATCCCGCCGGCTGTAGGTTTCCATGAAATACCCCCTGCTGTCGCCGTGGACAGCGGGCGTAATCACGCAGAGCCCTTCGATACCGTGCATGTTTTTTTCGACTGTGATCTGACCCATGAATTTCTTGATCCTCCGCCGCTTATAACCATTCTGCTTCTTTCAGGTACCGGTGAACCGCGTCCTGCCAGGCAGGCAGGGGCTCAAAGCCCGCCCGAACCAGCTTGCTTTTGTCCAGCCTACTGTTGAGCGGGCGGACGGCCTTGCTCAGCCCATACTCAGACGTCGTGACTGGAAGGACCTTTGTCTTGAGCCCAACCTGCCTATATATCTCGCAGCAGAAGTCATACCAGGAGATGTACCCGCCTTCGTTGGTCGCGTGATAACAGCCGTACCGGTCCGTTTCGATCATGTCCGCCAGAAGACGGGCCAGATCCAGCGTATAGGTCGGCGTGCCGATCTGGTCGCGGACCACGCGGACGGCATCTCGGGTTTGACCTGCGCGGATCATCGTCTGAACGAAATTCTTTCCGCCGAGGCCGAAAGCCCAGGCTGTGCGGACAATAAAAAACTGATTCAGCAGGGAGGACACTGCCTTCTCTCCCTCCAGCTTGGTCCGCCCGTAGACGTTCAGCGGGCGGCAGGGCCGGTCCTCCGGCTTCCAGGGCCGCTCCCCCTGACCGTCAAACACATAGTCGGTGGAAATATACATCATCCTGGCGTCCAGCGCCCTGACCGCCTGCGCGATGTGCTTCGTTCCGCCTGCGTTGACGGCGGACGCCTGCTCCCGGTTTTCTTCCGCGCCGTCCACGTCTGTCCAGGCGGCGCAGTGAATTACGGCGTCCGGCCGAATCTCTCCGATGACCTTCCGAACCGCTTCACCGTCGGTAATATCCATTGGTCGGTACTGCGCCGCCGGGACCGGCGACCCGTCCGCGGGGCCGGCATAGGCTTCCGCCCTGTCTGAGCCCACGACCAGGTGGCCGCGGCCGGACAGGGCACGGACGACATCATGACCCAGCTGGCCGTTGACCCCCGTTACCAGTATTTTCATGGCTGAACCCCACTAGAAAGCATGCGATCTTTATCAGCTGCTGAAATCATTCCTTTGTCCTGCCGCTGATCAGCGCCGGATGAGGCCCGCTCCATCCATTCCTCGTTTTCAAGATACCAATGGATAGTCTTCGTGATGCCGACCTCAAAAGGCGTCTCCGGATACCAGCCCAGGTCCGCTCGGATCTTGCCCGGATCGATGGCGTACCGGCGGTCATGGCCCAGGCGGTCTTCTACATGGCTGATCAGGCCCTCGTTGATTTCGTCGTCCCGCAGACGGTCACGAAGTTGCTGAAGGATCGTCTGAACGATCTGAATGTTCGTCCGCTCGTTGTGGCCGCCTATGTTGTACACTTCTCCGTCTTTCCCGCCGCGGGCCACCAGGTCAATCGCCTTGCAGTGATCTTCCACATACAGCCAGTCGCGGATCTGCAGGCCGTCCCCGTATACGGGCAGGGGCTGATGATGTCTGGCGCGCTGAATCATCAGCGGGATCAGCTTCTCCGGGAACTGATAGGGGCCATAGTTGTTCGAGCAACGGGTAATATTGACCGGCATCCCATAGGTGTCATGAAACGCCTGAACAAAGTGATCCGCGGAGGCTTTGGAAGCGCTGTAGGGAGAATGGGGATGTAGCGGCGTCGTTTCCGAAAAGTACCCGTCGGCCCCCAGCGCGCCGTATACCTCGTCCGTACTGATCTGAAGATACTTTTTGCCCGGCTTCCATTGCCTGGTGCCCGGATCATGCCACGCTTCCTTGCAGCACTGCAGCAGGTTGACGGTGCCGAGGACGTTCGTGGTCACAAAGGCCTCGGGATGCGCGATGGACCGGTCCACATGTGACTCCGCCGCAAAGTTGATCACGTAATCGGGATCGTATTCTGAAAGCAGCTGCTGCACCAGCGCCCGATCCCCGATGTCGCCCCGCACGAAAATATGGCGCGGGTCGTGCTCTGCCCCCTTCAGGTTTTCCAGGCTTCCCGCGTAGGTCAGGGCGTCTAGATTGACCAGTCTGATATCCCTATGATGGGCGAGCATATAACGGACAAAATTGCTGCCGATAAAGCCGGCGCAGCCAGTAATCAGGTAGGTAATCATGTTCGAGCTCCTCGCGAAAGGTACGGCAGGCTTTCATCGCACAGCATATCGTCCCTATGACGTCCTGTTCCTCTTTCAGAATCCTATCACGCAGGCCGATGGCTGTCAACCCGTTTCTCCGGGGCCGCTGTGCGGAAGATAACTTAGATGAAGCCTCTTTTTCCCAGCCCGGGCGATATGCAAAGCAAATTGTAAACACATTATTTTAAGTTTTTATATATTTACTTTCGCATTTTATTGTGATATAATTCAAATCAGAACAAAACCTGATCCGGAGGGAGAGACACATTATGGCCAAACGAAGCTTTCAGACGCCTGCGCAGGAGCTGATCGACATCAGCACCGGGAAGCCGGTTCCACTGCCCGACGTTCCGCTGATCTGCAGCCAGATCCGCCGTTTCCGGGAGCGGCAGGGGCTGGACCAGAAAACCCTGGCGCAGCGGACGGGGGTTTCCCCCAACGCCGTCAGCAACTGGGAAAACGGCCGTTCCCGCCCGGATGTCAATCTTCTTCCGGGGATCTGCGCGGCCCTTCAAATCACGCTAGAGGAGTTGTTCGCCCTCCCTGGCCCGGCGGCGCGTCCGACTTCCCGGGAGCGCCGGCTGACGGAGAGCTTCCGCCGGCTGACGGAGGGGCACCGGCTGGCCGTCGAAAGCCTGACGGAGGCCCTGCTCCGGGCCCAGGAAAGGGAAGCCTGCCCGGACCTGCGCAGGCTTTTGCTGATGGACAAGCCGCTGGCCGCCGGCCTGGGCGACCCCACGGAGTTTGAGGAAGAGGGCGAGCCCGTTTTCGTCTACGCCTCCCCGGCCGCCAACCGGGCCGATTATGTCTTCCGCGTCAGCGGGGACAGCATGACGCCGGTCTTCCACGACGGGGATCTGGTCTACGTGGAAAAGACGGCCGGCGGTTCCTCCCTCCAGCCAGGCGAGCTCGGCGCCTTCATCTCCGGGAACGAAATGTACCTCAAGCGCTTTGAGGCGGACGGCCTGCATTCCCTCAACCCCGCCTATCCCGTCCTGCGCTTTACCGACGAGGACGCGGTGTATCTGATCGGCCGGGTGCTGTCCGTGATGGACAGAAGCGAGCTGGCCAGCGCCGCCGATACGGAAAAATACCTGAGCCTGCATCCGCAGGAAAGCTGAACCGCCGCCATGGAAAGAGTTTACGCCGCCATCGATATGAAATCCTTTTACGCGTCCGTCGAATGTGTGTATCGGCACCTGGACCCGCTGAAGGCCAAGCTGCTGGTGGCGGACGAAAGTCGGAGCGACCAGACGATCTGCCTGGCCGTTTCCCCGGCGCTCAAGGCGATCGGCGTACCCAGCCGCCCGCGCCTGTTCGAGGCAAAGCAGGCGATCCGCCAGTACGAGGCGGCGATGCGCACCAAGGTATCCTACCTGATTGCCGTTCCCCGGATGGCGGAATATGAGCGGGTATCGGCGCTGATTTATTCCATTTTCCTGCGCTACGCCGCGCCGGAGGACATCCACGTCTACAGCATCGACGAGTCCTTCATCGACTGCACCCCCTATCTCCACTTTTACCGGGAGGAGGCGCAAAAGCAGGGGGTGCACCCCGCCCGCGTGATGGCCATGACCATGATCCGCGACGTGCTTAAGACCACCGGCATCACCGCCACCTGCGGCATCGGCACCAACCTCTACCTGGCCAAGGTGGCCATGGACATCGTGGCCAAAAAGCAGCAGGCGGACAGCGACGGCGTCCGCATCGCGGAGCTGAATGAGGACAGCTATAAATTTCTCCTGTGGGAGCACCAGCCGCTGACGGATTTCTGGCAGATCGGCCCCGGAAAGGCCCGGCGGCTGAACCGGGCGCACCTGTATACCATGGGCGACGTGGCCGCCAAATCCCAGTTCGACGAGGAATGGTTTTACAAAACCTTCGGCATTGACGGCGAGATCCTGATCGACCACGCCTGGGGCATCGAGCCGGTCACCATGCGGGACATTAAAACCTACCACACCGATAATAACAGCCTTTCTGCCGGCCAGGTGCTCCCCCGGCCCTACTCGTTCCAGGAAGCGCGGGTGGTGTTTTCCGAGATGATCGACGTCCTGTGCGCCGACATGTTCACCAAGGGCCTGGTGAGCCCCGTTTTTTCCTGGTACGTTTTCTACGATCACAAGTCCCTGGAGGCCTTTCCCGAATACGACGGCCCGGTTTCCCTGGATTATTACGGACGCCTGCACCCATCCCACGGCGGCGGCACCGTGCGCACCCGCACCGGCACCAACAGCGTCCAGACGGTCCTGAGCGCCATGCTGGCCTCCTTTGACGCAGGGGTGGATCACCGCCTCCTGTTCCGCCGGCTGAACGTATGCGCGGGCGAGGTAACGCCGGACCGCGGGGCTTTTCAGATGGACCTCTTGACCGATTACCAGGCGGCCGAGCGCGAAAGGCGGATCCAGGAAGCGATGCTGCAGGTGCGGAAAAAATACGGCCCGGGCGCGGTCTTCAAGGGGACGAACATGCTGGAGGGCGCGACGGCCCTGGAAAGAAGCCAGCAGATCGGCGGGCACAAAGCGTAACGAACCAAAAAGCAGAGGAGGCGAGCGCATGACCCTGGGCGAAATGACCATGCCGGCGAATTTCCGCTACAGAGAGGTATTTTCCCTGGGGCGGCCCCGGCACCGGCAGGGAGATTCCTTTGCGCAGAGGCACCCGGCCATGGACCGCGGGAAGCGGGCCAAGATTTTCAGCCCCTTCGACGCCCTCCGGGGCTTCAGCGACGCCGTCGCCGCCAAGGACGTCCAGTACGTAAACCGGCCGGAGCTGACGGAGGAAGAGCAGCTGGAGATCAGCCGTAGGCTTTCCATCCTGCTGGACCTGACGAAAAACAGCCGTCTGGCCCGGGAAAACCGGCCGGAGATCCAGGTGAACTGCTTTGTCCCCTGCGCCGACCCCGAGCATTTTGCCTTCGGCTACCGCGGACAGTGCCGGACCGTTTCCGGCTTTTGCAAAAAAGTGGACGAGGTATTCAGGACCCTCACCGTCGGCGATACCGCCGTCCGTTTTGAGGACATCCTCTCCCTGGAGGCCGAGGGGATCTTTGAGGAAGACTGGGGGCTGGAATCCCCGTGAACGACGCGCGCAGAAGCAGCCGCTGCTGCTTTACCGGCCACCGTCCGCAAAGCCTCCGGCGTTCGGAAGACGACATCCGGGTGGACCTGGAAAACAGCATCCTGGCCGCCGTGCGGGAAGGATGCCGCACCTTCATCAGCGGCATGGCCTGCGGGGTGGACATCTGGGCGGCGGAAATCGTCGTCCGGATGAAGGAACAGTTTCCGGATCTGCACCTCCATCTGATCGCTGCCATCCCCTACGCCGGGTTTGACGAACGCTGGCCGGAGGACTGGCGGGAGCGGTACCGCGCCCTGCTCGGGCTGGCGGAATACGTCAAGGTCGTGGAGCCCTTCTGCTCCCGGGCAGCCTATCAGAAGCGGAACGAGTGGATGGTCAACCACAGTGCCCGCGTGATCGCCGTATACAACGGCCAGTCCGGCGGCACCCGCAACACCATACGGTATGCCAGAAAGCAGAACGTGCCGGTGAGCCTGCTGCCAGGGTAAAGCAGGGAGGAGGTAGGAGGGAGAAGGTAGGAAGTAGGAGGGAGCAGGTAGGAGGTATTTTGTTTAGAGTGGAGAGTGGAGAGTGGAGAGTGAAGAGTGGAGATTTGAGTTTGTCTGCGATTCATCAAAACCATATCTGATCTCCACTCTGCGAGCGTAGCGAGCGAAAACTCTTCACTCTCCACTCTCTTTCATCCCCAAAACAGCGCGGAGGGCCTGCTGTAAGCAGCAGACCCTCCGCGCTGTTTTGGGAGATAGAGATTGTTAGGTTATTTAGTGTTCGGTGTTCCAGGGCGGGTGGCGATCCAGAGGCTGGACAGGCCGTTGTAAATCAGGACGCCGCCCAGAACCCGCACCAGCAGCTTCATCGTGGTGAAGGGACGGACCAGCACATAGATGCCCAGGATCACGATCACCACCGCCAGCACCATGCTGACCTTCCACTTGTCAAAGCCGGTGCGCTTGGAAGCCAGGGCCTTGAGGAAGTAGAACGCGCCGTACAGGATGACCAGAATCCCGGCGATGGTCGGGAAAATGTTGATCAGGGATTCAGGCTTGATCAGCAGGAACAGGCCGCCGATGACGGCAACCGCGCCGCCCGCGACATCCAGATAAGAAGAATTCGCCGTCCGGTTGCGATTCCAGGCGATGATCGCGTCCGCGCCGCCGATGATCAGGGCGATGCCCGCCAGGCGAACGACGGTCTTGAGCGCAATTCCCGGGAACAGCAGGAGAATCACACCCAGCACGGTCAGCAGGATGGGCAGGCCGTTCGGCTTGTTCAGGAAAGCCTGCAGTTTTTCTTTCAATTCTGTCATCAAAAAACCCCTCCTATAAAAACGAATCCGGCCGCCGGGAGCCGTCTTGTCCCGGGGTCCGGGGTGATTATAGCACAAATCCTTCTTTTCCGCCAGTACCCGGCAACAAATGCGGAAAATGGACGCAACCGCTGGGCAAAGGGCCGCTGAAAAGCAATCAAAGAGAAGAAAAGCGTTCATTGACAATCCCCCGCCGCCATGCTACAATAAACACCGTCAGCACAAGCTGATGAAAAGGCCCGCACAAGCGGGGCGCAACGTTTTTTTATTTTATTTATTTGGATTTTCCGGTATCAGCAAGGTGCCGATGACCTTTTAAAGAAGGTTGTCGCCCTTTTTTTGTGTCCGGACCAAAGAAAAATCAGGAGGAATTTCCGATGAAAACCGTCAAAAACGCCCTGCCGCTCATGCTTGCCCTGTGCCTGCTCTTCTCCGTCCCGTTCAGCGCCTCCGCCGCCACCTTTACCGACGCCCACGGAAACGTCGTCGAACTGGACGAATCCCTGGAAGCCTACACCTTTGTTTCCCTCCTTGGGGCGGAAGACGCCGCCCGCCGGGGAGAAACCAACTTAGGCGACCTGTGGACGGACGCCCTGCGCTGGTTCGCGGCTTCCGGCGCGATCAACGAATATTTTGAGGAAGACGACGTCGCCGCCGGCAATACCGAAATCGCCGTGGACAGCGGTCACATCGTGGCCCTGTGGAACGGTGGCAACCTCCGTGCCAACGTTCCGGAGGGCAAATTCGGCGCTGAGCAGCTGGCCCAGGTCCTGCCCTACCCCAACAAGGTGGCCGTGGTCTATATGACCGGCGCTCAGCTGCTGGAAGCCCTGGAAGCCGCCTCCCAGGCCCTGCCCTACGGCGAAGAGACCGCCGACGCCTGCGCTTCCTTCATGCAGGTGTCCGGCCTCAAGTATACGGTGAACACCGCCGTTTCCTATGACCGCGGCGAGCCCTACAACGACAAGTGGTTTAGAGCCGCCTCCCTGGGCCGGGTCTCCATCGACGAAGTAAACGGCGCACCCCTGGAGCCGGAAGCCCTGTACGCCGTCATTACCAGCAACGCCAACCTGAACGGCATGGATTCCTCCTATATTTTTAAGGAAGCCGCCGAGGAAAACGAAAAGAGCACCGTCACCACCGCCGTGGTACGGGACGTGATCTGGCAGTACATTTCCGGCGAGCTGGACGGCGTGATCGACGAAACCTACGCGCAGGCCCAGGGCCGGATCACCGTCCGCTGAACGTTCAAGACGTTTATTGCAACTTATTTTTTCAGCAGCGGGCCGGCCTTCCGGCCTGCTGCTTCCGTGTTTTGATTTGGAGGCTCCACCATTGCGTCCTCAGCTTGAAAGTGTTCTTCATGAAGTGGAAAAGGTCATCGTCGGCAAGCGGGAGGCCATCAGCAAAATCCTGACAGCTCTGCTGGCGGACGGCCACGTCCTTTTGGATGACGTGCCCGGCGTGGGCAAGACCTCCCTGGCGGTCGCCCTGAGCCGGGCGGTCGGCTTTTCCTTCCAGCGCATCCAGTTTACCCCGGACGTCCTGCCCTCCGACCTGGTCGGCTTTTCCATGTACGACAAGTTAAGCGGGGACTTTGTATACCGCCCCGGGGCCATCAGCCGCGCCCATCTGGTGCTGGGGGACGAAATCAACCGCGCCTCCAGCAAAACCCAGTCCGCCCTGCTGGAAGCCATGGAAGAGCACCAGGTGACGGTGGACGGGAAGACCTATCCCCTGGAAACGCCCTTTCTGGTCATCGCGACTGAAAACAGCGTAGGCACAGCGGGGACCCAGCCCCTTCCCTACGCTCAGATGGACCGTTTTCTGATTCGCCTGTCCCTGGGCTATCCCGATTACGAGGCGCAGATGGCCATGCTCAGAGACCGGCAGGACCAGGACCCCCAGGAAACCGTGGTCCGCGTCATGGACCGGGAGGAATGGATCGCCCGGCAGCGGGAAGCCCGAGCCGTGACCGTCAAGGATGCCATTTTAGACTACATCACCCGGCTGACCATGGCTTCCAGAGACCATGAAAAAACTGAGGTCGGCATCAGCCCCCGCGGGGCCCTCTGCCTGGGCAGGATGGCCAAGGCCTGGGCCTATTTGGAGGGCCGGGATTATGTCACCGGCGCGGACGTTCAGGCGGTGTTTGCCGACGTCTGCGCCCACCGCCTGCTGCTCAAAGAAAACGCCGGCGTCACTGTGCAGGAGGTCCTCTCTGACCTCATCCGGAAAACCGAAAACCCGGACCGCCGCGGCCTCTTTCCGGGGCTCAGAAAGAAATGAGGAGGCGCTTTTTCGGCGGAGCGGTCTGGCTTTTTTGTGCCGCCTGCCTGTACTTTTTTGAAAACAATACCGGCACGAGGATCGTGCTCCTCGGCTCCCTGGCGGCCTTTCTGCTGCCGCCGGTGCGGGCCGCATTTTTCGGCGCGGATGCATTAAGGGACGAAGACCGGCCGACGCAGCGGACCGTCAGGACCTTTTCCCAAATGGAAGAAGAGGAGCCGGGCGACGTCCGCCTCTACCAGCCGGGCGACCCGGTCCGGCGAATTCACTGGAAGCTGTCCGCCAAGCGGGGCGAGCTGCTGATCCGGGAAAGCGAGGTCATCACAGACCCACGGGACGAAAAGCGGACCATTCCCTCCCCAGAGGCTGCCGGGAAGGACCGCTTCCGGACGCGGGCCATTTGGGTGTTGATTGTACTTGCCCTGATCTCTGTTGCTCTGCTCTTTCTTCTTCCCCAGGCCCACCTGGGGACGCAAGCCCTGTGCAACCGTCTGTTCGCCGCCAGCGAAGCGGTGAACGCCTACGCCTACCGGTATTATCCCGTCCCGGAGGGGCAGAGCGCCGCGCTTGCCTGCGTTCTGCTTTCCCTGTTTGCCGGAGCACTGACCGGCCTGATGATTCTCTCCGGCAGCCGCCTGCTCCCCCTGGTGCTGGTGGCGGCGTGTACGCTGTTTCAGGTCTATTTCGGGCTGGCGCTTCCCGTCCTGATCCTCGTTCCCCTGTACAGTTTTTTCGCCGTGCTTTTAATGCGGCGGCCGGTACCCCGGAGCGATCTCCTGGCCTTTGGCGTCCTGGTGCTCGTCCTTTCCCTGGTGACCGCCCTCCTGCTGCCCGGCGTGGATCCCGCAACGGAAAGAGCCTCCGAAGCGGTCCGGGATCGACTGAGCGAGCTGTCCCAGTCCTTTACTGGGACGGTCACTGAGGCCCCGGAGGGAGAGACGGAGACCCGTCACATCCATCCCCGGTCCCTGGCGGAAGGGGATCAGGCGGCGCGGACTGAGCGGACGTTCCGTCTGGTCACCGTCCTGGAAAAACAGATTTCTCAGCCCCAGTGGGTAGACTTGCTGAAAATCCTCCTGCTGGCAATCCTTTCTTCCCTGCTGCTGATCCTGCCGTTTACGCCCTTCCTCCTTTTGAACGCACGGAGGAAAAAGGCCCGGGAAACAGAGAAACGCTTTCAGTCGGAAGATACGGCGGAGGCGGTCCGCGCGGTTTTCTCCCGGATCGTCCAGTGGCTGGACGCTACGGGGCGGGGCGGCGGGAACCGGCTTTACAGGTATTGGCCCCAGAACTTTTCCGATGATCTTCCCGAAGGGTACGCCGAACGATTTTCCCGCTGCGCGATGGATGTGGAGGAAGCCACCTATAGCAGCCATCCCCTGCCGGAGGAAAAACGGGCTCGGGCCCTGGAGCTGCTGCGGGAAACGGAAAAGGCCCTGTGGAGCGCCGCGGACCTCAAACAGAAATTCCTTCTCAAATACTGGATGTGCTTATGCGAATGAAAAAGAAAAAGATCCTCTGTCTTTTCCTGCTGCTGGCCCTCTGCCCCGTCCTTGCCGGATGCCGGGTGCGGACTTCGGTCAGCGGAATCAAAGAGAGCGCTTCGGCCGCTCCAACGGAAGCGTCCCCCCTCCCCGGGGTTCATCCCGGCGAAGAAACCGAACCCACAGAACCCAGGGACGAACAGAAAAAGAACGAAGAAACGGGCGGTCAGACAAAGGAAAATCCGGAATCATCCCGAAATGAATATGATGAAAGCGCTCCCGCCCTGATCGTCCCGGAAACGGACCAGACGCTGGCCCGTCAGGGAGAAGGCGGCGGCGCTCCCCTCGCGGACGAAAGTGCCGAACACTCCGCCGATCAGGAGAGCGCCGAAGCAAAGGACACCGCCACCCTGACCGCCGCAGCGGAGGAAGCCGAGAAAATGGGCGTTTCAGAAGACGCCCGGGAAGCTGATTCCGCCCTGACCTATTTTACCGTCCTGCTCCGGGACCGGCTGAACTCCCTGTTTGAGTGCAAGCGGCTCAACCTCTACTGGGAAGAGGCGGAGGACCATGTGACGGTGCACAAGACCTCTTTGGCGCACCGCCTGATTCTGGACGCCGGCGCGTACGACGTATCCGCCCGCCTGCTCCCGGAAAACCTCCGGGTGGACGACGGATGGATTGCCCGGAAAAACCCCCAGGTGATCGTCAAGATCGTACCTGTCACCGTCCTGGGTGCCGGGGCCGTTTCTGCTTCGGCGGCGCGGGGCGTATGCGCAGAGCTTCTCGCCCGGCCGGGCTGGTCAGCCATCGACGCGGTCCGAAGCGGCCGGGTGCTCCTGATCTCTGAGGAACTGCTCCAGTCGCCCCATCTGCAGACAGCCGCCGCGCTGATCATCGCCAAGACCGCCTACCCGGACCTGTTTTCCGACGTGGACCTGAAGCACGCTTTGGACATGCTGGGGCAGGAGGGACAAGGCATCATCCCCACAGGGATTTTCTATTATCAACCACAGGGAGGCATTGGATGAACATCCTGGTCATCGACGGACAGGGCGGAAAGCTGGGCCGAAAGCTCTTAGAGAGCATCCACAAGGCCTGCCCGGAGGCGGAGATTACCGCCGTGGGCACCAACAGCATTGCCACGCAGAACATGCTGAACAGCGGCTGCGCCGACCACCTGGCGACCGGCGAAAACGCCGTCATCGTCGCCTGCCGGACCGCGCAGATCATCGTGGGCCCCTTCGGCATCGCCACCGCCGACGCCATGCTGGGCGAGATTTCCCCGGCCATGGCCAACGCGGTCGCTTCGAGCCCGGCCTACCGGGTGCTGATCCCCATGAACCTGTGCAGCACCTATATCGCCGGGGTCAGCGCGGGCTCCGCCGCCATTCTGGAAGACGCGATGCGCCATATCCGCCAGCTGGTTTCGGGAGGGACGGACCAATGAACTCCCTCAGAATCCGAAAGCTGATTTACGCGGCCCTGTACCTGGCCATCGCCATGGTGCTGCCCTTTCTCACCGGCCAGATCCCGCAGATCGGCGCCATGCTCAGCCCCATGCACATTCCGGTCTTATTGTGCGGCTTTATGTGCGGCTGGCCCTGGGGACTGGCGGTAGGCTTCATCGCCCCGCTGCTCCGCTCGGTGCTCTTCGGGATGCCGGTCCTCTTCCCCGCCGCCGTCGCCATGGCCTTTGAGCTGGCGGTGTACGGGGTCATGTCCGGCCTGCTCTACCGCCTGCTTCCCAGGAAGCCCTGGGCCGTATACTTAGCTTTGATCATCGCCATGATCGCCGGGCGCGTGGTCTGGGGGGCGGTCCGGCTGGTGCTGGCGGGGCTCTCGGGCACCAGCTTTACCTGGGCCCTGTTTATCGCCGGGGCCCTGACCAACGCCGTTCCCGGCATCATTCTGCATCTCGTCCTGATTCCCGTCCTGGTCATCGCCATGGAGAGGGCGGGGCTTTCCCTCAACCGCCATGGAGGAAACAGCCAATGAAAACCCTTTACCTGGAATGCGGCATGGGCGCCGCCGGCGACATGCTGACCGCCGCCCTGCTGGAGCTGACGGAAGATAAACAGGCCTTCGTGGACCAGATGAACGCCCTGGGCCTGCCCGGCGTCCGCGTATGCGCCGAGGCGGCCGTCAAGTGCGGCATCACCGGCACCCATATGAAGGTGACCGTGGACGGCGAAGAGGAAGAATCCGAAGACGTGCATGAGCATCATCACGACCATCCGCATGAGCATGACCACCACCATGAGCATGAACATGAACATGAACATGAACACGAACACGGCCACGAGGACGGCCATGAGCATCATCATCACCATCACGCGTCCCTTCAGGACATCGAAGGGATCATCGGCCATCTTCCTGTGTCCGATCGGGTGAAGGCGGACGCCAAGGCCGTATACGCCCTGATCGCAGAGGCGGAGAGTTCCGCCCATGGCCGTCCCGTCAGCGAGATTCACTTTCACGAGGTCGGCACGATGGACGCTGTGGCGGACGTCGTGGCCGTCTGCCTGCTGATGGAAAAGCTCTCCCCGGACCAGGTCGTCGTTTCCCCCGTCCACGTGGGCAGCGGGTACGTGCGCTGCATGCACGGCATTTTGCCGGTGCCCGCCCCGGCGACGGCGCTGATCCTCCGCGACGTGCCCACCTACGGCGGCCAGGTGCAGGGCGAGCTGTGCACGCCCACCGGGGCGGCCCTGCTCAAGCACTTCGCCACGCGCTTTGGGGACCGGCCCGTCATGAAGACCCAGGCCATCGGCTACGGCATGGGGAAAAAGGATTTTGAGCGGGCCAACTGCGTCCGCGCCTTCCTGGGCGAAAGCGAGGGAGAGCGCGAAGCAATCACCAAGCTCGAGTGCAATCTGGACGACATGACCGGCGAAGACATCTCCTTTGCCATGGAGCGGCTGTTTGAGGCCGGGGCGAGGGACGTCTACACCCAGGCCATCGGCATGAAGAAATCCCGCCCCGGCGTGCTGCTCAGCGTGGTCTGCCTGCCCGAGGACGCCGACCGCCTGGCGGAAATTATGATGAAGCACACCACCACCCTGGGCATCCGCCGCCAGGACCTGAGCCGTTATGTGCTCAGCCGCGGCGTGGAAACCGTTCCTACCTCCTTGGGCGACGTCCGCGTCAAACATGCCCGCGGCATGGGAACCGACCGGGAAAAACCCGAATATGAAGACCTCGCGGCCCTGGCCTCCCGGCACGGCCTTTCCCTGGAGCAGGTCCGCCGGGAGCTCTGGCGTTCAGAGAAAAAATGAGACTAAAAAAGGAGCGTCCCTTTCAGCCATGATGAAGGAATATACATTCGCCTACGGCGAAAAAACGGTCCGCGCGGCCCTGCCGGAAGAGCAGGTGCTGGGGGTGCTGACCGGGAAATCCGTCCCCCCGCTTCACGATATCGGGAAAGCGCTCTTTGATTCCCTGGACCGCCCGCTGGACGCGGAGCCCTTAACCAGCTTTGCCCAAAAGGGCCACCGGGTCGCCGTCGTCATCAGCGACATCACCCGTTTCTGGATGCGGCAGGACCTGGTGCTCCCCCACCTCATCCGCTATCTCAACGAGCGCTGCGGCGTGCCGGACCGGGACATCGTGATCGTCGTCGCCACCGGCACCCACGAGCACGGCACTGAAGAAGAGATGAAAAAGCTGATCACGCCGGAACTGTTTGGCCGCGTCCGCTCCCTGTTCCACGACTGCCGGGCGGAGGACCTGACCGAAATCGGCGTGACGGCCCACGGCAACCGGGTGCTGATCAACCACGAGGTTGCTTCGGCGGACCGCGTGATCTGCCTTGGGGCCTGTTCCCACCACGTGATGGCCGGCTACGGCGGCGGCCGCAAGAGCATCCTGCCCGGAGTCAGCGCCCTGTCCACCATCCGCTACAACCACCTGTTTTCCCTGGACGAAAAGGAATTCAGGTCCAGCTCCCGGATCGGCAACTGCGTCACCAAGGGCAACCCCCTCAACGAGGACATGTGCGAGGCCGCGGGCCTTCTCCCCCATCTGTTCATGATCAACCTGGTCATGAACGCGGACATGAAGCTGGCCGCCATCACCGCGGGGCATTACCTCAAATCCTGGGAAGAGGGCTGCCGGCTGATCGACAGCTATTACAAAATCTCCGTTCCGCAGAAGGCGGACGTGGTCTTTGCCAGCTGCGGCGGCTTCCCCAAAGACATGAGCCTCTACCAGGGCACCAAGTGCATCGACAACGTGGAGTTCTGCTTAAAAAAAGGCGGCACCCTGATCCTGCTCATGGAAGCGCGGGACGGCGGCGGACCGGAGGAGTTTTTCGGCTGGAACCAGAACCTCCTGGACGGGACGTTTGAAGAGCGACTGCGCAGCCGCTTTACGATTCCCGGCTACATCTTCCTGCTGAGCTGCGAGCAGGCCAGGCGCTACCGGATCCTGCTGCTTTCCACCATCCCGGCGGAAACCCTGCGCCCCATCGGGATGGAGTCCTATCAGGACATGGAAGCCCTGCTTCAGGCAGCGGACCTGAAAGGCAAATCCATCTACGTCATCCCCAACGGAAACACCGTGATGCCCATCCCGCAGGAAGCTTAAAGGAGGCCCCATGAAGCATCTCTCCCGGCGGATCAATGAATCCGTCCCCATGAATTTCAGCGTCGCGGAGCTCCAGCGCAAATACCCGGACCTGATCAACCTGAGCATCGGCGATACGGACTTTACCACCGATTCGCGCATCATCGCCTCCGCCTTTCAGGACGCAAAAAACGGCTACACCCATTACGGGGATCCCCAGGGGGACCCGGAGCTGATCGCCGCCGTCATGAACGCCTGGCGGGAAGACTACGGCCAGGAGCTGGACCAGAAAAATGTACTGGTCACCGCCTCCAGCTGCCTGGGGATGGGCCTGCTGATGCTCGCCCTGATCGACCCGGGCGACGAGGTGATCGTCTTTGGCCCGTACTTTTCCGTCTACCGCTCGCAGATCGAACTGGCGGGCGGCGTGTGCGTGGAGGTGCCGACGACGGCCGAGGACGGCTGGGCCATCCATCAGGACGCCCTGGAAGCCGCCGTTACCGGCAGGACCAAGGCCGTCATTCTGGACAACCCTTCCAACCCGACCGGGGCGGTGTACACCAGGGAATCCCTCCAGGCCCTGGCGGACGTCGCAATGATGCATGACCTGCTGGTGCTGGCCGACGAAATTTACACCAAATACCTGTTCAGCGGCTCCTTTATCCCCTTTTCCACCCTGCCCGGCATGAAGGAAAGAACGGTCACCCTCAACAGCTTTTCCAAGAATTTCATGATGACCGGCTGGCGGGTGGGGGTCCTGATCGCCCCGGAACCCATCCGGGCGGCGGTGCAGGCCGTCAACAGCGGGATGATCTATTCCGCCCCCTCCGTGTCCCAGCGGGCGGCGCTCAAGGCCCTGGAAATCCGCGGCGAAATGGACCGGCTGTATATTCATACCTACCAGCAGCGGGTGATGGACGCGGCCGAGCAGATCCGCTCAATCCCCTACATGCGCCTGGCCCCGGTGCAGGGAACCTTCTATCTTTTCCCGGACGTGTCGCAAAGCGGGGTTTCTGATCAGGAATTCTGCCGCCTGGCCCTGGAGCAGGCCCACGTGCTGGTCCTGCCGGGGTCCGAGTTCGGTCAGGCCGGGCAGGGTCACATCCGCCTGGCCTGCACGGTGCCCGGCCCGGAGATCAGGGAGGCCCTTTGCCGCCTTGCCTCCATGCGTTTTTCCTGAGCCGCGTACCGTTCTTTTTGCTGGCACCGCTTTACTTTTTGCAAAAAAAGTGTATAATCATACACAAGGCCGGAAATCCCGTCCTGGAAATATGAAATACGGAGGAATTGTTGCATGAAAAAGCTGTTCGCTCTGACGCTGGCCGCCGTGCTGGCTTTCTCCCTCGTCTCCTGCGCTTTTGCCGATTCCGCTCTGGACGCCATCAAAGCCAAGGGCAAGATCGTCATGGGCACGGAAGCCACCTATCCGCCCTATGAATACCTGGACGACAACGCCCAGTTCGCCGGCTGCGATATCTGGCTGGCCCAGCAGATCGCCGCGGCCCTGGGGGTTGAACTGGAGATTCAGGACATGTCCTTCGACGGCATCATTCCCGCCGTCCGTTCCGGCCAGATCGATATCGGCATCGCCGCCTTCACCGTGACCCCGGAGCGCGCCGAAGTCATCGATTTCAGCAACCAGTATGAGCTGAGCAACCAGCTTTTGATCGTCAAGGCCGGCAACGCTGATAAATACGCCACCAAGGAAGCTATGGCGGGCCTGCGCGTCGGCGCTCAGCTGGGCACCATCCAGTCTCAGCTGGTCAGCTCCGCCCTGCCGGATTCCGAGCTGTTCGAGCTGCCCACCTATCCGGAACTCGCGCTGGAAACCATCAACGGCAACATCGTCGGCTTCGTGGTCGACCAGGCTGTCGGCGAGAGCATGGTTGCCTCCAGCAACGGCCAGCTGGAAGCCGCCAACTTCACCTTCACCAAGGAAGAGGCCTCCTTCGGCAAAGCGGCCGTCCTCGCCAAGAATCAGGAAGATCTGCTGGACGCCGTCAACGAGGTCATCGACCGGGTCGTCAGCGACGGTTCCTATCAGGCCGCCTATGACGCCGCGGTGGCCGCGACCGGCACGGAAGAATAATCCGGGAAAAGCACTCATCCTCGCGCCGGCCAGTCCGGCGTGAGGTTCCTTTTTTTATAACAAACGGGGAGACTGATCCATGTTTTTTGAAACTGTCTGGAAGCTGATCACCAGATACGGCCATTTCTTTACCGAAGGCCTGAGAAATACCCTGATCATCGCCGTCGTGGCCGTTGTGGCCGGCACCTTCCTGGGCGCTTTGATGGCGCTGATGCGCATGAGCAAGGTGACGCCGCTTCGCTGGCTAGCGACGGCCTACATCGAATTCTTCCGCGGCACCCCGCTGATGGTACAGCTGATGTTCATCTTTTACGGCCTTCCGATGATCGGCGTCTCCTTCCCGGAGATCTCGTTCATCCCGGATTTTCCCAGGTTCATGGCCGGCATCGTCGCCATGAGTCTGAATTCCTGCGCCTATGTGGCGGAGGTGATCCGGTCCGGCATTCAGGCCGTCGACCCAGGGCAGATGGAGGCGGCCCGGTCCCTGGGGTTCCGCAAGGGCGAGGCTATGCGCATCGTCGTGCTGCCCCAGGCCATCCGGAACATTCTCCCCGCCCTGGGCAATGAGTTCGTCACCGTGATCAAGGAAAGCTCGGTGGTGTCCGTCATCGGCATCGCCGACCTCATGTACCGCACCAACGGCGTCAAGGCCAAGACGTACAATACGCTGGAATGTCTCTTCGTCGCCGCGATCCTGTACTTTATCACCACCTTTTTCTTCAGCAAGCTGATTTCCTTCGCGGAAAGGAGGATGGCCCATGAGCGGAAATGAGCTGCTCCGCGTCGAGCATCTGACCAAGACCTTCGGAAAACTGACGGTCTTAAACGACATTTCCACCTCCTTTGCCGCCCATGAGGTCGTCAGCGTCATCGGCCCCTCCGGCGGCGGCAAGTCCACCTTCCTGCGCTGCCTGAACCTGCTGGAGCAGCCCTCCTCCGGCCACATCCTCTTTGACGGGGTGGACATCTGCGATAAGAAGACCGACATCAACCTGCACCGGCAGAAAATGGGCATGGTGTTCCAGCAGTTTAACCTGTTCAACAACATGAACGTGCTCAAAAACATGATCGCTGCCCCGGTCAAGATCCTCCACATGGACCCCGAGCAGGCCAAGGAAAAGGCCCTGGGCCTGATCCGCCGGGTCGGGCTCGAAGACAAGCTGGAATCCTACCCCTCCCAGCTTTCCGGCGGGCAGAAGCAGCGCATCGCCATCGTCCGCGCCCTGATGATGGACCCGGAGGTCATGCTGTTCGACGAGCCGACCAGCGCCCTGGACCCGGAGATGATCGGGGAGGTGCTGGAGGTCATGAAAAACCTGGCCCAGACCGGCATGACCATGATCGTAGTCACCCACGAAATGCGCTTTGCCCGGGAGGTCAGCTCCCGCACTATCTTCCTGGACGGCGGTGTCATCGCCGAGGACAAGCCCTCGCACGAGCTGTTCGACCGCCCGCAGAACCCGCGCCTCATCAGTTTCCTGCAAAAAGTCCTGTAAAACATTGATATTATGGGCTCCATATGCTATGATCTTCCATGAAAGGGGGTTCCCGAATATGAAAAGAGGAATCTGCGTCATATTGTCCCTGGTGCTGGCGTTCAGCGTGATGTCCGGCGCTTTTGCGTCCGGCTATACGGAAGGCCAGTATACCGCAGCGGCCAAAGGAAATAACGGAGACGTCACGGTCACGGTGGAGGTCAGCGGAGACAGGATCCTGTCCGTCACCGTGACGGAACACAGCGAAACGCCCGGCGTGGCGGATCCGGCCCTGGAGACGATCCCCCAGGCCATCGTGGAAAATCAGTCCCTCGCGGTGGACGCCGTGACCGGCGCGACCAACACCTCGAACGCCATCCTTCAGGCCGCCGAAGCCGCCCTGGCCCAGGCCGGCGCGGACATCGAAGCCCTGAAGTCCCCGATTGAAAAAGAAACCGCCGCCCATGAGGACCGGAAGACCGACGTCCTGATCATCGGCGGCGGTCTGGCCGGACTGGCGGCCGCGGTCGAAGCAAGGGACTGCGGCGCAAACGTCATTCTGGTGGAAAAGATGGCCTCCACCGGCGGCACCTCCGCCCTGTCCGGCGGCGGCATCGCCGCGCCCGGCTCCAAATATCAGCTGGAAGCCGGAATCGACGACAGCGTCGCCGCCTACGTCAACCAGTGGCTGCTCTACCAGCGCGTCACGGACCGGCCGGACAACGGCTCCCCCGACAAGGAGCGCATCACCTGGCTGGCCTCCCAGGGTGCGGAAACCATCGACTGGCTGGTCGGCCTGGGCTATGAGTTCGGCGCACCGACCAGCTTCGGCATGATCGAAGGGGCGGACCGCTTCCACTACCCCAGCAACCTGCCCAGCGGCCAGCCCGCGAAAATGACGGAGGTCGCCAAGGAACGCGGTGCCGAGATTCTCCTGAACACCAGGGCGACCGAGCTCCTGGTCGAAAACGGCCGGGTGGTCGGCGCGGTGGTGGAAAATGAAGGCCAGACCTACGCCATCCAGGCCAAGGCCGTGGTGCTGGCCACCGGCGGTTATTCCTATAACGAAGAGCTGATCGCCCGGCTGACCCCTGAAAACGTGAACACCGTACACGTCGCCTCCGTGGGCTCCACCGGCGACGGCCTGCTGATGGCGGAAAAGATCGGCGCGGCCCTGTATAAGAATCAGTGGCTGATGGGCATGAGCTATTCCACCCCGGCGGACGACGGCAATACCCTGGGCGGTCTGGGCGGCCCGTGGACCATCGCCATGATGGTGGACCGCAACGGCGAGCGCTTCATGAATGAAAACGCCCACCCCAACGCCTACTCCAAGATGATCATGCGCAGCGCGGCCCCCTATTACAGCATCTACGACTCCTCCGACGAGGCCAAGACCGCGATTCTCCAGGCCAACGAGGAAAGCAAATACCTGATCAAAGGCGAAACCCTGAAGGAACTGGCGGACAAGGCCGGCTTTGAGCCCGACACCTTTATCGGCTGGGTGCAGGTCTGGAACAGCGGCATCAAGAACGGCACGGACGCCTTCGGGGCCAGAATCGCCTACGAAACGCCCATTACCACCGGCCCCTTCTACGCCGTGCGCATGGTGCCGACCAACATGGACTCCATGGGCGGCATCGTGACCGATACGGAAGCCAAAGTGCTCCGGGCGGACGGCAGCGCCATCGAAGGCCTGTACGCGGCCGGCGCCATTTCCAACGGCGCGCTGTACGACACCGCCTACATGTCCGGCTCCGCGGTGCTGAACTGCTACGTGATGGGCCGGACGGCCGGACGGAACGCCGCCGCTGAAAAGAGCGCCTCCGCCCTCTCCTTTGTGCCCGGCACCTACAGCGGCGAAGGCCGGGGCGTCCGCTCCGCCATCAAGGTGGACGTCACCTTCAGCGAGGACGCCATTACCGACATCACCGTGACCGAGCACGGGGAAACCCGCAACGTAGCGGACGCCGCCCTGGAAAAGATCCCGGCGGATGTCCTTGCGTATCAGTCTCTGAACGTGGATACGGTGACCTCCGCCACCTTCACCAGCCGCGGGGTACTGAACGCGATCGAAGACGCCTGCGTCCAGGCCGGCGGGGATCTGAACGTCCTCAAGGCCAAGCGCGAGCGCCCCGCGCCGAAGGATGAAGAAGTGGAAACGGACGTCGTCGTGGTCGGTATGGGCCTGGCCGGCGTTACCGCGTCCATGAGCGCCCTGGACCAGGGAGCGAAGGTCGTCGCGGTGGAAAAGGCCAGCGCGGCCGGCGGCTCCTCCAAGTATTCCGGCGGCTTCATCACCGCCGTCAACAGCATCTGGCAGCAGGAAGCCGGGTTCACCCTGGACGTGGACGGCTACTTTGCCAGCTACAATTCCCAGGAGGACATGTCCGTCAAGAAGGACGAAACGGACCGGCAGGCCATGAAGGAAATGATCGCCCGCTCCGCCTCCGACCTTGAATTCCTGGACTCTCACGGCGACCCGATCACCGGCCCGGACGGCTTTGGTTCTCCCTTTACGGTGTGGCACTATCCCGCCAGCAGGACCAGCGCCTTCGACGGGGAAGCCGCCGGCGCGGACCACATCGTGGCCGGGATGAAATGGCTGAATGAAAAAGAAGGCTTCTCCGTTTACTACGACACCGAAGCCACCGAGATCCTGACCGATGAAAACGGCCAGGTGGCCGGCGTTGTGTGCAAGCGCAGGGACGGCTCCACCCTGACCGTTCACGCCAAGTCCGTCGTACTGGCGACGGGCGGATGGGCCGCTTCCCGCGAGCTGATGGCCCGCTTCTGCCCCACCTTTCCCCAGGACTGGGTCCTGCCTTATACCGCTTCCACCATGTACGATACGGGCGACGGCATCCTGATGGCGGAAAAGCTTGGGGCCGACGTCTATGAAGACGGCTGGTGGATGGACCTGGCAATCGGCGTGGACGCCGGCGGCCACAACTCCTACTTCCCCGACACCCTGAACGGCCTGATCAACTACGCCAACTACTATGTGGTGGACGGCGAGGGCGCCCGCGTGTTCAACACCAACGCCCTGTACGGCCCGCGCTCCATCGCCTTCTCTGACGCGATGGCCCGCACCGGGAAGATCTACTCCATCTTCACCGCCGCCGGGTTCCCCGCCGGCATCCAGTTCATCGAAGAGAATCAGCGGGTGGACGGCAAGGAAATCTTCAAGGCCGACACCCTGGAAGAGCTCGCCAAGCTGACCGGCATGAACCCCGAGACCTTCACCGCCGGCGTCGAACGCTACAACGGCTTCTGCCAGAGCGGCGTCGACGAGGACATGGGACAGACCACCCTGGTGCCGATCGGCGAGGGCCCGTATTACGCGGTCAGCGTCAAAACGGTCACCATGGGCACCATCGGCGGCCTCAAGACCGACGGCGCGAACTGCGTCGTCCAGAAGGACGGCAGCTCCATCGCCGGACTGTACGCCGCCGGGGAAATCATCAACGGCAAATACTTTAACCAGGTATACGTTTCTGGCTGCGCGCAGCTGCTGTGCACGGACTCCGGCATCATCGCCGGCGTGAACGCCGCCCAGTCCGCCCTGGCGGAGTAAAGCGCCGAAGACGAAACCACATTGGTAGACCAACAGCAAAGTCCCGCCGCGAGCAAAGCGGCGGGACTTTTAATATTGGCTATTTCTTTAAATCAGAGTAACTATTGAGTAACTATTCAGTCCCCTGAGATCGAAAAGAGTTTGCAATTTGACAATAGGGGGTGATCAGGGGGATTCCTCCCCCTGATTGTAATCCGCAGCGGGTTGCGAAGGCCTGGAAAACTGTCCGGTGGACAGTTTTCACTGAGCAACGGGCCGGCAGGCCCTGGACAATGTACGCCGCGAGGAGCATTTTTGCGGAGCAGAATATGCCTTAGGAAGTGAAGACAACTTCACTTCTGCGGGAGCAAAAATGCGTTCCTTGCGGATTTGCCGCCCGGG
>DGRV01000079.1:0-12665 GCA_002391225.1 Christensenella sp. UBA4379
CGGGTGGGGTTGGTATAGTAGGCGTCGGTGCGCTTCTGAATTTCCTGAAGGGCCTGTTCTTTGGTAATCAGCCCGGCCCGAAGCGGAATCAGGATCGAATAATACTCTGCCGTCCCCTCTTCGTACCAGGTGGTTTCCCCGTAGGGCACGTCGTTCAGGTGGGGCCAGTTGTGCACCATCTCATGGGCCAGGAGGTTCTGCTTGTCCGGGACGGAGACCGGCTGGCGGTCGTTCCACCCGAACATGTAGCAGCGGACCAGGGCGGTGCCGCCGCTGGACTCCGTCAAATCGTGCCGCATGAAGATGCGGTAAACCGGCTGATCGTCCCGGAAAAAGCCCTGCATGACGCCAAAGAGGCGGCGGGTATAGTCCGCCAGGGAGCGCACGTCAAAGGAAGGCTCCGTCAGCCAGTAAAAGCCGAACTCCCCCTCCGTGATGGATTGAACCGGCCCGACGGCGTAATAGATCTGCCGCAGGCTCTCCAGGCCGTCCTCTTTTTCCACATCCCCCTCGCCCCAGGCGCACACGGCGCGGCTGCCCGCGGGCAGGCGGGACAGGTCCCAGTGGAGGAAGGCGTTTCCCTTCAAGCCTAGCAGGTCGATCAGAAAGGCGATCCCCGGCCCGCTGACGCCGCCCGCTTCCCGGGCAAACTGAAAATAGGGCCCGTGCCGTCCCCGGCTCAAACGCTCGCAGGGGGACACGGTATATTCGATCACCAGCCTGCCGGCCGTGTCCTGCTCCGTCTCCCATAGGCGATAGACAATCGGATATTCCTCTACCTCCCGGACGGAGAGGGGAAGCGGGCCCAGATCATCTTCCGCCCGGACGTCCCGGGGCTCCGCCCCGGGGACGGACACGGTCTCCACCTGGGCCCGGAAAAGGGGCTGGCCAGCTTTGCGGGAAAGACCCTCCGCCTCCACCCGCACATGTACCAGTTCGATGCCCCGGCCGCTGTCTTCCGGCGTCACCGTCACGCGGCACAGGCTCATCGGACTGCCTCCTCATACACCAGCCTGGCGGCGGCGATGTCCTCCACCGCCAGGCCCAGGGCGTCGAAGAGGGTGATGTCGCTGTCCGTCTGCCGGCCGGGTGCCCGGCCCAGCAGCAGCTCCCCGATGGAACCGAGGATATGATCTTCCCCAATCAGTCCCTCCTGAAGGGGCACCAGGTATTCCCCGCTCTCCTTGCGGCAGGCCGGGGTATGGTCGGAATACAGGCGGGCGGCGGCCACCAGGTCGGAAGCGGCCTCCCGGGTCACGGGGCTGAAGGTGCCCACGGCGTTGACGTGGGTCCCGGGCCGGACCATGGCCTTCGTCAGATAAGCCTCCTTGGCCGGGGTCAGGGTGCAGATGATGTCCGCCTCCCGGACCGCCTCCTCCACGGAGGCGCAGACGGTAACGGGCAGGCCGTATTTTTCCTCCGCTTCTTTCTGGAAGCGCAGGGAGGCTTTTTCGTTTAAGTCAAAGACGCGGACCTGGTCGATGGGCCTGATCAGGCGGATGGCCGCCAGGTGGGAGCGGGCCTGGGCCCCAGCCCCGATCAGGGCCAGGCAATGGGCGTTCTTTTTCGCCAGCAGGTCCGTCGCCACGGCGGAGACGCAGCCCGTGCGGATCTCCGTGATGGACCCCGCCTCGATCAGCCCGCTGACGGTGCAGTGCTCGCTTTCAAACAGCATCACATACCCGATGTGGGAGGGGTATTCCGTCCCCATGTTCGGGGCGTAGGCAGCGATGACCTTGGCCCCAAAATAGTCCCCCACATAGGCGGGCATGAAGCCGAAGGCGGCCGTGTTGGGCAGCTTGCAGATCAGGCGCTGGGGCATGTCGCATTTTCCGTTCTCCAGGTCCATGAAGGCCTGCCGCATGGCGGCGACGCACTTTTCGGGGGTCAGGATTTCCCGTACCTGTTTTTCTTCGATCAAAAGCATTGTTTCCGCTCCTTCCATGCCGTTTCAAGGTCGCTCAGGGCCTTTTTCACACAGTGCGCCGGGGACGCCACGCACATGCGGATGAAGCCCGGCGCGCCGTAGGACGACCCCGCGTCCACGTGAAAATAAGCCTTGTGATATAAAAAGTCCAGCATTTCTTCTTCGCTGTCAAAATAATTGTTCAGGTCGATCCACAGCACATACGCGCCTTCCCCGCCAAAGACGGCCGCCCCGGGGAAGAGCCTTGAAAAAGCCTCCCGGGCCAGGCGGATGTTTTCCTCGCACACCCGGTTGGACGCCCGCACCCAGCTGAGCCCCTCCGGGCTATAGCCGGCCAGCACGCACTCGTAGGCCAGCGGGTCCATGCTGCCGTAATGATCGCGGGTCCGCCTGTCCTCAAAGGCCTCCCGGAGAGCAGCGTCCGGAATCAGGACATTGGCGTGGTTGAGGCCCGTCAGCCCGAAAGCCTTTCCCAGGGACGAGGACACCACGGCCCGCTCCCGCGCCTCGGGCACGGAGAGCAGGCTCGGGCAGGAGCGCCCGCCATAGCAGTTGTCGGCAAAGATTTCGTCACAGAACAGGACCGCGTCGTGCCGGGCCGCAGCGAGCGCGAGCTCGGTCAGTTCCTCTTTTTTCCAGATCTGGCCGATGGGGTTATGCGGGTTGCAGAGGACGATAATCCGGACCCGCTCCTTCGAAAGCAGGGCCTCCAGCCGGTGAAAGTCGATTTCGTAGCGGGTGTCCCCCTGAATCAGCGGGCAGGACACCACTGGCCGATTCAGCCGGACGGCTGCCTGGGCAAAGCGGTTGTACACCGGAGGCATCACCAAAATGGCATCCTCCTCCTGGGGGCAGCAAAGGCGGATCAAACTGGCCAGGGCATGGATGGTCCCCAGGGTGGGCACGATCCAGTCCTTCTCGACGGAAACGCCCCGGCTGTTTTCAAACCACCAGCAAAGGGCGTTTTTGTACGCGCTGTCCGCGACGGTGAAGCCGTACAGGCCGTTGTCGGCCAGACGATGGACCGCATCCCGGATGACCGGCGCGGTCGGGTAATCCGGCTCCGCCCCGTCAAAGCTCACGTTGCCGTGCTCCAGCACGGCCGGGTCCGTAAACATCCGCTTCAGATTGGCCGGGCGGCGGCGGACCACGGTTTCAAAATCAAAGTTCATGGCGCACCCCGCCTGCTTCCTTCTGGATCTTCCCGCCGATCATCACCAGCTGCACGTTATCGGCATGGGCGAGCACCTGGATGTCGTTCAGCGGATTGCCCTCAACCAGCACCAGGTCGGCCAGCTTCCCCGCCTCCACGGTGCCGATGTCCTTTTCCCTGCGCATCAGCTTCGCCCCGTTGACCGTGCCCGCGCGGATGGCCTCCATCGGCGAATAGCCGCAGCGGGTCAGGCTGTAAAACTCCCGGCCGATTTCGCTGAAGGGCGTGTTGGGGCTGTTGGAATAATCCGTGCCCAGGGCCACGGTGATGCCGTATTCATGGGCCATGCGGAAGGAGCGCATGGCGGCTTCCTTGACGCCCTGGGCCTTGCGCATCATGTGCGGGGGAAGGCCCTGCATGTCTGAAAGCCCGAGGGCCACGCTCAGCGTGGTCACCAGGGGGACGTTTCTTTCCTTCATGATCTGACAGCATTCCTCGTCCAGCATGACGCCGTGCTCCACACAGCCGATGCCGGCTTTGAGGGCCGCCTTGGTGCCCGCGGTGCCGGTGCAGTGGGCGGTCACGTAGGTGTTGTGCCGCTTTGCCTCGCCGATGATGACCTTCAATTCCTCTTCCGAAAACTCCTGGTCGTTATAATCGTCGATGGCGGAGGAGACGCCGCCGGTGGCGCAGATTTTGATGAATTCCGCCCCTTCCCGGAACTGTCGGCGGACGCCCCGGTAGCATTCCTCCGGCCCGTCCATCATGTAGCCGGTCAGGTCCTCCTCGTTGCACTGGGAAACGGGCTTATGAACGTCAAAATCGCAGTGCCCGGAGGAAATGCTCAGCACCCGGCCTCCCACCATGATGCGGGGGCCTTTGATGATGCCCTTTTCGATGGCGTCCCGTAAGGGACGGCCAAAGGCGCTCATGTCCCGCACGCCGGTGACGCCGGCGTCCACCAGGTCACTCAGGTCCCGGACGGTGGTCAACAGCAGATCATAGGGCGTATCCCCGCTGCGGTGCACGCTTTCCGCCCCGGTCAGGTGAATGTGGGCGTCGATGAAGCCCGCCATGATCGTGGCGTCCTCGCAGGTGTAGACTTCCGCGTTTTGAGTATCCGGCGCGTCCTTCCGGGGGCCTGCGTATTGGATGCGCCCCTCCCGGACCAGCACCGCGCCGTCCTCAATGGCCGCGTCGCTCACAGAATCGATGATTCGCCCCAGCAGTACGATTTCCCTGTCCATCATGTTGACTCCTTTTTTCTTTCCAGCATTCCGCGCAGGTCGGAAAGGAAGGCCGCCTTCCCCTCCTCCGTAGAATAGACCCCGTGGCCCCCGGGATATTCCCGGACCGCCACACGGTCCCTCGGCAGCCCCGCGTGGGACACCAGATACCTCGTAAACCCGGCGTGGGTGCACAGGTCGTACAGGCCGGAGGCAAACAGGACCTCCATGTCCGCCGTGCGCTCCATGCCGTCTTTCAGACATTCCAGATGGGTGCGGCGGTATTCCCCCACGTCCTCGGTGTCCATGCTGAACTGGACGTTCACGTTGATATTGCCGGTATAATACAGCCTGCCCGCCTCGATTCCCAGCTTGGGCAGCAGCAGGCCGTTCATCACCTGCAGGGGGACGTTGTCCCCGCCCAGGAGGCGGTAGGTTTCCCCCGCCGGGGTTTTGAGCCGGGCGTCATAGAGGTCCAGGGTATAGCCCGGCAGGGATTGACGCCTGAAATCGTCAGCGGAAAGGACGCGAAGGCCGGCCTTTTTGAAATAGTCTTCCGGCATGCCCGTAAAGTAAGACAGCCGCTCCGCGCAGCGCTGCACGGCCTCCCGCCCGGCTTCGTCGCCCTCGTAGAGGGCAGGCAGGAGCTCTCTCCTCGCAAAGGCCCGGGCTTCCTCCACAAATTCCTCCTGGGTGCCGGGTTTTTTGTCCAGATGATACCAGTGGGTGGCCGCCATGGCGGGCATCATGGCCAGCGTCAGGTCCTGGCGGCACTCGTCCGTCGCCAGGCCGATCAGGCAGACGCCCTGCACCGGAATGCCCGGCACCATGCGGCTTTCGGAATAGGGGCTTCTGCCCAGCTCGGCGATCACGCGGCAGGCCCGCACCGTCCCGTAGCTTTCCCCGGTCAGATAGACCGGGCTGTTCCAGCGGCCCCGGCGGCGCAGCCATTCGATGATCAGGAAGGCCACGCTGCGGGCGTCCCCGTCCACGGAATAATACTTCTGCGCCTTGTCCGCCTGAAGCAGGCGGGACAGGCCCACCCCAACCGGGTCCACGAACACCAGGTCGCACAGGTCCAGCAGGCAGTCGGGGTTTTCGGTGAGGCCGTATACGGGCTTTCCTTCCCCGTCCCGCTGAATCAGCCAGGGGCCGAAGCACTCCAGGTGAAGCGTGGACGTGGCGGAGCCCGGGCCCCCGTTCCACAGGAACATAACCGGCCGGTTTTCCCCCGCGTCTTTCGCCAGGTAGGAGATGGCGAACAGGGACGCTTCCGGCGTCCCGTCCGGGGCGTAGAAGACAAAATCCTCCGACACGGTCCGGAAAGCCAGGGGCTTTCCGGCGATCCGGACGCTTCCGGACGCCTCAAAGCAGCCGGGGACAAAATGCTCCGTGCTGAATGGTTCAGGGAGAGACATGGTTATTTTCCGCCTCCTTTGGGTCTGGGTACGCAGTGCACTGTGCGCGCCGCTTGGCCGCAGCGCTTGCCAGAAACGGTGACGGTAAGGTCCGTCTCCTGTTCGATGCGCACGGTAAACATGGCCGCTTTTTTTGAAAAACCATCGATCTTTTTGATCGTCACAGGGTTGTCGCTGAGCACCTCGCAGCCCTCCAGGGTGACGATAAGATCGGTATCGAGCCCCTTCTGTTCCGCGAGATCCGTGCCGGAAGTCGGGAGGAAGCCCAGGTTTTCAATCTCTGCCAGGATGGTTTCTATGTCCTTTTCTTCCCCTCTTTTGACGGAGCCCACGGCGATCTTCGGCATGGACTTAAGCCCTACCAGCGCCGCCTGGCAGCCCTTTTCACAGACGCCGGCCAGCAGATGTACGGGGGGATTCTGTTTGGAAAATTTCTCGCTCCAGCCGCCGATTTCCACCGTGACCCCTTCGGCCGCCTCCCGCCAATCCGGATGATCAAAGACCTTCCAGGGCGAAAAGCCCCTGCCGCCGTTTTGTTCTTCGTCCCAGCGGATCGCCGTTTCCGCTTCCCGGAGGAACTGCTCCTCCGTATCGGCAAAAAACATGCTCCAGTTCTCCGGCCTCTCCGGATCCGCCTGGAAGGGAAAATCCCACAGCTCCGTCACAAAGGCCATGATGCCCTTTTCAAAGTATTCCCAGGCGGTGTAGCAGCCGGGGGCGATGTCCTTGGCCCCTTCGGGGAAGATGCCCTCGCATTTGTAGCCCGTCTTTTTCCGCATCGAAAGGCCCAGCCGCCGCATGGCCCCGGCGTCTGGCGCGTCCAGATGGGGGCAGAAGACCGCGGGCGAAATGTGCAGGCCCCCGTAGGTATGGAAATTCATGTGAAAGACGATATTCGGATGGGCGCAGACGAAATCATACAGCGCCCGGACCTCCTGGTCGTGCAGGGGCTCCGGCCCGCTGGTGGGGCGCGACGGGTCCGGATAATCCTTGTTCCACTCAAAGGGGAACTGGCGGTTGGGGTCCAGGTCCTCCTGGAGGCGGGCGTCGCGCAGGGCCGCGAAATCCTCCGGCCCGCCGCGGAAAACGCCCTCCGAGACCAGGGTGTAAAAGGGTCCCTCCACATCGTCCGGCTGGCGCTCCATCATCACCCGGGGGTCCTTTTCCCAGGCCTTCCATTTCCCCGCGGGGTCCAGGATGCGCATCTGGCGGATTTCCCCGTCCCCGTCCAGGTCGCAGGGCTGGATGCCGTTTTCTTCCGGGTAATACTTTTCCGTGGAGCCCCGAAGCGTCCGGGGCGTGGTCAGGTAGATTTCCGCCGCATCCGCGTTGATCCGGGGAATGGCGTAGATGGTATACCGGTTCAAAAGGGAGGTGATCCCCTCGTCCTTCCCGTAGGCGGACAGCCACTTTTCCAGCGTGTACAGGACCGCCATCGAGGAGGCCACTTCCCCGGAATGGATGTTGCCGTCCATGAAAAACGCGGCCTTTTCCTCCGCCGCCCCGGTCTCTTTATTGCAGACCGTCAGGCACCAGATGTCCCGGCCCTCCCTGGTTTTGCCGATGCCGGACAGAGAGCAGAGCCCGGGATAGGCCCGGACAAAGCCCTGGAGGGCGGAGGCGATTTCATCGTAGCGGTAATAATGATCCATCTTCATGGCGCTGTCTCCTTGCCGTAGGTTTGAAGCCACCTGAGGGTTTCCCGCTGGATGGCGAGATAGTCCGGCAGACCGTCCCGGGAATAGCCGTGGCAGGCGTCCGGCAGCAGCATCAGCCGGACGGGCAGGTCCGGATGGCAGTCCTTGAGGGCGGTGTAATACTGGTGGGCGTTTTCCACCGGCACCTGCTGATCCTTTTCCCCGTGGATGATGAGGGTGGGGATGTTCACGTCCCCGGCGTCATAGATCGGGGAGGACTTCACCGTGTCCACCAGGAAATCCTGAAAATCCCGGTATTCGTCCATGACCGGCTGGCCGGCCTGGGAGGAACGGAAATGAATGAACAGCCAGTTGGTGACGCCTTTGATCACCACGGCGCAGCGGAAGCGGGCGGTCCTTCCCGCCATCCAGGCGGCCATGAAGCCGCCGTAGCTGCCGCCCAGGACGCTGACCTGCCGCCCGTCCAGGTAGGGAAAGCGGCGGAGGGCCTCGTCCAAGAGGCACAGGATGTCGTTGGCCGCGCCGCCGTCAAAGGCGTGCGCCGGGTCGGCATAATCCTCGCCCCGGCCGGTAGACCCCCGGGGGTTGGGCAGCAGGACCGCGAAGCCCTGGCTCACGGCGCACTGGGTTTCCAGGCAGAAGCCCGGCGCCCAGCAGCCCGAAGGACCGCCGTGGACCCAGACCAGCAGAGGAATATTTTCTTTCCTGCCCTCCGGCAAAAGGAGATAGCCTGTCAGCTCCGTCCGCCCGTCCTGAGAGGGGGTCTCAACCAGCTGGGGCGAGACCGGGCGGGCCTCCGCCAGCCAGGGATTGGGATCCGGGGAGACAAAGCGGAAGGCCCCATCCTTCCAGAAAGCGGAGCGGGGCGGGAAGCCCGCGTCCCCCGAAAGCACCGCGACGCCGAAGGCCGTTTCCCCCGCCGTTTCGACGGGCAGACCGGCTCCCTCCAGCTCGGTATAGACGATTTTTCCTTCCCGGACCTCTGCCTTAAAAAGGGCAGGCCTGTGGCCGCGGACCGCGGAAACAAAAAAGGTATTTGCTTCCCGCCCGCGGGCGATCAGGCTTTTCCGCTCCGGGGAAAGGTCCATATAGAGCCCTTCGCTCAGGCCCGCCGGCTCGTTTTCCGTCCGGTCCGGGCCGTGCTCCCGGCCGTCCAGCCAGAGCCGCCCAAGGCGGCTTTCCATCCCGCAGGAGGCGGCCACCAGGGCATAGCTTCCGTCCGGAGCGACGGCCGGACGGACGTCCCCGCCCGGCTGAAAGGGGGCGGAAAGGGGCGTGACAACGCCATCCGTCAGGCTGATCAGGAAAAAGCCGTCCTGGGCGGCCAGCACGGCGCTTTCATCCGGCAGCAGGGCCAAGGCCCGATAGGGCCTGCCCCCCTCCGCCAGCACGCGCACCGAGCCCCGGTACAGGCAGAGGCGGTATTCGTACCGCTTTTTCCAGCCGTGGTCCCCGTCGTCCCGGAAGCGCAGCTCCTCCGTTACCAGCGGCATCTGCCAGTTACAGCCTTCGGGCGGAACTTCCCGAATCTCCCGGCGGCAGGAAAAAACGCAGCCGTCCTTCATAGGGAGCACGTCCGTCGCCAAAAAACCTTCCGGCAGGGAAAAAGCCTCCCGGGCGGACCCGGTTTCCCGGTCATACAGGGCGACCCGCCCGTCGGACAGGAACCAAAGTTGCTGCCCATCCATGGAGAACACGGGGCAGGTTTCCCGGACGCCGCCGATGGAAACGACCTTTGTTTCCCCGCCCTGCATCAGCTCCACCCGGCGCTGCCAGGCGTTCTCCTGCCAGAAATATTTGACATACGCCAAAGCCCCGTCCGGCGCCGCCGCCAGGGACGACAGGCGGACCATTTGGGCGTAATCTTCCGGTACCAGCGGTCTCATTGGGCTTCGTCCGATCCTTTCAGGTATTTTTCCATCCACCGGCGGATCTCCGCCATGTGGCGGATGCGGTTGTGTATCAGGCCCGTCCGGGTCAGGCTGTGGTTTTCCCCGGGGAAAACGACCAGGCGGCAAGGTACCTCGGGCCTGAGGGCGCGGATCATATTGAACAACTGATCGGCCTGCTCCTCCCCGCAGCGGACGTCCGCCTCCCCGTGGAGGATGAGGGTAGGGGTGTTCAGCTTCCCAATGTCCCGAAGGACGCTGCCCCTTGCCCGGTTCAGCATATAGGCGCGGAAATCCGTCTGACCGGACCCGGAGATAAAGCCCATGTCCCCGGTGCCGTAGGAGGTCGCCGGGTCGATCCAGGTGCGCTGGGCCGCCGCGGCCCGGAACCGGTCCGTGCATAACGTCAGCTTGTTGGTCATATAGCCGCCGTAGCTTCCGCCGGTCACCCCGAGGCGTTCCCGGTCGATCTGCGGGAAGCGGTCCGCACAGGCGCCCAAAAAGGCCAGCAGGTCGTCTGCGGCCTCTTCCCCGTAGGCCCCGGACAGGTACTTGGGGCCGTACCCGGCGCTGCCCCTGGGATTGCACCAGAGCACCGCAAAGCCGGCGCTTCTCAGCGTCTGCGCTTCAAAAAAGAAGATGTCCTCCCCGTAAAAACATTCCGGCCCGCCGTGGATGTACAGGACCGCCGGACAGGGTTCCGTCCCCTTTGGCAGCAGGGCCCAGCCGCGCACGGTGTGATCCCCGGCGGACACTTCCACCCTTTCGGGCAGCCCCGTTTCAAAGCCCCCGATCCAGTCGTTTTCATGGGTCAAACGGGTTTCCTTGCCGGTATGTAAATCCGTCAGATACAATTCCCCCGGGTGGTCCGGGGCGCTTTTCAGGATGACCACTTTGCCCTTCCGCACTTCGGAAAAGGCCTGGATGCAGCCGCTGGGCCCGAATTCCTTCCCTTCGCCAAAGCGCAGGAAGATCCGCCCGTCCCGGGCGGTCAGGTATACGGGCTTTCCGTCCTCGCCCATCCGCACGGGCAGGCCCATGCTGCCGTTCCGGTCGTCCCCGATCAGGGCGGGATCAACCCCCTCCGTTTCATCCTTGGGAAGCAGGGGAAGCTCCGTTCCCGCTACTTCGTCCAGGAGGAAGAGCTCGGTCCGCTGATTTTCCTCGCTGTGAGCGGCGTAGATGAGGCCTCCGTCCTTTTCCGCGGCGGGAAACACCGCCTCCACCGGGCGCAGGGTCCGAACCTGCCGGCTTTCCCGGGAAGAAAGGTCCATGCAGAACAGGCTTTTAAACAGGGACTGTTCCCTTTCTCCGGTTAGGGCATAGTAATAGAGCCTCTTTCCGTCCGCCGAAAAGGAGGGCAGGCTGCAGGGCACTTTGGTCTCTGTCAGCAGTTCGGCGCTGCCCCGGCCCACGTCCGCCAGGTACAGAGCGCCGCCGCTCCCGGGAAGAAAGCCGAAGGCCTCGTCCAGCTTGTACATAAGTTCTTCCGTAAACCGGGGGGCGTGGTCCATTTCCTGTTTCCAGGCCTCCCATTCCTCCCTGCTTTCCACCCGCATGGGGCTCCCCCTCCGATCCCGGGGCAGGGGGGCGCACAGGGCGATGCTCTTTCCGTCCGGGCTCCAGGCGTAGTCCCCTACCCCAAAAGAGGTCAGCTGTTTTTCTTCCCCGGTGATCCTATTTTTGACAAACAGGCGGCCAACCCCTTCGTCGTCGGAGCAAAAAGCAAGCAAAGCCCCGTCCGGACTGAAGCGGGGCGAATGCTGGCGGCAGGTCAGATGGGACACCGGGCCGGACGTTCCGTCCGTCAGGGAAAGAGAAACCAGCTTTGGGATATTTTTCCCGGTCTTGTAATCGCTTTCGGCACGGACATAGACGGCGGTTTCCCCGTCCGGGGACAGGGCGGGATCGGACAGCCAGACGACCTTACGCAGGTCTTCCTCACATAGTTTCATAAAAGTTTCCTCACTCCGCCAGGTGACAGGCGATCAGGTGGCCCGGGGCAATTTCCCGTAAACTGGGCGCTTCCCGCCTGCAGCGGTCGCAGGCGTTGGGGCAGCGTCCGGCAAAGGCGCAGCCGGCGGGCAGGTTGACCGGGCTGGGCACGTCCCCGGACAGGACGATGCGCTCCCGCTTCCTTTCCACCGTCGGGTCGGCAATCGGAATGGCGGACAGGAGGGCTTTCGTATAAGGGTGGCGGTTGGACAGGTAAATGTCCTCGCTGTCGGCGATTTCCACGATGCTGCCCAGGTACATGACCGCGATGCGGTCCGAAATCTGGCGCACCATGGAAAGATCGTGGGTGATAAACAGGTAGGCCATCCCCATGTCCCGCTGCAGGCGCTTGAGCAGGTTGACCACCTGGGCCTGGATGGACACGTCCAGCGCGGAGATGGGTTCGTCGCACACGATCAGGCGCGGCGTCAGGGACAGGGCCCGGGCGATCCCGACGCGCTGGCGCTGGCCGCCGGAAAACTCGTGGGGAAAGCGGTTGACGTGGCTTTCGTTGAGCCCGACGTCGTTCAGCAGCCGCAGGATCGCCTTCCCCCGTTCCGCCTTGTCCGCGTTCAGACGGTGGATGTCCATGCCCTCGGCCACTGTGTCGCCGATCACGCTTAAGGGGTCCAGACAGGCGTAGGGGTCCTGGAAAATCATCTGCACCTGGCGGGTGTAGGCCTTTCTTTCGGCCCGGGAAAAGCTCCAGATGTCTCGGCCGTCAAAGAGCACCTGGCCGCCGGCCGGGCGGATCAGGCGCAGGATGGTCTTGCCCAGGGTGGATTTTCCGCAGCCGGATTCCCCCACCAGGCCGATGGTTTCCCCTTCGCGGATGGTGAGGCTCACCCCGTTGACCGCCTTCAGAATCCCGCCGGATACTTTAAAATAGGTCTTTACGTCTTTGAGCTCCAGCAGGGGAGCGCCGGTTTCATTTTTCATGGAGCTTCCCCTCCCTGTTCGTTTCGCCGAAGCGGCGGATATATTCCGGATGGCACAGCCAGCAGGCGGCCCCGTGCCCCGGTTCCTCCAGCTCAAACTGGTCCGGCATGGAGCGCTTGCAGATGTTCATGGCGTAGCGGCAGCGGGCGGCAAAGGGGCAGCCCTCCGGCGGGGCGATCAGGTCGGGCGGCATGCCGGGGATGGAATGAAGCTCCTCCTTCGTGCGCTCGTCCAGCCTGGGCACGCTGTCCAGCAGGCCCCAGGTATAGGGGTGGCGCGGCCGGTGGAAGAGGGCCTCGGCGTCCCCCTGCTCGACGATCTTCCCGGCGTACATCACGTACAGCCGGTCCACCATTTTGGCCACCACGCCCATGTCGTGGGTAATCAGGACGATGGACGTGTCCGTCTTTTCCTTCAGGCTGTTCATCAGGTCGATGATCTGGGCCTGGATGGTCACGTC